>JBDTXU010000689.1:0-3026 GCA_040006055.1 Sphingomonas bacterium | reverse complement strand
GGTGCCCGCAAGAACGGCCGCGAGCCGATCACCTATCCGCACCCGCTGCTCGAGATGATCCTTGCCGAGACCTATGGCATCTTCGTCTATCAGGAACAGGTGATGCAGGCCGCGCAGATCCTGGCCGGCTACAGCCTCGGCCAGGCCGATCTGCTCCGCCGCGCGATGGGCAAGAAGATCCAGAAGGAAATGGACGACCAGCGCGCCGGATTCGTCGAGGGGTGTCTCGCCGTCAATAATATCCCGGCGGCCAAGGCCAATGAGCTGTTCGATTTGATCGACAAGTTCGCCGGCTACGGCTTCAACAAGTCGCACGCCGCCGCCTATGCGCTGCTCGCCTATCAGACGGCGTGGCTGAAGGCGCATTACGCGGAGGAATTCTACGCCGCCTCGATGTGCTTCGACATGACGCTGACCGACAAGCTCGGCGTCTTCACCGACGATATGCGGCGAATGGGCGTCGCCATCCTCCCGCCCGACATCAACCGCAGCGAGGCTGAATTCTCGGTCGAGAGCACACCCGATGGACTCGCCGTCCGCTATGCGCTGGCGGCGCTCAAGAGCGTTGGCGAGGGCGCGATGGAGCGCGTTGTCGCCGAGCGAGACGAGAACGGCCCTTTCACCTCGCTCGACGATCTCGCGCGCCGGGTTGATCCGCGCATGTTCAACAAGCGCCAGCTCGAAACGCTTGCCGCAGCCGGTGCGTTCGACTCGCTCGATGGCAACCGCGCCGGCATCTTTGCCACTGCCGAAACGATCCTCGCCACTGCGGCGCGGGTCCATGATATGCGGATCAGCGGGCAGGGCGGATTATTCGGCGGTACCGACGCAGTCGAGCCGGCGATCAAGCTGCCGCTGTCGGCACGCTGGACGCTAGCGCAGCGGATGGAGCAGGAAAGGGAAGCGTTTGGCTTCTATTTCTCGGCGCATCCGGTCGATCGCCATGCCCATCTCGCCAAGATGCACGGCGCGCGCAGCTATGCGGCTTTGGGCGAGCTTGCCATTCCCGACGACGGCACACGGTCGGGCGCGACCATGGCGGCCCTGGTCGAGGATGCCCGCTGGCGCACCTCGGCGCGCGGTAAGCGTTATCTGATGGCGACGCTCTCCGATCCGACCGGTCAGTTCGTTGCGACCTGTTTCGATGACGCGGTCGCGGCCGATCTCGAAGAGGCTGCGCGCAATGGTGGCTGCGGGCTCGTCACCGTCGAGCTCGATCGTCGGCCCGGCGAAGACACGCCGCGGGTCACGGTGAAGCGCATCCAGCCCTTCGAGACGCTCGCCAACAGCGCACGCTTCGTAATGGAGCTGTCCGTGGCGACGCCCGAGGCGATGGCGGCTCTCGGCAGCCTCATCGCCGAGGCACGCGGGGCGCGGGGCGAGGTATGGGTCAATGCCGCCTTGCCCGAAGGCGGTGTTGCACGCGTTCTGCTCGGCCGCGACTTCCTCCTCGATGGCGAACTTGCGACCCGGATCGAGAACCTGCAGGGTGTGAGCAACGTGGTGCTGAAGACCTCCGAGACGAGGCTGGCACTGGTTGGATAGCTTTTCCCCTCCCGCTTGCGGGAGGGGCTAGGGGAGGGCCTGTTCGGCGGCGTGTGACATGCCCTCCCCCAGCCCCTCCCGCAAGCGGGAGTGGAGTAAGATAGGGGAGAAAACGTTGCTAGGTGGAATGCAGGATTTCGAACTGCGGGTGCCGCGGCTGCTCGATCATGCTGCGCGCGAGCATGGCGAGCGCGAGATCGTCAGCGTCTGGGCCGATGGCAGCGAGACCCGCACGAACTGGGCCGGCATCGCCCGCGACGCGCGGAAACTGTCGCAAGCTCTGGAAAAGCTCGGCTGCAAGCCCGGCGACCGTATCGCCACCCTTGGCATGAACCACAGCCGCCATCTCGTCTCCTGGTACGGCGCGATCGGGCTGGGCGGGGTGATCCACACCATCAACCCGCGCCTGTTCGACGAGCAGCTCGTCTATATCGCCAACCACGCCGAAGACCGGGTGCTGTTCTACGACAAGCTGTTCCAGCCGCTGATCGACCGGCTGAAGCCGCAATGGACGAGCATCGAGCATTATATCGTGTTCGATGGCGACGGGCCGGACGGTTTCGAGGCTGTGATCGCGGCCGAGGACGGCGATTATCAATGGCTCGAGGGGCCTGAACGCGACCCGTGCATGCTCTGCTATACCAGCGGCACCACCGGCAATCCCAAGGGCGTGCTCTACCAGCACCGTTCGACCATGATCCACGCCATGGCGGAGGTTACGCCCTGGGTGTTCAACCTCTCGCCGCGCGCGGTGGTGCTGCCGATCGTGCCGATGTTCCACGCGGCTGCCTGGGGACTGTCCTTTGCCGGTGCGCTGTCGGGCGCGAAATTCGTCTATGCCGCGGTCAATGATCCTGCCCTGCTCTGCCGCCTGATGAACGACGAGAAGGTGACCCATTCCGCCGGCGTGCCCACTGTGTGGCTCTCGATGTTCCAGCATATGGATACGAGCGGCGAGGTGCCGCGCCATCTCCAGCAGGTAACCATCGGCGGCTCGGCGGCACCGCGCGCGATGATCGAGCGGATTATGGGGATGGGCGTTACCGTCAAGCATCTCTGGGGTATGACCGAGACATCGCCGATCGGAACCGCCGGCACCCCGCCACCGCACTGGGACGAGATGAGCCTCGACGAGCAGCTGGATCTGGTGTCGAAACAGGGCCAGGTCCCGTTCGGCATCCAACTCCGCGTGCTCGACGATGACGACCGCGAACAACCGCGGGACGGCGTCAGCTCGGGCCGGCTCCAGGTGCGCGGGCCCTGGGTGATCAAGCGCTATTTCAAGGCCGATGCCGATGCGGTTGGTCCCGACAACTGGTTCGACACCGGCGATGTCGCTGTGCTCCACCCCGACGGCACGATGCAGATCACTGACCGCGCCAAGGACGTGATCAAGTCGGGCGGCGAATGGATCAGTTCGGTCGAACTCGAAAACGCTGCGATCGGCTGCGCCGGCGTGCACGAGGCCGCCGCGATCGGCG
>JBDTXU010000688.1:0-2549 GCA_040006055.1 Sphingomonas bacterium | reverse complement strand
TCGGTGCGGTGATCCTCGACGGATTTAGTCGTGCCTTCGCGATCGACCTTGCCCGAACGATCGATCGCAGCGGGCCGGCACGGACGCTCGGCAATATGCTGCAAACACGGCAGCGCAATGTCTCCGCGAACATCAAGGGTATGAGGATCGCGATGACGATCGCCCCGGTCCGAGGTGGAGCCAGCGTGTCGCGGACGCTGCTGAGCGGCGGCGATGCGGAGCGCGCGCGGGCGATCGCCGGGGTCGTCACGAAGCGGATGGGATCGGACGCGCAGATTGCCTTCGGTTTTGCCGAAGGCGGTGCCACGCTGACTGCGCGCATGGCCGGGCGCGCCGAGCCCGCCTTCCTGGTCGCGCGCGATCCGGTGCAAGGCCAGGGCTTCGAAAGCGCTGTCCGCGCCTCGACCGCTTTTCGCCAGCAATTCGGGTCGTTCGGGTTGGCCGCCTCTGCTGAGAGCGGCGATGTGCTGACGCGCAATGCCGATGTGATGCCGGCGCTGCTCGGTCGCTATCAGCGCTTCGGCTATGAACGCGCCTCGATTACGGTCGATCGGCAGTTCGGCGGGTTGAATGTCGGCGTGACGGGAACGCGGCTGGCCGAACGGAATACAGTGCTTGGTGCACGTTTCGGCGATGCGCTGGGGGCGGCGCGAGCCACGAGCTGGTTCCTCGATGCCGGGTTGCGCTGGGAAATGGGCAGGGGCTGGACGCTCGGGGGTTCGGTCCGGAAGGGCTGGACCATAGCTGACGTCCGTGGGGGACTTTCAGGCAACGGGTTGATCTGGACCGGCGCTTTTGCCGGGGATATCGGCAAGACGGGCATTTTCGGGCGCTTCGACAGCTTCGGCCTGCGGTTTGCTCAGCCTCTCCGCGTGGCGCGCGGCGGTATAGATCTGAAACTCCCGACCAATTATGATTATGACACGCTCAGCGTGAGCGAATGGACGACACAGCGGCTGAACCTAGCTCCGACCGGGCGTGAAATCGATATGGAGGCGCGCTACGGGTTGCCGTTATGGGGCGGGGGCCTCCAGACCAACCTCTTCTGGCGCAGGGACCCAGGCAATTACGCTGATCTGTCCGACGATGTCGGCGGGGCGCTGCGCTGGTCGACTGAATTCTGACGGGTAGCGGAAGCGCTGCGGGCTCCCCATCTCCCACGCCATGACAGCCTATTCCCTGCTCGATCTCGTTCCCGTCGTCGAAGGCGGCAATGTGGCGCAAGCGCTTGCCAATGCCGCAGATCTCGCGCGCCATGCCGAGGCCCTTAGCTTCACCCGCTATTGGTGTGCCGAGCATCACGGCATGTCGGGCATCGCCAGCGCGGCGACATCGGTGGTGCTCGCGCATATCGGCGCGGCGACGAACACGATCCGGATCGGCGCGGGCGGGATCATGCTCCCCAACCATGCGCCGCTGGTGATCGCCGAGCAGTTCGGCACACTCGATGCGCTTTTTCCCGGCCGGATCGATCTGGGGTTGGGCCGAGCGCCGGGATCAGACCAGATCGTCGCGCGGGCGATCCGGCGTACGCTCGAGACTGACCCGAACGCCTTTCCGCGCGACGTGATGGAGCTGCAAAGCTATTTCGCCGATGACGGCCAGACCGGCATCCGCGCGACCCCGGGGGCCGGCGCAAACCCTGAATTGTGGATCTTGGGATCGAGCCTGTTCGGGGCGCAGCTCGCGGCCGCACTCGGGCTGCCTTATGCCTTCGCCTCACATTTCGCGCCGGATGTGCTTGATCAGGCGATCGCGACCTACCGCCGCGATTTCCGACCTTCGGTGGCGCTTGCCAGGCCGCATGTGATGGCTGGGTTCAACGTATTTGCGGCTGAGACCGATGCCGAGGCGGAGTTGCTGGCGAGCTCTCAGCAACAGGCATTCGTTGCGTTGCGGACAGGCAATCCGCGACAATTGCCCCCGCCGGTCGCCGGGTATCGCGAGAGCCTTGGGCCGCAGGGTGCGCGGATTCTCGATCATGTGCTGGAATGTTCGGCGGTCGGAAGTGCCGCGACGGTGGCGCGGGGGCTTGCGGCGTTCGTTGCGCGGACCGGTGTGGACGAGGTGATGGTGGCCAGCGCGATCTATGATCATGAAGCGCGGAAGCGGAGTTTGGCGATTACGGCCGATGTGATGCGGGAGATGAAGGCGGCGGCTTGACCTCTTAGTTTCTCCCCGAGCTTGCTCTGGGAGGGTCAGTTGGCGGCAGGGAGTCTCAGGCGCACTAGCAGCCCACCAAGGTCCTCGCTCTCCTCGAGACTCACCGTACCCTCGTAGATCTCCGCCACATCGCGCACGATCGCCAGCCCGAGCCCGGTGCCAGGCTTGCCGGTATCGAGCCGCGCGCCGCGATCGAAGATGCGTTGACGTTCTTCCTCGGGGATGCCCACGCCGTCGTCCTCGATCAGAAACTCGACGAAGCCGGCCTGCGCACCGACCGTGACGAACACGCTGCCGCCGCCATATTTGGCTGCATTCTCGATCAGGTTGCCGAGCATCTCGTCGAGATCCTGGCGTTCGACATGGACCTGCAGCGTCTTCGGGCC
>JBDTXU010000687.1:0-2250 GCA_040006055.1 Sphingomonas bacterium | reverse complement strand
CGAGGACGTCGAACGGATTGGTTGTCAGCATGGTGCCCTTTGGGGGTTGCTTCGCAGGCCATATAGGGGCGCGATCCGCGCTTGTCGCGCTTTTGTAACAGACCTCGCGTTTTTCTCTCTCTCCCCGTGGGCGGGGAGAGCGGCTAAGGGAGATTCCATGCCCGATTCCCGCGACACCGGCCTTGTGCTGGACCCGAAATATGACGCCGCCGGCCTGATCACCGCGGTTGCCACTGACCGCGTCTCAGGCGAGGTGCTGATGCTCGCCCATATGAATGCCGAGGCGCTGAAGGCGACCGTCGCCACCGGCGAGGCGCATTTCTGGTCGCGGAGTCGCGGTGCGCTCTGGAAGAAAGGCGAATCGTCCGGGCATGTGCTGCGCGTCGCCGATATCCGGATCGACTGCGATCAGGATGCGGTGTGGCTGATCGTCGATGCCGCCGGCCCCGCCTGCCACACAGGCGAGCGGAGCTGCTTCTTCAGGCGAATCGAGGGCGATCGGCTGGTACCGGCGGAATGAAGCGGCCGCTTGCGATCCTCCTGCCGCTGCTTCTGGTCGGCTGCTGGGGTTCCGGAAAAAAGGCGGACACCAGCGCCAATGCGGCGGCGCCGATCGGGTTGGAGGCGGCGGCGATCGAGGCGGGGGTGATTCCTGACCCCAAGAACAGCGACATCACCGGCCTTTATGTGCGCGATACGGACCGGGTCTGCGTCGTGCCGAGCGCGACGGCGTACCGGATCGGCGTGTTCGTCGATTATGGCGACCAGCAGAATTGCGGCGGATCGGGCGTGGTCACGCGAGTCGGCGAGCATCTCCATGTCGAGTTCGATCAGATCGACGGCTGCAGCTTCGATGCCCGTTTCGAGGGCGACCGGATCGTCTTTCCCGGCCGGCTGCCCGAAGCGTGCCAGAAGCTCTGCCTGCGCCGCGCCTCGCTGGCCGGGCTCGATGTGAGCCGGTTGAGCGAGTCGGTGTCCGAGGCGTCGACCTTGCGCGATGCGAAGGGGCGGTTGCTTTGTAATAGCGCCGAGTGAGCCGCCATTCCCGTCACCCCGGACTTGTTCCGGGGTCCATCGTCCCGCGTGCGCAACGCCTGAAGTGCTCGCGGAAGCATGGATGCCGGAACAAGTTCGGCATGACGAAGGAGAGGCGAGTGGGGTTCGGCATGGCTTGACGTTCACGTAAAGGGCAGGTAGTTTCCGCCCATGTCCATAGTCGCTGCCTATGCCGCGATCGACCGCCATCCCGATCGCGACCATTTCTCGATTTCCGATCTGTCAGCCGAGTTCGGCGTGACGGCACGGGCCCTGCGCTTCTATGAAGACGAGCAGCTGATCGCGCCCGAGCGGCGCGGCACCGCGCGGATCTATTCGCAGCGCGACCGGGCGCGGCTCGCCTGGATCCTGCGCGGCAAGCGCGTCGGTTTCAGCCTCGCCGAGATCCGCGAGATGATCGATCTTTATGACATTGGCGACGGGCGCCAGGTGCAACGCGCCGTGACGATCGAGCGTTGCCACGAACGGGTCGCGCTCCTCGAATCGCAAAAGCGCGATATCGATGCCGCGATCGAAGAGCTGAACGATTTCATTACCTTGCTCGAAACCAATGGCGCGCAAGGCCGCCTGAAGGACTGATCCCATGCCGCAATATACCCCGCCCGTGCGCGACACCCGCTTCATCCTCGAGCATGTCGTGGGGCTCGATCGCTATGCGAACCTGCCCGGCTTCGCCAATGCGACTCCCGATGTGGTCGATGCGGTGCTCGACGAGGGCGGCAGGTTCGTGGCCGAAGTGCTGTTCCCGCTGAACCATAGTGGCGATCTCGAAGGCTGTACGCGCCATGACGATGGATCGGTCTCGACGCCCAAGGGCTTCAAAGAAGCGTATGACAAGTTCGTTGAATCGGGCTGGGGCACGCTGTCGGCGCCGTCCGAGTTTGGCGGGCAGGAGATGCCCCACGTCGTCTCGACTGCGTTCCAGGAATATATGATCTCATCGAATATGGCGTTCGCCATGTATCCGGGGCTGACCCACGGTGCGATCGCGGCGCTGCTGGTGAAGGGCACCGAGGAGCAGAAGACGAAATACGTCCCCAACATGGTTTCGGGCAAATGGGGCGGGACGATGAACCTGACTGAGCCGCAATGCGGCACCGATCTCGGCCTGATCCGCACCCGCGCCGAGCCGCAGTCGGGGGGCAGCTATGCGATCACCGGCACCAAGATCTTCATCTCGTCGGGCGAGCATGA
>JBDTXU010000686.1:0-28003 GCA_040006055.1 Sphingomonas bacterium | reverse complement strand
GGACCAAAGCATCGAACTCATAAGCCGGGCCGAGCTTCATCGCTCTGGTCCAGGCCAGCGCGGCACGACCCAGTGCCAGCCCCTCGGCGCCGTCGCCGGTGTTGAGATAATGTGCCGAGGCGGCGAGGAGCAGGTCGCTGACCTCCCCATCGTTCAGCGGGCCGAGCGCGATGGCGGCGGCGCGGGTCTGCGCGGCGGTCTTGATTGGATCGGCCGGATCGATCGCTGCCTTGACCGTAGCGGCATGCTCGCCGCCCCAATCCTCGACGATCTTGCCCCTCGACGGTGCGGCGGCCTGATCGGCAGCTGCGAGGGCGCCGGCCGGCACCGCGCACGCGCCGATCAGCAATGCTAGGAATATCGTTCGCATTTCCATCCCCCTTGGCGCCCGGCGAAATGCGTATATGGCTTGGGGGATGCCGCAAGCCCTTTTCCGCACGCTGCTGTTGTTACTGGCCGTGATGGGCGGCGCAGCGCCGGCGCAGGCGCGGCTGATCGGCGTCGCGATCGGCGTTTCACAATATGCTGACGCCCGTTTGGTGCGCGCGGCGCTTCCCGGAGCGACGGTCGATGCCGAAGCGGTGAGTGCGGCACTGAAGGCGCACGGCGCCGCTGCCGGCGATGCTGTCCTGTTGACCGGGGCTGATGCTACCGCGCCTGCCATCCGCTCGGCGATTGGCCATCTGGTCGCGGCTGCTGGCACCGGCGACCGGGTGGTGATTTACCTGTCAGGCCATGGTGCGCAGATCCCGGCGCCTGGCGACGCAGGCGAGCCCGACGGCCTCGACGAGATGTTTCTCGCCGCCGACGCCGCCCCCTGGAACGCGGCGACGCGCAGCCTGCCGGGCGCGGTAAAGGATGACGAGTTCGGCGGCTGGATCGATCAGCTGCGCGCCAAAGGCGCAAGCGTGTGGTTCGTGGTTGACGCGTGCAATGGCGGCGGGCTGTCGCGCGGCGGCGCGCTGGATGCGACCGCGCGCGTACTCGATCCCGCGGTGCTCGGCCTGCCGGCGGTGCTCAGAGGAGGGCGCTCCGATGCCAGCGGCCTTGCCGATGCGAGCCCGATGGCGGGGGCGGGCAAGCTCGTCACCTTCTACGCGGCGCCGGCCGGCGGGATCGCCTGGGAGCGGCCGCTCGCACAGGAGAGCGGTCCGCTGGTCCGTCGCGGTGTCTTCACCTGGAGCCTGTTGCGCGCGCTTGGCGGGGTACGGGCGGAAGCGAATTTCCTCACGCTGGCAGCTGCGACCGACGAGCAGCGCCGCACGCTGGGCCCGCCCGGCGGCCCGGCCTGGATCGGCGGCGACCTCGATCAGCCGATGCTCTTCGCTGGCATCGGCACGGATCTGCTGAGCCACGCCCGCGCCGCGAGGGCCGCGCCGGTCCGACTGCGCATGGCGGTCGGCCCCACCGGCACCACCTGTCCGGGCGTGGACCCGGATCCGGCGATGCTGGCGAGCCCGCCTTCAGCGGCATTGCACATCACCGGCTGCCGGCGGGTGATGGTCGATCTTCAGTCGAGCGCGGCCGTCCCGGTCACCCTGCGCCCATGGTACCGGGACGCGTCCGGAAGCTATGTCGCGCTGGCCGGGACCGGCGGCGTCACGCTGGCGCCGGGCGGCGCCGGCCGCTTCGGCTTCACCGTGACCGACCATGATCCCGACACGGGCCAGGCCTTGCCGAGCGGGACCGAATATCTGCTGCTGATTGCCGACGATGGATCGCAGGGGGCGATGGTCGTGCCGCTGATGACGGGGAACTGAATGCGCCTTCCTTCCGCCCTGCTGCTGCTCCTTGCGGGGCTGGCCGCATCCCCGGCCATTGCCGCGCCTGCCTGTCTTTCGGGCACGACGCCGGCGGGGTATCGCCAGGAGAGCTATTGCACGGCCCAGATCGCGCTGAGATCGACCATCTCGCGGTCGCTCGGCCTGCTCGAAACCCGGATGGCGGCGGGCGACGGCGCCTTTGCCGCGCAATTGCGGACCGCGCAGGATCTGCGCGACCGGCGCGACAAGCTGGCGACGAGCGAACGCGACGCTCTCGCCGACAACAGCCCGGATGGCCGCGTGCGCTACGCCCGGTTCAGCGCCGAGGCTGCGCAGGTCGCGTCGTCGCTCGCCGCGATCGAGGCGGCGATCCGGCGCGACCATCCGCGCTGGCTCGATCTGGCGCGCCCGACCCCGCTGACCGAGGCGGAGACGCTCAGGCTGCTTCGCCCCGGCGAGGCGATGGTCTTCTGGTACCCGACCGAGGACGCGACATTTGTCTGGGCGATCGATGCCAAGGGTTCCCGCTGGGCTCGCATCCCGATCGGCGCGACCGCGCTTGCCGCCCGCGTCGCGTCATTTCGCGCCGGGCTCGGCGTTGACGGCGCGACGCGTTCGGCGCGCGCGGACCGGCCGTCCGCCCGGCCGGCCTTCGATCGTGCCGATGCGTCCGCGCTCTACACATTGCTGTTTCCGGATGCAGTCGACCAGACCGTGCGGGCCGCACGCGCGGTCATCCTCGTGCCGTCGGGCAGCCTGACCTCCTTGCCCTTTGCGGCCTTGCCGATGGGAACGGCCGCCACTTCACCCTGGCTCGGGCTTGCAAAGCCGCTGTCGCTGCTGCCCTCGCCGGCCGGGCTGCGGACCTTGCGCGGCCATCCCGCTACAGCCAGCGCCGCGATCGCCTTTGCCGGCTTCGGCGCACCCGCGCTCGGCGCGGCGAGTGAAGGGCAGGCGAGGGGACTCGATGGCGTCTGGCGCGGCGGCATGGTCGACGGCGCGGCTTTGGCAAATTTGCCAAGCCTGCCCCAAGCGGCCGACGAACTCTATGACCTCGCCCGCGAATTGGGAGCGCCGACAAAGAGCGTCACCGTCGGCGCCCGCGCGACCGAAACCTCGGTCAAGCATGCGGATCTGAGCCATGTCCGCGTGCTGGCCTTTGCCACGCACGGCCTTGTCGCGGGCGACCTCAGCGGGCTCGCCGAACCAGCGCTCGTCTTCACGCCGCCGGCCGCGCCGGATGATAATGATGATGGCCTGCTGACTGCCAGCGAGGCGGCACGACTGAGGCTATC
The DNA here is from genome assembly GCA_040006055.1 of Sphingomonas bacterium. Classification (GTDB taxonomy): domain Bacteria; phylum Pseudomonadota; class Alphaproteobacteria; order Sphingomonadales; family Sphingomonadaceae; genus Sphingomonas. The sequence continues at coordinate 24,945 of JBDTXU010000686.1, read as the reverse complement.
AGCGGACTGGGTGATCCTGTCGGCGTGCAGCACGGCGACTGGCAACCGGGTCGGGGCCGAGGCGCTGTCGGGCCTCGCATCCGCGTTCACCTATGCCGGCGCGCGCGCGCTGCTCGTGTCGCAATGGCAGGTCGGTGACGATGCCGCGCGCCGCCTGACGACGCTCGCGGTGCGCGAACGCACGCTCGGCCGCGCCGAGGCGCTGCGGCGGGCGATGGTGGCGGTGGCGACCGATCCGGCGCATCCCGAATGGGCGGACCCATCGGCCTGGGCGGTTTTCGAGTTGGTCGGCGAAGGCGGGCGCTGATCCCGCTTGGGTGATCTGTTTCGAGTGCCCGGCTCGACGCTGTGGTGGAGCCCGATGGCCAGGTGCGACGATTGCGGCTCTTTCCCTGTTCCTGGGCGATTAACAGGGAAAGAACAGGGAAGAAATTATTTTTTCGCCCGATTTGGGCCCTTTTGTTGGGTTTTTCGGCAAATTTTGCAGGTTTATTCAATGCCTTAAAGATGCTTTCCCTGTTATTCCATAACAGGGAAGAGCCGCGCGCAGAACAGGGAAGGCCGCGCCCGTAACAGGGAAGGCCGCGCCCGTAACAGGGAAAGAACAGGGAAGGGCGAAGCGCTGAGGTTTCGACCGTCATGTGAAAGAGCCGGCCGGAGTTTTTACGCTCCGTCCGGTTTGCACATTGCAGTGATTCGCACTGCAGTTGAATCGACCGATCAAGCCTGGAGCTATTTTGGGGCGGGCGGCGAGGCCCGCCCCACGCACCTCACAGGCCGTCGACGCTCTTGCTGACCATGATATTCACCGCGACGCGGCGGTTCTGTGCCTTGCCTTCGGGCGTGTCGTTGCTCGCCAACGGGTCCGCCTTGGCCATCCCCGTCGGGGTCAGCATGCGATACGGTTTCCATCCGCAGGCCTGCTGAAGATAGTTGATGACGCGACTCGCTCTCTTCTCGCTAAGCGTCTGATTGAAGTCGTCGCCGCCGGTCGAATCCGTGTAGCCGACCACCAGCATCAGGGCGTTTTCCGTTTGCTGGGCTGAGCTTGCCGTGGAGCAAAGTTCGGCCTTGTCCTGAGCGGAAAGCTCCGACCTGCCGACATCGAAGTGCACATTCGTCGTGCCCTTGATGTTATACTTGTCGATGTCGCCCATGCGGCCGCGCAACGCCTCGGTCGCCGCAGTCTGTTCATCGAAGCGCTGGTTGGTTCCGTTGCGGATCATGGTCGCGGTTTTGAGATCATTCTTTCGAAGACTGATCTGGCTCGCCACCAGCTCACCGCCCGGTTGCGCATCCTGTGCCTGCAATGTCTTGATCGTAACCGGCAGCCCGTTGAGCAGCGAGTCCGCGGCGAGCTTCTGGTTGCCCGCGAACAGCCCTCCTGCTGCCTTGATCCGTGTCGCATCATTGATGGCGATGGTCGTGCTTGCGCCGTCGGCGCTCGTGACTTTCATCATGTCGCCGTGGCGCGCGGAGATGACGCCCTTGATTTCAGGCCCTTCGGTCATCGGAAGCGCCGGGGCACCTTGTACGATGATATCGGGGTTGGGCGAGGTCTGCTGCTGCGCAAACGCGCTGCCGGACGCTGACGCGGCCAGCATGACAACCAGGAAGCGAACGCCTGATCTTTTGGAAATGACACGCATTGAGGGAACCTCCTCTGAACTGGCCCCCGCCGGCTCACCTTGCGTGTTCAGGTCAAGCTGTCCCGCAGATGAACAGACTCAGCAAGGCTGCTCGCTAAGCCGGTGGTTCGAGCGCGCCACGGGACGAACCGATGCGGAGGGTCGTTGCACGGCCGGTAGTTTTTTCAAATCGGGAGCTGTCGGCACGGACGAGGGTACCGGGCGTGTGGTTCAGCGCTAGTGGGGTGGAACCGAAGTTCGTGCCATCAGGTTTCCCTATTTTCGTCATGCCGGACTTGTTCCGGTGTTCGAGCTTTGGCTTTCCCCCGGAAAGCCAAGATTGTGTCCGGGGGACACAATCTCGCTCGAACACATGTTTCCGCAGGGTGTGCAAGCGTTGCTCTTGCGGCTCGATGGACCCCGGAACAAATCCGGGGTGACGCTGGATATAATGTTACGAACTTTAGATTCGGGTGACTAGGGTCGATCGACATTCAATGTCGCGGTAACGGGTTCACGCAAAGGCGCGAAGGCGCGAAGGGCTCACCTGAAGCGGGCGTTTGCTCCTCCAACTTCCGGCTGGTCGAAGCGGAAGTAAGGACGATCTTCCTTATCGGCGCACGCCCTTCGCGCCTTTGCGCCTTCGCGTGAACATCCTAATCCCTTTCTCAAACCAAAGCGCTGAATGTCGATTGGCCCTAGTTGCTCAGCACCGTGACATTGGAGGGCACCGTTCCCTTGTTCGTGACCTCGATCCTGTACGTACCGGCGCGGCCGACGCTCCAGCGGCACATCGGGTAATAGTCGCGCTTATGGTCGGTGCAGACGGCCCCGCCGGCGCCGTTGCTGACCTTGAGGTCGATATCGCTGTCACCGTCCCCGACCGCTGAGACAATCGCCATTTCTCCACCGCGCGCCTTGGCTGACCAGGACAGCACCGCACGCGGTGCCAGCCGCCGCTCGAGCGCCAGCGGACCCGCGCCCGAGGGTCCGTCGACAAAACCGCGGGCGACCGAATCCCGGACGGCGGCCGCGGCGGCGGCGATCCGGGCATCGCCCGGCGCCATCCGTATTGCCTCGTCGGCCAGCGCCGCGGCCGGTGTGGCCGCGGTGTCTTCGGCGGGCAGCAGGGCATTGCCGCTGATCCGGCCGGCGCGCGCGCCGCTCGCCGCGACGACCCGCGCCGCCGCCAGCATCGCATCAGCGTCGCCGGCCTGGCGCGCCCAGTCGGCCAGTTGATAGCCGAGGCGCAGTTGCTCGATCCGGTCGACCGGCGCCGCGCCGATGAGCAGGAGGGCAGGGAGGAAGATCAATCGCCGCATGGCGATACCTAACGCCGACAGGGCGCGATCCCAAGCATGAACTATCCTGACATTCGCGCGCGGCAGGGCCGGTGCCTTTGACATTCAGGCAAGGCACAGACCATGTAGCGTGGTGACCGAGACCCTAATGGACGATCCGATGCAGGCCTTCCGCGCCCTCCTGGTGGGGCGTGCGGCGCTGTTGCTTGAAGATGAACCCGCCGTCAGCGCGCATATCGAACATACGCTGCGCGGTATCGGCTTCGCGCGGGTGGATTGTGTGGACAGGGGCGAAGCGGCTGTCGCGCTCGCGCTGTCGCGCAGCTATGACGTGCTGATCCTCGATCGCATGACCTCGTCGCTCGATGGTCTCACCGCGCTAGCTCGCATCCGCGAACAGGATACCGGCGCGGGCGTGCCGGCGCTGTTCCTCACCGCGCTCGGCTCGGAGCGGCACCGGCTCGAAGGCCTGGCCAGCGGCGGCGACGATTATCTGGTCAAGCCGGTATCCGACGAGGAACTGCTCGCCCGGATCGCCGTGCTGTTGCGCCGCCGCAGCTGGGCCCGCGACGATGGCAGCGACACCGTCACCGTCGGCGATATGGTGCTGAGCAAGGGTGCGCTCCGGGCTACGCTGCAAGGCCATCCGATCGATCTGACCGCCCGCGAATTCGCGATCCTGGCGCTGCTCGCCGACAATGCCGGGCTGCCCGTCACCCGCTCGATGCTCTGGTCGCGGTGCTGGTCGAGCTATAATTTCCAGCCGGCCAATTTCGGCAACACGATCGACGTGCATATCTCGCGCCTGCGCCGCAAGCTCGAGGCGGCGGGAGCGGTCGCGGGCGTCGATGCGAGCGACCTGATCGTCGCGGTGCGTACCCAGGGAATCATGCTGCGAACCGCGCCCCGGCCATGACTCGTGCCGGCTCGGCGCCAACGCGCCTCGCGGTCCTGATGGTTCTGTTCTCGATTGTCGCGCTTGGGCTGTCGTTCGGCAGCGCGGTGCTGCTCGACCGCGACGCGCGGCGCCTTCGTGCCGGCGAGGCGGCTCGGTTCGACATGGAGTCGCTTGTCGAAAAGCTGAAGGGCGCAGCTGACGATCCGTCGGCCGGGCCCTTGCTGGCGGCGGCGACTGGCCAGATCGCGCGCTATTCCGGACGCGCCTCCGGCCGCGTCGTGCTGTTCGTGCCGGCCAACAAGCCGGCCGCGCCGGGCAGCGCGACCTGGCCGGCGCGGCTGGTCCCGCTGAAGGACGATCTTCTCCTGATGCCTGAGGGAAACGGAGAAGCCGTCGCGGTCGTCCGCGCTCTGCCGGCGGGGCGTCTGCTCGTCGCCCGGGCAGTGCAGGCGACCGGCCCTTTGCGATCCTCACTGGTCCGCTATGCGCTGGTGACTGCCATTCTTCTGCTTGGCCTGTCGGGCATTGCGGCATGGCTGGTCGGCCGGCTGTTCAGTGCGAGGATCGCCGAGCTCAACACGGTGTGCAACGCGGTCGAGGCTGGCGACGTCGCCGCGCGGATCCCCGCTATTCGGGGCAATGACGAGCTCGCCCTGCTCAGCCGCCATCTCAACCGCATGCTGGCGGAGCTGGAGCGCCGGATTGGCGACCTGCGCGCCTCCTCGGACCGGATCGCGCATGATCTCCGCACGCCGCTCGCCCGGCTCGGCTCGCGCCTGTCCTTCATGGCCGATCTGCCGGCCGAGCAGCACGCGGCACAGATCGCCTCGGCGCAGCGCGAGATCGGCGATCTCATCGAGGCGTTCAACAGCCTGCTCGACCTGCGCGAGATCGAGACCGAAAGCGGCCTTGTCCGCCTGATATTCCCGCTCGCCGACGCGGTCGAAGATGCGATCGAGCTCTATGAGGCGGTCGCCGAGGACCAGAATGGCATCACGATCGAACGGCGGCTGGGCGACGTCGCGATCGAAGCCGTGCCTACCCTGATCACGCGCGCGGTCGCCAATCTGATCGACAATGCGTTGCGGGCATCCCCGAGCGGCGGCAGCGTCGTCGTGGTCGTTTCGCGCGATGGTGCGGAGGCGGTCGTCGAGGTCAGGGATCGCGGTGCCGGGCCGCCCGCGACCGTGATCCGAGCGCTCGACGACGATCTCGGCCAGGTGTCCAGCTGGGGCGGACACGGCATTGGCCTGTCGATCGTGAGCGCGGTCGTTCGCCGGCACGCGGGCCGTTTCGATCTCATCCGCGACGGCGCCGAGACCGTTGCCAGCCTCCGCTTTCCGTCGGTGCCATCCATCGGCGGCTGAAGGACGCCTTGTCATCTTTCGTCAGGCGACGGTGCCCTCTCGCTGGCGGTATCGACCGAGCCAGAGAATGCGCGTTTGGGGGGCGATCATGCGGTATCATAGAATGTTCAGCGTCGGCGTTGCGATGACGGCGCTCGACTTTGCGAGCGGCGCGGCCAGCGCGCGGTGGAACGCGACGAACGACGAAGCCAATCGTCAGCGAATGATGGCCGAGATGCCCGCGTCGGACGCCGCCGATGAGCTCGCCCAAGGGGACCCGGGCGCGATCGACGCGCTCAAGCTGCCGGACCTGGCGGCGATCGCCGGCTAAAGAAACCACCTTGCCGCAAAGCTGATTCAGAGCATGGATCGAAACCCCTGCGGCGTGCATATCGACTCTCCGTCCACCGCGAAAGTCGCGCGCCGGCGGGGCAAGGGATCCAATGGTGTCGTACCACCGCAGCGGATGCTCCGCTGAGCGAGGATCCTGCGCATCACGATCTCGCGGAGGGGAGCCTTGGCCAGCCTTGGTCGTTCCCCCTCGCTCAACCAGGAGCTGAAAATGGCGGATGACGGCGACACCGTGCAGTATGACGGAGCAACCGGCGGTGGGTCGCGTCCTCTCCTATGACCAGGTTCGCGCTGCTCCTCCTGCTTCTTCTGCTCGGCGGTTGCGCCGGCGTGCAATCGTCGCTCAGTCGCGCCGGCGATCAGGCGCGCAGCATGGACTTCCTGTTCGCGCTGGTGACCTGGATTTGCAGCGGCATGTACCTCCTGATCGTCGGCTTTCTCGGCGCCACCATCTGGCGCGGGCGCGTTCGGCCTGCGCAGGACGCCGCACCGGCAGTCGAGCCAGCCGGCAAGAGCCTTCGGAGCTTGCTGTTCTGGGGGGTGGCGATCATCATCGGACTTACCGTCCTGATCGTCGCGAGTTTCCTCGTCGGCCACGGCCTCGCCGCCGCGAGGGATCGCGAAGCGATGGTGGTGCGCGTCGCCACTGACGGCCGCAGCCGCCCCGAACCGGCGCCCGCGCGTCGAGATCACTTCAGGCCTCTGATCTCCGCAGCCGCGACGCGCTGACAGCTCTGGCGGCGCGCCTTGAGAAGGCCCTGGATTTCGAGGCTGTCGAATCCGACCGGCGCCACGTGACGGTCGGGCAGCGCTATCTTCAGTCGCTTGACCTGGTTGAGGTGTAGCTCGTCGATCTGGTCGACGACGGTGGCGAGAGGGCCATGGACGACGATCTCCCAATCACCCGCCTGGTCGTGCAGCGAACGGCGGAGACAGACGGCGTGCTCCTGCCACAGATGATTCACCTCGATCGTCATGCCCCGACGGTAATGAGACAGCACGCGGGGAGAAATAACCTCAATCAGTGGTTGGGCAGCAATTGGCCATCAGCTGACGCTGACCTCATAATCGATCGGCTTGAACGAGCCGTTGTTCGACTGAAGCGCCGAGCAGGCGGTCAGGCCGACGATCAGATCCTCGGCTGCGCGCAGGACGATACGGTCGCCGGCCTTGCTCAGCGGCGGCTCCACGCGGAGCTCGCCCGTCTTGCCGTCCACCGGCACATTCATGAAGCAATTGAAGGCCACGGGGATGTCGTCTGGCGCGATGCCATAGGGCGCAAGCGCCTCAGCCAGATTGCCGAAACAGCCCTGATGCGGGTCGCTATCGCCATAGATGATGCGGAACGTATCCTTCGAACAGGGCGTGAGCAGGAAATCATGGCGGCCGACATCGTCCTCCACAATCTCGAGCAGGACATTGCTCCTGTTCGAATAGAGCTTGTCGCCGGTCGTGAGATAGATCCGGCTCGCATAATCGAGCGTTCTCCCGGAGGAGATGACCTCGCGGATATCGTCCTTGCGAAAAGCGAGCAGGTCCGCGACCTGCTCGCCGGTCGGATCGGTAACCGTCAGCAGCGCGCCCTTGGGCACCTCGAACGCCACCCCCGAACGTGGCGCGATCCTATGCCGCATCCTGCGCCTTCCGGCCCGAAAAGGGGCAGACCCAATCGTTCCCCACGGCGCGCCCGCTATATTGGCGCGCTTCGGAGATCGTCCCGTGCCGCGCCAGCATCGGATTCGGCGCACCGGCCAGGGCGACATCGCGGTCGATGATCGTCGATCGCAGCTTGTCATATTGGCCGTTCGCGCGGAGCTGTTCGAACTGGTCGTGCAGGTTGAACACGAGCGCCGGCCGCGCGAAGCGGCGCGCCGGGCGGCTAGCCTGCGGGTGGAGCCCGACGACGAAAAAGCCCTCGCCGCCGAAGCTCAGCGAGAAATGCGGGTCATCCGGGTCGTCGCTCACCCGCGAATCCGGCGCCTGGCCAAGCCATTCGTCCTTCCGACTCAGCGACTGCAGACGGTCCCAGAGATTCGCCTCGAAACTCTCCTCGTCGAGTTCGGCATCCTGCTCGAACAGCACGACCAGCGATTGAAACAATTCGGGTTCCGCGCGGTAGGACCGGGCGAGGTCGAGCAGGTTAGGGTAGATGCGCAGGTCGTCCCAGGCCGAGCGAATGTCCCGCCCAATGACGAACCGCATCCGGCCTCGGCCGAGCGCCGATTTGGCGCCGACGCACGGGAATTCCGGAGCGCGGATAAAGTCCTGAAAGGCAAGCGCGAGCGGATGGCCGGCCTGGTTCGTCGGTCTGATCATGAAGGTTTCAACGTGCTTTCGGTGTTGGGAGGGCGTGCCGCCGCGACCCGCCCGCCGGGAGTGACACCAGCGGGACGGGAGGCCGGGCGAGCGGGAGCGCCTGGCCATTGACCCGGCGCCTGCCGCGCCGGCGCGATCAGACCTGCGCGTCGACGAACGTCGCCAGCTCCGGTTTGGGCAAGCCGCTCGCCTTGTAGGTGGCAACCAGCTCTTCCTTGCGGGCGCGCAGCTGATCTCCGAGCGCGTCCATGTCGAGCCCTGCCTTGCGCGCCTGGGCGAACATGCCCTCCATGCGTTTCTCTTCCTCTTCGACATGATGCTCGATCTGCTCCGAGAGCACCTTCACCTTGGCCTCATAATAGTCGTCGTCGGGCCCGCCCGCCTCGATCTCGGCGATCAGGACCTTCGCGCCGTCATGCTCGACATAGGCTTCCTTGAGCAAATCCTCCTCGATCTTGCCCTCACAGGCCGGATAGAAGATCTCCTCCTCGATCTGGGCATGGACGGTCAGCTCGAGGCAGATCTGCTCGGCGATCTTTTGCTTGCGTCCGTCGCCGGATGCTTTTTCGAATTGCTCGAACAAATCTTCGACGGTGCGGTGGTCCGCCTTGAGCAGGGCGATCGCGTCTTGTTTCGTGTCGGCCATTGTCAGTCTCCCGGTTGTCTGGCGGAACGAACTGGGGAGGCGGGAAATCGTTCCAACCGCCGAGCCGCGACATGGTTGATCGAAATCAAACAGACCGTCGCCCGCTTATCATGCAGCGCAAGTATTTGATCCGAAAGCGTAACAAATGGATCGGCGCCGGGCGATGCGCGTTACTTCCTGGCGTCTTGGACGCGAACCACAACCGCAGGAGATGGACGATGGGTGATCAGAATCAGGGCGGCCAGACGGGCCAGGGCGATCAGGGTCGGCAGGATCAGGATCGACAGCAGAACTTCGACCGTCAGCAGAACCAGCAGGGCGGCAACCAGAGCAACCCTGGTGGCCAGGGCGGCGAAGGTCGGCAGGACCAGGATCGGCAGCAGGGCCTTGACCGCCAGCAGAATCAGCAGGGCGGCCAGCGGCCGGATACCGGGCAGGGTGATCGTTCGGGACAGGAGAATCTCGGCGATAACGACCAGCAAGGGTCGGGCGACGAAAATCGCTGAGCGATACCTATCGCAAAGAAGAAGGGGCCGTTCACGCGGCCCCTTTTTTTGTTCAGGCCGACCCCGCGACGAGCGCTTCAAGCTCGGCCGGCGTGATCTCGCGGACCAGCTGATCCGTCGAACATTGATCCACCCGCTTGTCGGGGCGCCAGCGCAACAGCCGCGTGCCATGCCGGAAGCGCCCATCGGTGATCTGATCGTAAAGGACCTCGACGACCAGCTCAGGCCGCAACGGAGTCCAGGCAACCGAGCGTTCGGTCGCCCAGCGGCTCGGCCCACCCGGCGCCTTGCCGCTGAACCCGGGCGGTCCGACATGGCGTTTTAGCGTCTTCAGCAAGGTCGGCCGCTCGGCCGCGCGCAGCGCCGAGGTGAAGCCGACATGGTCGAGCAGCCCCGCATCATTGTAGAGCCCGAGCAGCAGCGAGGCGACGCCCGATCCATCCGCTGTCTCGCGGAAACCGCCGATGACGCAATCCGCCGTCCGGTGCTGCTTGACCTTCGCCATCGCCCGCTCGCCATATCGGTACGGCAGATCGAGCCGCTTCGCGACCACGCCATCAAGCGCACCGCCCGCCGCCGCCAGCCACTCGCGGGCCTGCGCAACCTCGAGGCTGCGCGGCGAAAGTCGCAGGCGCTCGCTGCCCTCCCTCTGGTGGAACCGTTCAAGCGAGGTCCGGCGACGTTCCAGGGGTTCGGTGGAAAGGTCGCTGCCGTCGAGTTGCAACAGATCGAACAGCATGAACTGAGCCGGCGTCTCCCGCGCCAGCCGCGCGATCCGGCTCGGCGCCGGATGCAGCCGCGCCTGCAGCGCGCCGAACGACAGGACATCGCCGATCGGCACCACGATTTCGCCGTCGAGAATGAAGCGTGGCGCCGAGACCGAGCGCAGCACGTCAACGACATCCGGAAAATAGCGATCGAGCGGCTTGCCCGATTTCGACCAGATCGTGACAGCGTCGCCATCACGCACCGATATGGCGCGAAACCCGTCCCATTTCGGCTCGAACTGCCAGCCCGGCCCTGCCGGCAGCGCCGCCACAAGCTTCGCCTCCATCGGTTCGATGGGATCATCGAGCGGGTTGCCGTCAACCATTTCCCAATAACAGGATTCCGTCGTGGCTGTTCCCAACGCCTTGCGAACGGGCCCGTGTAGACGGCGCGGTTATTTGGCGGTTTTTGCATGCATCGCCGCAACTCCCTCAGCTGGCGCCCAGCCCAGCTTGCCCTCTTGCACGTTCGGCGTCCTGTTCGTCGCGAATTTTGTGGTGGACATGGCTGGCGTCATCAGAGCGGTAATCGATACACTGGTGCGCCGAACGGCAATCACTGAGTCGGCAAGAATTGCTCGATAGAAAGCCAATCCAAATGCCCCGCAGCCCTGCAATCTTCCCGGCAGCGATCGCACCGACCCTGCTGGCCGGATTGATTGTCGCCGTCTCGCCACCCGCCGTCGCGGTTCAGGGTCCGTCTCGATCGATCTCCAGCTTGCAGAAGCTTTGTCGCCCTGTTCGCGACGGGGTCGCCGTGGATCTGCGCGGGATACGCTTCGCACACGGTCAGGCCCGTGATCCTCGACAGGATGTGGCGGAGGTGGAGGTCCGCCAATCGATAGTCCTCACGCCCCAAGGGCAATTTCTGCTGCGGACATCCAGTCTTTATGACCGTGGTTTGGAGTTCCGCCTGCGAACGATGGGCCTTCCGGAAGGTGAAAAGACGATTGACGAGATTGGATGGCGATACGGCAACGCTCTGCTGTCCGACAACGCGACGGCGTCGGCGCGCGACTATGCCGACCTAACGCTGCTGGCGCCCGCATTTCTGGCCTGCAAAGCCGGCGAAGGGCTCGACGACGGCTCGGGGCGAATGCGGATCGTAGACGCTGCCGGTCGCACCATCAGCCTGCATCTGGCGGGGGAGACGGGCGACATCGCCGAGGCGAGCCTGGATGGAGTGGTGTATCGGTACCAGGATTGGCGAACGGTGCGAGGGGGCAGGCAGCCCGGGCAAATAACGGTAAGCCGCAATGGCACGATCGAGGTTCGGTGGACGGCGGTGGCGGCGCGGCCGAAACACGCGGCTGACGACCGGCTGATGGTGGTTCCTCCCGGCTACGCGCCGTCCCCCGATCCCGGTCCGTTGCGGGCGGTATCCTTGGGCGGAGGCGCCTTTACCACCGAAGGAGGCGCGACCGGCTATCACACAGGCTTTGTGGTGGGCGACCGCACGATCGCCGTCTTCGACGCGCCGATCAGCCCGGAGGCGGCAAAAGCGGTGCGAGCCCTTATCGAGCACACCGCGCCGGGCAAGCCGATCGCCTATCTTGTCGCGTCCCATGTTCATGGAGACCATGTCGCCGGGCTGACCGCCTACGCCGATGCGGAAATCATCACGGGGCCGGGAGGGTGGCTTGCCGTCAGCCGAAATCTCGGAACGGCGGCGCCATCCCGCCATCGGGAAATCATGGCGGCGGCGGTGTTGGATCTGGGCGGTCGATCGTTACGCCTCTACCCGTTCGACAGCGTACATTCCAAAACGATGATCGTGGCATTCGCGCCGGAATCGGGTTCGATCTTTCAAGGCGACCTTTTTTATCGGCCAGAGCGCATGCCGACGCTTCCGATATTCGAAACAGGCGCGGAGCTTCACAGCGTAATCGTCAAGGAGGGGCTCGACGTAAAGGCGATTGTCGGCGTGCATGGGGGCCTGGCCACGATGCAGGACCTCCATGAGGCACTCGCCTTGCGCCCCGGCCATAATGACCGGGGTTGCATAGGTTTCGCTTTGACGTCGGCAGCTCACTGTTAGGTGGGCGGCGTCTCATTTGAGGGGGCACTACACGTATCGCCGTAATGCCGCTGGCGTTTGACGCCGCAGTCTCTGTCAGATATCCAATTCGTGCAATGCAATCCCATATAATGGGCCTAAAGGGGCGGTATGACACCTGCCGAGCATGATACGTGCGGGCCTCATCGTTACAGCCGCGTCTCCTACGACGCGCGTTCCTGATGAAAGACGGCCAGTCCCTGCGCACGAACATCTGATGCTGCGCGCGATGCTGCTGACCGCACTGGTTGCCGCGCTCTTCCTTCCGCTATCGGCTTACGCGCAACGCGCCGATTGGATCGATACACGCCCCGGAGCGCCCGGGCCGTCGCTCTCCGGCGCCCGCGTGATCAGCGCTGCGGGAGATCATCCGGTGGTGGCGCTCGCGGCGGCCGATCTGCGCCACGATCTCGCCCTTGTCGCTGGCAGACCCGAGGCTGCCGACGGAATTCCGATCTGGGTCGGCACGATCGACCGTAACCGGGCGATCGACCGGCTGATTGCGTCTCGCAAGCTCGATGTGGCGCGGCTCGCCGGCGCATGGGAAAGCTTCATCATTGCCACCGTCGAGCGCCCCGCTCCTGGCGTACCCATTGCACTGGTGATCGCGGGCAGCGACCGGCGCGGCACTGCGTACGGCATCTATGAACTGAGCCGGGCTATCGGAGTCTCGCCCTGGAACTGGTGGGCTGACGTGACCCCGCTCCGGCAATCCTCCCTGCATGTCCGGCCAGGCACGCGCCGCTTCGGGCCGCCTTCCGTCAAATATCGCGGCATCTTCATCAACGATGAGGATTGGGGGCTGACCCCCTGGTCGGCGACCGTCTTCGAGGGCGGCCGTGGCATGGGGCCCAGGACCTACGCCAGGATATTCGAGCTGTTGCTCCGCCTCAAGGCCAACACGCTATGGCCCGCGATGCACAAGATCTCGCCGGCCTTCAACGCGAACCCTGAAAACGCCGCGCTCGCCGACCGTTATGCGATCGTGATGGGCTCGTCTCACGCCGAGCCGATGCTCCGCAACAATGTCGGTGAATGGACGGCCGACCCGCACGATTATGATTATGCCAGGAATCCGACGGGCGTGAGCGCCTATTGGGAGGAGCGCGCCCGCAGCAACGGCAGATATGAAAGCATCTGGACGCTTGGCATGCGCGGCATCCATGACAGCGGCATGCAGGGCGCGGCGGACATGCCGACGCGCCGGAAGCTCCTGGAACGCATCTTCGCGGACCAGCGTGCGATCCTCGCCCGCGACATCACCCCAAATGTCGAACCGCTGCCGCAGGTGTTCATGCCCTACAAGGAAGTGCTCGACATCTACCGCGCCGGGCTGGTGATACCGGACGACGTCACACTGATGTGGCCGGACGACAATTTCGGCTATATCCGCCGCTTCCCCGCCCAGGCCGAGCGCCTGCGCGCCGGCGGTGCGGGAATATATTATCATCTGTCCTATCTCGGTGCGCCGCTTTCCTATCTCTGGTTGTCGACCACGCCGCCGGCGCTGATCGGCGAGGAGATGGGCCGCGCGTTCGATCTTGGTGCCGACAGGATATGGATTGCCAATGTCGGCGACATCAAACCGGCCGAGCTGGCGACCGACTATTTCCTCGCGCTCGCCTGGGACGTGCCGCGCATCCGCGCGATCGGCACCGATGGGTTTGTCCGCCGCTGGGCCGCGGAGAATATCGGCGCAGCCCAGGCCGAGCCGATCGCGGAAATCCTCGCCGAGCATCACAGGCTCAATTTCGAGCGACGTCCCGAGCATCTCCAATGGTATCTGCCTGGACAGGAGGCGCGGCAGAGTCCCTTCTCGATCGCCGAAGCCAGCGCGCGTATCGCTGCCTTCGATCGCAACCTCGCGCGGGTTCGCGCAGTCGCAGGGAACATTCCCGAGGCGCGCCGCGACGCGTTTTTCGAGCTGGTCGGCTATCCGGTCGAAGCGGCCGCCGAGGCCAATCGCCGCTTTTTCGCGGCCGAGGCGCATGACCGCCAGCGCGATGTCGATGTGTCGTACGCGCTGTCTCGCGGCGCTGAGGCACGCGCGGCAGACGCACGGATCGTCGAGCTGACTAAAACCTATGGCGACCTCGTTGGAGGCAAGTGGCGCGGATTCATTGCAGTCGAACCTGCCGACGGGCAGTGGAAAAGCTATCGCCTCACCTCGCCGATACTACCGGCGCCTGCGGTTGACCTGCCACGCACTCCAGCCCCGATCGCGCCGGTCGAGCCGCGCGAAGTCCATCTCGATCTGCGCATGGCCGCAGGAAACTGGCGCGAAGTGCCCGGGCTCGGCCGCCAGGGACTGACGCTCGGCTCGCGAACCGATCGCGCGGTTAGGGGCGAGACCGTGCTGAACCTGCCGCCGGGCAGCTGGCGTGGGCTGGTCGATCTCATCCCGAGCTATGCGGATCGTGACGGCAACCCACTCCGCTTGGAGTTGCGCATAGATGGCAGGCCTTATCATCTCACCGTTCCGCGCAACACCGGCGACTCCGCCTGGGCGCGGGCGGTGCTCGATAATCGAATTTCGGTCGAGCTCGCCGACGCAATCCCGGGCGGCCATCACCGAATCGCGCTTCTGGCGGAAAATGGCGGGGTGCTCATTGAAGCCATTCGGTTCGTGCCGAAGGAGTGAGGCTTCGTTCTCGACGCTCTTGCATGGCCCATACGCCATGCATCGCGCGCCAATATCGCGCATTGCGTTGATTCCCACATATTGAACATCTGCGCCAATATATGGCTTGCACTTATATTATAAATAGGCAAGCTTCCTCGATCAGAGCTGGAGTGGGGCCGTTCCGCACCGCCAACGGTCGACGCGGATGCCCCCGACCAGCCGAAATGTAAGTGGGAGGATCGAAATGCATTTTATCAGTCGCTTCAACGGCGTGCTGCGCGGCACCGCGTCCATGGCCGTATTGTCCGCCAGTCTCATCGCCGCGCCGTCGCTTGCACAAACAGCGCCTGTCGCGCCGGCAAGCGACGAAGGCCGCGCTTCAGATCAGACTCAAGGTCCGGACATCATTGTCACCGGCTTTCGCGCGTCGTTGAACAGCGCGCTCAATGAGAAGCGCAACGAGACTGCCGCGGTCGACAGCATCGTGGCGGAGGATATCGGCAAATTCCCCGATTCGAACCTGGCCGAATCGATGCAGCGCATCCCCGGCGTGGCGCTGTCGCGGGGCGATGGCGGGGAAGGGCGCAACATCTCCGTCCGTGGTCTGGGGGCGGGCTTCACCCGCGTGCGCATCAACGGCATGGAAGGTACGTCGCAGACTGGCTCGTCGGACATCTACGGTGCGGGAAACTCGGGCCGCAGCTTCGACTTCAACGTTTTCCCGACCGAGATCTTCTCACGTCTTTCGGTTCGCAAGACGCCGTCCGCCGATCTGGAGGAAGGCTCGCTCGGCGCGACCGTCGATCTCCAGGCGCCGCACCCGCTCGATGTGAAGGAGGATTTCACACTGTCCGCGACGGCGCGCGGCGTCTATAATCAGCTGAGCAAGAAAGTTGATCCCCGCGCTTCGCTGCTCGTCTCGAAGAAATTCGCGGATGGTCGCTTCGGCATACTCGCATCGGCCGCCTATCAGCAGCGCAATATCCGCGAAGTCGGCTACTCGGCGGTGGATATTCTCTCGTCCAACACCAACGGTCTCGCGCAGCCGATACCGGGGTCCAGCCCGGCGGCCTCCATCGTCTTCCCGTTCTGCACACCGGTCGGTGGCTTTGTTGTGAACGGCGTCACCTATCAGAGCCCGATCAATTCCACCGCGAACGGAGGCGCGAACATCGGCGCGGATGCGGCAAATTGCAGCGCCGGAAACCCGCGCACCAGCACGCAGGAGGCGTTCAGCAAAATCTGGAACCTGCGGCGGGCCGATTTGCCGAATGTCGGTGGGAGCGGCGCCTTTTTGCCGCGCATCCCCCGCTACGTGAACTCGGAACAGGACACCAAGCGTTTTGGAGGTACGCTCACCCTTCAATTCGCGCCTGATGACGATACCGACATCTCGCTCGACCTGCTCTATTCTCGCTATGAGGTGGAGCGTCGCGACAATTACATCGCCGGCCTCTCCTTCGCGCGCTCGATCACCAATCAGGGCCAGCCCACTGTTTCGGTAAGAGATATCGAGTTCGATTCGAAAGGATCGCTGGTCTATGGCCTGTTCGATGGCGTGGACATTCGCTCCGAGGGCCTGGTCGACCAGTTCGTATCGACCTTCAAGCAAGCGAATCTGAACTTCCGGCATCGCTTCAACGACACGCTGGAGATTACTGCCCTGGTCGGCTTGAACCAGTCGGTCTGGGACGGCAGGAGGCGTCTCCAGACCTTCATCGACGCGATCGACGTGGATGGATTCTCGATCGATTATCGCGGTGGCGGCAGCACGCCGATCATAAAATTCGGTATGGATCCGGCGAATCCCGCCAATTTCTCCTACGCGCCGACGCTGACCAACGGCACTGTGCGCGGGGGCTTCAGCTTCCAGGGCAAGCCATCCAGAAACACGACCGACAATTTCACTGGTGAAGTGAACACCAACTGGACGGCGGCGCCTGGTTTCCAGATCAAGGTTGGCGGGCAATTCCGCAGCAGCGACTATGTGGCGCAATCTCAGCGTCCCTATAATGCCGATCTGGTTGTGCAGGCGCTTCCGGCAGGTACCACGCTGGCCGGCATCACCAGGACCATCGACGGTGTCGGTGACCTGTTCGGCAGCGGCGCACCGAACAGCTGGCTCGCGGTCGACCCCGATAAATGGGCGTCCACCTTCGCCTTTGACAAGGTGCGCTACTGCGGCATCGAATGCGGCGCCCCCTATGGGCGCGTGCGTGAAGAGGTGAAGAGCGCTTATGTGATGGCGTCGTTCGACCTCGACAAATCAATGTCGTTGCCGGTGCGCGGCGATCTGGGCGTGCGCTACGTTCGTACCGACATGCTCGCATCCGGCTATATTGCGGTGTCGCCGCCGGCCGGTGTGACGTCGCCAACGGGCGTCGTCGGTCAATACGCATTCGTCAACCGCGGCTATGGCGATTGGCTGCCCTCGGGCAATCTCGTGATCGAGCCGATGCACAACCTTCTTTTCCGCCTTTCCGCGGCCAAGGTGATGTCCCGTCCGGAATTGGGCAGCTTGACGCCGACCAGCGGCATCACCGCGACCACGCGGACCGGAAACATCAACAATCCGTTCCTCGACCCGATCCGGGCGAACACGTTCGACGTTGCCGCTGAATGGTATTTTGCGCCAGGATCGCTGTTCTCGGTCGCCTATTTTCACAAGGATATAAAGAGCTTCGTCCAGCGCGTCTCGTCGCAGATCCCGTTCAACCAGCTGGGTCTGCCCGATGCGCTGCTCATCAACACCAACACTGCTCCGACCGAGATCTTCACCATCAGTCAGCCGTTCAACACGCCGGGCGGCCCTCTCAACGGTTTCGAGGTCAATGCCCAGGTCCAGTTGCGCTTTCTCCCTGGCCTGTTCCGCAACCTCGGCGTGCTGGGAAATTACACCCATGTCACCTCGACGATCCAATATGTCCTCGCGAGCGCCAATGGTGTGCCGACGGTGACCACCACGGCCGACCTTGTCGGCCTTTCGAAGAACACGGCGAGTGGTACGATTTTCTACGAGGATGATAGGTTCAGCATCCGGGCCACGGCGAATTATCGCGATCGCTATATCCGCGGCATCCCGGCCTCTCCCGGGAGTGATCTCCAGGGCAACGCTCCAAACACGTTCATCGACGCCTCCGCCTCTTTCAACGTGACGAAGAACATCAAGCTGATCCTCGAAGGCCAGAACCTGACCGACGCGCGCAACACCCTCTACATCGACAGCCAACGTGAGGACACGCTATTCGAAACCCGCATCGGGCGGACATTCACCTTCGGTGCGAATGTGAGGTTCTAGACCTGTCTAGTCAGGGCGATCCGCGTATCCGCTGGTCGCCCTGACCTGCATTCAGGCATCATATGTACAATGTTCTGTACAGCCGCCCTCATGGCCCCCGATAGGCATGACAAAACTCTCCAACACGCCGGACGCTATTTCGCGCGTTTTCCCTCGTGAAACTCCAACGGGCGCGCCTGAATGCGTCCCGAATTATGTCACACTTCCAACATCGGGCTCGTCACGCGATGCCCCTGTGGCGAGCTGATTCAAACAGCACGACGGGTGCCGTAGAAGCCCAATCGACAGGGGACAAATTGATGCGCGCTGGAAGCGGGATTGGAGCGGGTGAAGGTAATCCAATAAATAACTATAATCAAACAATATTTTTTGCTATAATCACCCACACAGAACCTACACAGGTACGGAAAATCAAGCACTTACGCCGCCAATCTGCACAGTTTCTGCACAGTGGGAAGTGAGAGATGAGTTTCATACTCGATAAAGAGCAGATCAAGCCGGGCCTCATCATCTTCAGGCGCGGCGACGTTGATCACGAGAATTTTTACTGCCGGGTGCGTATCCAGAACGAGGACCGCTACAAGACGATCGCGCTGCGCACGACGGATCGCCAAACGGCGCGCGACCGCGCGATGGATCAGGATGCCGACATTCGCTTTCGCGTGAAGCACGATGTTCCTGTTTTCAATCGTCCCTTTTCGCAAGTCGCAGTGGAGTATGCCGACGCGCAGCAACGGCGCGCCAACGCTGGCGAGATCAGCCAGGGGCGCGCGATGAATATCAGAAACAAAGTCAACGGCCCGCTCCACACCTACGCGGGCAGTACGCAGGTTCACCTTGTTACGCAGGATCGTTGGTCGGACTATCCGCTCTGGCGGCGAGAGAACGGCCAAGGGCGCCGCAACAGCATCATCAGCGACTCCACCATTCGCATCGAGATGAGCATTTTCGCTGCCATCATGAATTTTGCGATCAGCAAGCGCTACGTTCCCGCCCATCATCGCTTCGAGGGGATGCCGAAACTCAAATCGAACCGCCGCGACGAATTCACGCTGGAGGAATATCGCAAGCTGCACACCAAAGGCCGCAAGTGGATGCGGGAAGCGACCACGCCGCAGGGCATCTGGTATCGCAAGATGTGCTACAATTTCATTCTCATCATGTGCAATACGGGCATGCGCCCGCCCGAAGCGAAGAACCTCCGCTGGCGCGATATCACGACCGCCAAGGACAAGGATGGTCAGGACGTTCTTGTCATCTACGTGCGGGGCAAGGGCAAGGAGCGCAACCTGATCGCCCCGACAAGTGTGGGCGAATATCTCGCGCGTGTCCGCGAGCTTTCTAAGGCCGCGAAACCTGACGATCCCGTATTCACGATCATCAACGGCAAGCCCGCGAAATGGCTGTACCGAGATACGGTCGAAGAGCTTTTAAAATACACCGACCTGCGCGATGGCCCGAGTGGCATTCCGAGGACGACCTATTGCTTCCGTCATACCTATGCGACGTTCCGGCTTTCCGCCGGGGTGGATGTCTATATTCTCGCCCAGCAAATGGGCACGTCGGTCAAGATGATCGAGCAGCACTATGGGCATGTGAACACCATCAAGCACGCCGACCGCGTTCTAACGGGCATCGGCGGATGGGACGCGATGCATGCCGAAATGAACGCTGAGATCGACGCGTTGGAGGCCAAAGCGAAAGCCGTTCAGTCCGTCAGAGCCAAACAGACGGTAAAACCACCTCGTTCCAAACGCTAGCTCCGCATCGCTGATGCTCTTGGGAGGTATGCGTTTCTGCCGGGTTCCGCGACGCACCGCTGGTGCTCCCCGGTCGCGGAACCGGCCAAGCGGGCATGGGAACAAGGTGCGCCGAGCCTCAAGCACCCCCATGATCCGCGTCTTGCCGCAGAAGGATTTGCTCAGCCGCTGGCGAACCAGAGAAAATCGGTCGAGGACCTTCCAACCAATCCAACCGAACGGACATTCCTGCTGGCTATCAGCGCGCCGGACGGAGCGCGGCCATCGCCGACCAACGATGGTTCGGTGGCATGAGTCTGACATTCACAATGCCGCGACGTAATCGATCAATTTCAAACGCACCGTACTAACCGGCCGCACCCGCTCCGTCATCGGGAGCGGGCGCGCCTTCGCCTCCCGCAACCGCCTGCGGCGGGCCGCACACAATAAGCATGGTGGCAGACATCACGGAATCGCTTTCGCGCGGCCGGTTGACCTGTTCGCCAATCAACCGCAATTCACCCGCGCGGATGGCATCTTCAAGATGACGTATCGCCTCGAAAATATCGCGGACCATGCGCGCTAGATAGACGGTTCGCTCGCCGTGCAGCAGCCGGATGCGCCGTGAGTCCTCGCGTGGAATCGCCGTCGCCGGTCCGCCGAATATCCACTTGCTATCTTTGAACTCCGTCCCAGCCACCGCCAGATACCATCGGCCAGTCGGCCGCCGTCCGTCATGCTGTGCCCATGCCAGCGACCCCCATATCTGGCCGCGCTGCTCAACCACGCGGGGCGCTTCGCCAACCTGATGTTGCCATATGTTGCGCAGGGCCTCCGCATCCTCCATCCGTTTCTGAAAGATGCGCTGCCACGGTGCTTTGCGCAGTCCCGGAAGATTGCCGATCAGATCGGTAAGGCGATGCGCCGCGTCGATGATCGACCAGGCATCGAGCATCGCTTCGGCAGTGTCCCACGGCGTAGGGTTCGTATCCGTGTCCTGGTCGATCGCGCACAGCTTTTGCCAGAGACGATCCACGGCGATGCCCGCCATGTCGGCGCTGTAGCGGATGCCGTCCAGTATCACGAGCTGCCGTTCGGAAATCTCGGCCGGAGGGCGGCGCAGCGGTGAATCCCGGTCAATGCGGTACATGATGGCCATCACTCCCCTGAGCAGAGTTGCCGACATTGTATGGCAGGTCGCAATTGCCAAACCGTCAAACGGGCGGGTGGCTGAGATCAGCCGAGCGAGCTTCTTTGGCTTGAGCAGTCAGGATCGGCGCAGGCATCCACCCGGCATCATCAGCGGCTTCGTGAGGGGTGAGCTTGTGGGGCAGGCCCGCCAAGGTCAACCCGGCTCGCTTCCGCGCTACGCTTGTGCAGCTCCGCCCCCTTCGGGCGCTACTGCGGGGTGTGACCCTCGGCTCGATAGCCTGCCCCCGTTGCTCCCCATGAAGCCGCAGGATGGTCCGGCGGCGGACACCAAAAGGAGCAGATCATGGCTAAACAGCAACCCAAACTTCCCGGTGCAAAGCCGACTCACCGCATCTTCGTCGTCACTGGCGAAGGCAAAACCGCCAAATGGCTGGAACTCGGTGCCGCCTGGCCCCACGGCGACGGTAGCGGCTTCTCGATCACCTGCACCGCGATACCGCTGCAAGGCCGCATCGTGATGCGTGCGATCACCGAGCGCGAGACGCAACAAGCTGCGAGCGCTGGCTGAGCTGATACCGGCGGCCCTTACGGGGGCCGCCGGATCGCGGCGATCAGTTGCGTGATGGCCACGACCAACGCCGCCAAGGCGTCGATCAGTAGCGTGATGTCGTGAAGTTGCGTCATGGGTTCCTCCCTCGTTGCCCCGCACGGGATTGCGCGATGGACGAGGAAGAAGATGCCGACCGCTCACACGTCACGGACACAGGCCACAGCCGCCACGCGGGATAGGGCTGCACGCAAGGAAGCCCATCGCCTTTTCCGGGAAGCACGGTCGGCTACACCGCCCGAGAACCTGAGCGCTATCCTGGGCGGGCAAGGGGGAAACCTGCCCAACAGCACCCGCAACGTCGCGCCAAAACGGCCCGCGCCAATAACAATAATTGCGCATTGAGTGTTATTGATATAGAATGATGCTAAATCACCTACAACCGGAGGACACCCATGAATGTATCCATTGGAGAGCGCTGGGAAGGCTTCGTAGATTCGATTCTGAAGGCCGGACGCTATGGATCGGCAAGCGAAGTCGTCCGCGAAGGGCTCCGCCTGGTCGAGGAGCGTGAGGCCAAATTGCAATCGTTGCGCGACACCCTCAACGCCTCGATCGAACGAGGCGGCGCGCATAGCGACGAGGAAGTGGGCGCGCATTTGAATGCCGCGCTCGATGGCTGGGAAAAAACCACGCAGGCCCAATAAATGCGGCTTCTGCGGTATTCCGACGCCGCCCAAAACGATTTGGCGACTATCGCCCTCTACATCGCCAGAGAAAGCAACAGCCGTGCAGTTGCGGTGGAATTTGTCGAGCGGCTGCGGCACAAATGCCGCCAGCTTGGGTCGCTGCCTGGCACCTTGGGCACGGCGCGTCCAGAATTGCGGCCCGACATACGCAGCACCCCTCTTGGGAACTATGTCATCTTTTTCCGCTACGGAGACGGCCTCGTTGAGATCGTCAACGTGCTTGAGGGTCATCGCGATATCGACGCCTTCTATGGAGATGCGTAGGCGTCTCCGCCGTTGGCCGCGCCCACTATTAGGGAAATCTTAACCAAATTTTAGCGGTTGGCGGTGTATTATTTGCCTAACTCACGCGCGCAACCCTCTGCCGACATAGGTACACTATAACCGCCAAACCAACAGTTTCTGACCCGCATCATCCGCATGCGGATGATGCGCAGGCTAGCCTGCGCGCCGAATTGCTCGGCCAGATAGTCGCCGCACAATTCGAGCTGGAAACCGTCATCGGCGAATTGAGCCGTTCCGGCGCCGGCAGTGCCGCTTTACTCGATAGCCAGTCCCAGCTCGGGGCACTCAATGCCCTTCGCAAGCAGGTGGGTAGCACTGGCGGCTCCAGCCTTGCCGCGATGCGATCAGAGATTGCCTCAGCAATATCGGCCAGCCAATCAACTACCCAGCAGGCACGCACCAGCGCGGCTGGCAAGGCGGACGTGGCGGAACTGATAAAACGTGCACAGGAAGCCCGCGAGCAGGTCGATGCGGTCATGCGCGGGATGAAGGATTTCGAGCCGTATCTGAAATTCGCGTCGCCGGAGGATGAAGCAGAGTACCGCAAACGCGAAGCCGAACGCCGCGCCCTCATCGAGGCCGAAGAAGCCAAAGGCACCGCGCAAGGCGACTTGAACGCCTCGAACGTGGCATTGAGGCAATTGGTTGACGCGAAGGCCCATGGAGCGGATCGAAGCCCACTCTTTGCTAGCCGCCTGACCGCCCTAACCAATGCTCGAGATCACTTGGAAGGTGCACAAGCGAACGCGACCGAAACCCAACACAATACCGTGGACAGCAGCCCGACATTGGCGCGGGCACGCGCCGACGAGGCATCCAGTTCTCCTAGTGATCTGGGCGACGCGATGGCAGCGTTGAAAGCTGCAGGGGTGACGAAAGATGAGATCGCTTTTGACAGCGGGCCAGATGGGAAGCCCTTGATGTCGACGGCGGCCTTGAAAGCGACGACTACATCAGGCCGAGCTTGACGCAATCCGCCTTAGTCGCCGCGAAATAGGCTGGGCTCCCAATCATCAAGCGCATTTCCACTGCTTGCGCGTGATCGAGGTCGGCGGCGATTTTCGTCTCCGAATACCCCAGCTTCTCGCCTAACAGATAGGCTGTGTCGAACGATTTTCGGGCTCGTTCTCGCGTAGTTCGCGTCAGCTCGCCGCTTGGGTCGACGCCGGGCTTGGGCATCGCGACGCCGCCAGCCACGAAGCAACGCAGCGCATAGTCATAAGCGGAGCGAACGCCGTGATTGGCATCCTGCGCTCCGGCAGATTGACCGCTGATGGCCAGCGCCATTGCAGCGAAGGAAAAGGGCTGAAAACGCATGCTGAACCTCGCGGTGAGACCCGCGGATTCTGCCCTCGTGCAACAAAATGAGCAATTTTGTTGCATGAGTGATCGTTTACATTCAGTGACTTAACACAAATTCATTCGGTGGACGCGCACGACAAGTACGCCAAGCTCTCACTTTGGCACCTTATGATCTTGCTCTAAGAGGCCCTTCGCGCCGTGATACGCTCAGCGTCTACATCAGACCGTGATCCCACAAAACGTCGAACGCTTAGCGCCGGTTGCGATGGCTAGCGGGAGTCGTTACGTTGGAGCGTGGAAGCGCCGCGGACGATCAAAGTTAAGCCAATCAACGGCGACGGCTGGACTGTTGCAGGTTCGGCTCGGTTCGATGTACCGGCCCCATTCATTATACAGGTTGAACAAGCTGACGAACGACACTGGTCTGGCATTGTCCTCGATCGTGGCCATGAGTTTGAAGGCCAGCGAGCAAACCTCTCAAAACGCCACATTCCTTGGATGGGCTACGTCAACATCACGATTGTGCCACGCGATTCATCCGGGAAGGTTTCCACGGGGTTCGTATCCCTCCGGCGTGTCCCGCCTTGCCGCGCGGATGAGCGAGCGATCTTAAGTGTGCTCTTGTGAGTGCGCTTAGGAGCGGTTGATGGGGCAGATGACGGTGTTTTCGGGGCCTGAACGGCGACGGCGCTGGAGTGACGATGAGCGGCGGCAGATCCTGGCGGAGGCGTTTTCGGCTGGGGCCTGCGTCTCCCAGGTGGCGCGTCGGCACGACGTTTCGACTGCGCTGATCTACACATGGCGGCGCAAGATGTGCGAGCCGGTCATCGAGCCGGGGTTTGCGGAGGCGCTGTTGATCGACGGTGATGGCGCGGAGCCATCGGCCGAGCCACCCGCGATCATCGTGGAGTTGGCGTCGGGCAAGCGGGTGAGCATTTTCGCCTCGACGCCACCGGCATTGGCAACGGCGGCGTTGAAGGCACTACGGTGATCCCGGCGGGTGCGCGGGTGTGGATCGCGATGGGCCATACCGATATGAGGAAGGGTATGCAGGGCTTGGCGCTGCTGGTGCAGCAGATCCTGAAGCGCGATCCCCATGGCGGCGATCTGTACGTGTTCCGCGGTCGTGCCGGCTCGCTCGTCAAGATCATCTGGCACGACGGCATCGGCATGTCGCTCTATGCCAAGCGGCTCGAGAAGGGACGGTTCATCTGGCCATCGGCGAAGGACGGGGCGGTGTCGCTGACGAGCGCGCAGCTGGCCTGCCTGCTCGACGGGATCGACTGGCGTAATCCGCAATATTCGTGGCGTCCAGCGAGCGCTGGATAGGCGCGTATTGTTCAGTCGAACCGCCATTTTCTGGTTGCGTCGGGGACCGGATGCTGATTCATTTCGGCCATGGAAGCCGCCGTTTCGCCCCTTCCGGACGATGTCG
>JBDTXU010000685.1:0-5149 GCA_040006055.1 Sphingomonas bacterium | reverse complement strand
GTGGGAGATTAAGGCCGGAGGATTCCGGCCACCCACTGTCTCGGACGGTACCTCGCCAGACGCGAACGCCTGGCGAGCGAGGGGGCGCTGTTAGCGGCATCGGTCGCAAAGTCAACAAAAGCTTGATGCTGCGCCACCCTATTTGGCCGCCGTATTTGAATTGCCGCCGATCTGTCATCGAACAGTCAATAAATCTCCATCAACGTGTCAGAGACACCGCACAAGGGAGGGTGATGGCGAACCCAAAAGGGCGCGCAATCCATCCTTGGGGTATCCAAATGACAGATTCGACCACCGTGACGTTCAGCTATGACGATGGTGACGTCGACACCAATCGCGCCTCCGGCGATTCGCTGACGGACATGGTCGCCCAACGCTATTCGCGGCGCGATGCTCTCCGCGGGGGCGCATCCGCGGCGGCTTTCGCTGTATTCGGCGGGTCGGTGCTCGCGGCATGCAGCAACGCCGCCCCCAACGACCCCTCTCCCACGGTGACCGCCGGATCGTCGGGCACGACAAGTTCGGGACGCGTCGTGACCCTGACGGGAACCGCGACTGACAATGGTGCAATCACATCGCAGAGCTTCGTGCAGGTTTCCGGCCCAACAGTAACGATTGCCAACGCGGCCAGCGGCGCCGCGACCTTCATTGCGCCGAGCGTAAGCACGAGTACGCCGCTTGTGTTCCGCTACACGGCAGTCGATGCGGTCGGCCAGGCTACGGCAGCGGAAACCACGGTGACGGTGAACCCGGCGACCCTGGGCTTCACCGCTGTCGCGAAGAACAAGCTCGACGTGGTCAGCGTCCCAACGGGCTATAGCGTGTCTGTGCTTTATCGGATGGGTGATCCGATTTCGGCATCGACGGCGGCTTACAAGAACGACGGCAGCGATACCGATTTCGCCAATCGCGCCGGCGATCACGGCGATGCGCTCTACTGGTTCGGCCTCGCCGCCGCCACCTCGACCCGTGAGGATGACAGCAGCACGCGTGGCCTGCTGGTGATGAATCATGAGAACATCACGCAATCCTATCTGCACGTCGCCGGGGCCACCACGGTGGCGGGCGCGCGGCCCGAGGCCGAGGCGCTCAAGGAGATGGAGTGCCATGGCCTGAGCATCGTCGAGGTGTCGAACAGCGGCGGTACGTGGAGCTATGCGCAAAACGGCGCGCTCAACCGCCGCATCAGCCCGCTGACGCCGACGGTCTTCAGCGGTCCGGTCCGCGGCACGCCCTTCCTGCAGACCGTTTTCTCGCCGACAGGCGTTGCCGGCCGGGGCACAATCAACAACTGCGCCAATGGTCATACGCTCTGGGGCACCAACCTCACCTGCGAGGAGAATTGGGCCGGTTATTTTCGCCGTCCGACTGGGGTCGACAACCCTCGTCGCACAGCGAAGGAAATCACCGCGCTCGCCCGCTACGCTGTCTCCAGTGCAACCGGCAATTATGGCTGGGCGACGGTCGTGCCGACCGATCCGGCAAACACTCTCTACCGACGCTGGGATGTCCAGGCGACCGGGACCAGTACACTCACCGATTTTCGCAATGAACACAATCAGTTCGGCTGGGTCATGGAGATCGACCCCTATGACAAGGCTTCTGTGCCCCGCAAACGCACCGCGCTGGGCCGCATGAACCATGAGGGGTGCTGGCCCTCGAACTTCGTCGCGGGCCGCAAGCCAGCCTTCTATATGGGTGACGACGCGGTGAACGAGTATCTCTACAAGTTCGTATCGGCGACAGCATGGACCGCCGCCGACACGAACGTTGCGGACCGGCTCGCGATCGGCGACAAATATCTCGATAGCGGCACCCTGTACGTCGCGAAGTTCAACGCAGACGGGACCGGCCAGTGGCTGCCGCTGACCTTCGGGACCGGTCCGCTGACGACCGGCAGCGCGCCTTATCCTTTCGCGGACCAGGCCGATGTGCTGACTCACGCTCGTCTTGCCGGCGATGTGCTGGGCGCAACGAAAATGGATCGGCCGGAATGGACGTCGGTAAACCCCGTCAGCGGCGAGGTCTATCTGACTCTGACCAACAATTCGACGCGCAGCCCGAGCAACACCGATGCCGCCAACCCGCGCGCCTATCTCGACCCGCCCAGCAGCTCGGTCTCGAATCGCAACGGCCACATCATCCGCCTGCGCGAAACCGGGGATAGTTCGGAGGCGACGAGCTTTGCCTGGGATATCTACCTGTTCGGAGCCGGATCGGATCTCGATCCCAACAACATCAACCTGTCGGGCCTCGATGCCACTAACGACTTTTCCAGCCCGGACGGCCTCTGGTTCGGCCGCCCGTCCAATGCGTCGGGTCTGGTCACGCCGGTGCTGTGGATCCAGACCGACGACGGCGCCTATACCGACGTGACCAACTGCATGATGCTCGCGGCGATGCCGGGCCCCGTCAACGACGGCGCGGTCAAAACGATCACCAACACGCCCACGGGCGGCGCCGGCGTCACACAGGCCACTCGGGTCGGCAAGGCACCCGGTACGACGAGCTTGCGTCGCTTCCTCGTGGGTCCCGTTGAATGCGAGATCACCGGGATAGACTCGACCCCCGACGGCAAGACGCTGTTCGTCAACATCCAGCACCCCGGCGAGAACGGCAACGCCGGCAACATCACGAGTAACTGGCCGGCGAGCCAGACAGCGCCGGCCCCAGGCAACCGCCCCCGCTCGGCGACGGTCGTGATCACCAAGAACGATGGCGGCGTGGTGGCGCTGTAAATCGGCTGAAGCTCAAATAAGGAAAGGGTCGGGCGTGTTCCCGGCCCTTTTCGCATTTTCAGTCGAGCAGCGCGATCAAGGCGGCGCGCAGGTCGCTGGAATCATCGGGCGCAACGGCGATCATGCCGGGTTGCTGTGGTGGAAGGCCGCACGCCGCGGTTGCGATGACGGGTAATCCGGCGGCCACCGCCCGGAGCAGTGTATGCGGACGATGTTCCACGATTGCCGGCAGGACGACGCCCGCGAGGCTGGCAGGCTGTTCGCCCCGCGCCAATCGGCGGACGTTGAGGCCCGCCCAGAAATCCGGAGCCTCCTCCGCGCCGCGTTCGATGAGGAGTTCGATGTCGAGGCCGGCCATGGCGTCCCGCATCGCATAGGCGCCTTTTCGCGCGAGGGCGGGGCCAGCGAACAGGATAGCGCGTCCGCCATGTTTCGCCGCGAGCGGCGAGGCAGGGGCCCATTCGAGAAGATCGACGCGGCCTGCGGGAAAATGGGCCGCCACGCCGTGATGCGCGGTGACGAGGCGTGTCGCGGCGCCCAGCGCTGCGCGTTCGGCAATGGCGATCGACGGCGGGGCGCGGAAATCTCCGAGCGTAGGGCTCGCTGGATGGCGGGCATGGGCTTCGTCGAGAATGCGATGCAGCGCCTCGATCGGCAGCCGATCCATCAGCACCTCGAAAGTCCGGCCCTGTAGCGCGCCGATCCGCCACAGATGCGGGAGCAGGGCCTGTGCCACGATGAGATGGGTGTGGCTGGCGGAGAGACGATGGGCGTGAGCGGCAGCGAGGCGGGCGTCAGCGGCCAGCATCAGCGCGGTACGCGGGGTGCCGACCGGTGCGAGCCGGAACGAAAGGGAGCGACGAAAGGCCGCCAGATCAACGGCCTTTTCCTGGCCAAGGCGAGGCCAGCTGCGGGCACTCGCTCCGAAACGGCGAGTGGCCAGGTGAAGTACGTCGCCAGGCTTGGCGCGCGCTTCGTACAGCGCCGAAAATTCGGGCGTCGCCGAATCCACTAGCCAGGCGGTGGGCAGAGATGCCGGCTCGGTATCGGATTCATGCTTGTGGCAGCTCGTCTGGCCGCAGCTCAGGCAATCATGGGCGGCGAGTCCGGCGAAGGCGTCCAGGGCGGGCGCTTCGGTTTCGGCGCCATGGCTGCGGATCGTCAGCTCGAGATCGTCCGCGGTCAGGCGTGCCTCGATCCGGAACGGCCTTGGCCCGCGCATCCGGAGGTCCAGATAGTTCCAGAACACGGTGGCGTCGCGCCCGACGGCGGCGCGTGAGCCGGGGACGATGCGGGTATGGCCGTGGCGTTCGACGATCTCGAGCCCGGCCTGAAGCCCGGCATCGTACAGCGCGTTGGAGAGCTGGCACAGGCCACCGCCGATCGTCGCGATCATGCAGCCCTCGCGCAGCTCGCGGCCCGGGACGAAACCGCGCCGGCGGACCGGTCGGCCGACCTGGCGCCAGAAGCTGAGCGTCCGGCCGGCCTCGACCTCGATTCCGTCGAGGCCGCGCAGGGCGCAGCGCAGATTCTGGATCTTGCCGGCGTTGAGCAGCCGGTCCTTCTCGCCGCCCGCACTGGTCCAGAGCGGCGTGCGAACCGTCGCCAGGACCGGTGCGTCTACAAGGACGGCAGCGGGGGTGTAGCGCAGGGGTGCAAGGCCAGGCGTCACATCCTGCAGGGCGCGCCGCGCACGGAGCAGGTTCGCTTTGGCGGCGAAGACCAGCGCGCTCACGCGCGTCGGCACACCCGCATTGGGTAGCACCGCAGCAGTCGCGAGGCGATTGGTCACTAAAGTCCTCTCATCCGAGCGAGAGAGGATTCCTGTTCGGGCAGGCCGAGTCAATCGCTGCACCGAATAAGCAAAAGGGCCGGAGTTTCCTCCGGCCCTTCGCAATATCTCTTTTTTCCTCTCCCGCTTGCGGGAGAGGAAGGGGCCCAATCCGTCAGGATTGGGAAGGTGAGGGCACGTCGATGGCTTGTGCCATGAACAGGCCCTCCCCCGACCCCTCCCGCAAGCGGGAGGGGAGATTTTTAGGCCGAAGCAACCTCGGCCGTGTCGACCTTGATGCCCGGGCCCATGGTCGAGCTGACCGCGATCTTGCGGACATACTTGCCCTTGGCGCCCGATGGCTTGGCCTTGACCAGCGCATCGACCAGCGCGTCGAAGTTCGCGCGCAGGTCTTCGGCCGGGAAGCTTGCCTTGCCGATGCCGGAATGGATGATGCCGGCCTTTTCGACGCGATATTCGATCTGGCCGCCCTTGGCTGCCTTGACCGCTTCAGCGACGTTCATCGTCACGGTGCCGAGCTTCGGGTTGGGCATCATGCCCTTCGGCCCGAGGATCTTGCCGAGACGACCGACGACACCCATCATGTCCGGGGTCGCGATGCAGCGGTCGAATTCGATCT
>JBDTXU010000684.1:0-1803 GCA_040006055.1 Sphingomonas bacterium | reverse complement strand
GAGAACCTCGTCGAGAGCGGCGTGATCGACCCGACCAAGGTCGTCCGCACCGCCCTCCAGGACGCGGCCTCAGTCGCCGGCCTGCTCATCACGACGGAAGCCGCCGTGTCCGAGCTGCCGGAAGACAAGCCCGCCATGCCCATGGGCGGCGGCGGCGGCATGGGCGGCATGGGCGGAATGGACTTCTGATCCGAAGGGCGGCCTGAGCCACGATGGCTCAGGACTCGCACGAGGACGGACGGTGGGTCGGCAGCTAAACTGCCGAACCCGTCCGACGAAAGCGCGGGCGGAGTTTATCCTGAGCGCCTGCCTTGCAGGCAGTCGAAGGGCCCGCGCTCGGAATTCTGGAACCGCCCAGCCAACCAGCTGGAACATCGAAGGGCCGGGGGAGCGATCCCCCGGCCCTTTGTTTGTCCGCACGGCGCGCGTATATTGCCCTCATGGCGACCGACCCAGACCAGCCCCTGTTGACGGCGGAGGAATTCCTCCAGATCGATTTCGGCCCTGACATCAAGGCCGAGCTCGACAACGGAGTCATCCGAATGATGGGTGGCGGCTCGGGCGAGCACGCCCGCGTCCAGGCCAATTTCATGCGCTTCCTTGGCCCGGCGTTGCGCGGCACGGGATGCCGGCCGTTCGGCTCCGACATGGGCGTGCGTACCCATGATCAGTCGATCCGCTATCCCGATATCTCGGTCTATTGGAGTGGCCGAACCGACCCCGCGAACGACGCGTTGAAAGCATTCGATGACCCGCGTGTCGTCATTGAGGTCCTTTCGCCTTCGACCAGGCGGAAAGACTATGGTGACAAGCTCGAAGAGTATCGCGAGATGCCCAGCATCGACACGATCGTTTTCGTAGATCCATCAACCGAACGGCTGCGGATCATTCAGCGTACCAGCCCGAATAGCTGGAGCGATGAGAGCTTTGTTGGCCCGTGGATTTGCCGCTCCCGACACTGAATTTGACGATGCCGCACGCCGAAATCTTCGCCCGCGACTGAACAGGACACCCCCCATGAAGCTCTATTACACCCCCGGCGCCTGCAGCCTGGCCGATCATATCGCGCTCCACGAGGCCGGCCTCTCCTTCGACCGCGAGAAGGTCGATCTCGAGACGAAGGTGACCGAGACCGGCGCGGACTATTGGGCGATCAATCCCAAGGGCTATGTCCCGGCGCTGACGCTCGACAGCGGCGAGACCATTTCTGAAAATCTCGCAATCCTCGACTGGATTGCGCAACAGGCGCCGCACCTCGCGCCCGGCGGAGCGATGGGGCGCACGCATTTGCTCTCGGTGCTCGCCTATATCTCATCCGAGCTCCACAAGAATTTCGAGCCCTTTTTCTCGGATGCCGGCGAGGAGAAAAAGGCGGACGCAGGCGAGACGATTACGGGCCGTCTGCAATATCTCGCGGACACGATGCGGGGCGACTACCTGTTCAGTGGCGATGTCAGCGTCGCCGACGCCTATCTGTTCGTCATGCTGCTCTGGGCGCGCAAGAACGCGATCACCATCCCGGACCCGCTCGGGCCGTTCTTCGCCCGGATGACGGCGCGCCCGGCGGTGAAGACAGCAATGACGCATGAGGGGCTGATCTGATCCGGTTCGAACGCCGGCAATGACGACGACCGCAACCTGGTCGCGTTGGCCGGCCGGCTTCCCCCGCTTGCCCGAGTCCCCGCTCGTGCGCCGGCTCCTTTTCTGGGTCCTCCCCTGGCTGGCGCTCAGCCTGACGATCTTCGCGAGCTGGCTGTATCTGGCCGTGCTCGATCCGACCCGGGTCGGCTGGCTGCTCGACGG
>JBDTXU010000683.1:0-1749 GCA_040006055.1 Sphingomonas bacterium | reverse complement strand
ACCGCGCCGTTGATCGACTCGATTTCGGTCGGCCGTCCGGCAAGCCGATCCTGCAGCATCGACGCTTTGTGCTGCCGGTGGTTGGTCAGCGCGAAATCGACTTTCGAGCCGATCCGGCCAGCATCGACGATGATTCCCTTCGCCGCCGCGGTCGCGACCACCTCACCAACGATTGCGGCCGCAATCCTGCGGCCCGCAGCCGTGTCCATGCCGCCGACGGTCAGTCCGGTTACGGTCGCCATCGCATTCAGCGCAGCATTGAAGGCGACCTTCTCCCACACAGCCGCCTGGACATCGGCGTCGAAACGCGTCTCGATCCCGCAGCCGGCGAGCAGGCTGACGACCGCCTGCGCGCCTGCTTCAGCCGCAGCGCTATGGCCACCCACCCGCACATTGCCATGGCCGTGCGACGACACCCGGGTCGGCGCTTCGAGATCGGCGGGAAGGTCTGTCACCCCGATCAGGACCTGCGCGGCAGGGAATATCTCGGCAATCGCCTCCGCATTGCCGATCCCGTTTTGCAGCGTCAGCGCATGGTTATGCGCCCCGACCAGATGCGCGACCGAAGCGATCGCGGCCCGGCTGTGCATTCCTTTGGTGAAGAGAAGAACGAGATCGGGCGGCGCGGTCACCTGTGCGGCCACGCTA
This sequence comes from Sphingomonas bacterium, assembly GCA_040006055.1. Classification (GTDB taxonomy): domain Bacteria; phylum Pseudomonadota; class Alphaproteobacteria; order Sphingomonadales; family Sphingomonadaceae; genus Sphingomonas. The sequence goes on along the minus strand of JBDTXU010000683.1, from coordinate 1,101 downwards.
GCGCGGACCGGAATCGATCGCACCCCCCGGTCGTCCGCGAGCGTGATACCGTCCCGCGCGATTGCCTCGAGCCTGGCGCGATCTACATCGACCAGCGTCACCTGAGTGCCGGCCTCTGCCAGCCGGGCCGCGAACAGACAGCCCATGGCGCCCGCCCCTACAATCACGACATCTCGCATGACTTCCCCTCTCAACGCTGAAGCTCGGCTGCCTCGGTCTTCATTCGTGCCGCTTCAGCTTTTTCGTCCGGCGTGATGGCAGCTTTGAGCGGCAGCACCGCCAGCAACTGCCGCGCCGCTGGAGCGACGCTGCCGCGTCGGCGCGTGTAAACGAAAAAGCGGCGCTCAACCAAGAGCGCTGGCACGCTGAGCGCAACCACCGCGCCGCGCTGGATATCACCCTCCAGCAGCGGGTAAGGCAGCCACCCGAGCAATCTGCTCGCTGCGACACAGGCCACCATCACGCCGATCGAATTCGTCTCCACCGCGACATTGGGCAATGGCCCTCCGGCCGCGAGAACATGTCGTTCGAACAGCATCCGCGGTGTCCCGCCCGGCGGGGGCATTGCCCAGGATTCCGACAGTGCCTGCTGTGTCGTAACCTCGCCGATCGCAGCGAGCGGATGCGCGGCCGCTGCGAAAACCGCGTAAAAATCGCCATCATCGCATTCCGCAATTGGCCAGATGCCTGGATGCGGCGCGAGGGGAGGTGCGATCATCAGGTCAATGTCGCGGTTGGCGAGGGCGGTTACCAATTGATCGTCCGGCGCGTCGAGCACTTTCACTTGCAGTGCTGGAGCCAGATCCAGCAATCTGGCGATCGCGCCGGGCAGGATGGTCCGGGTGACGGCGGCCACCGCACCGATCCTCACCCGGCCGGTGCCGAGGCCACGCAACGCATCGAGCTCTCCGACCGCCTGTTGCATCTCGAACAGAAGCAGGCGGGCGTGCGGAGTCAGCAGCTCGCCGGCAGCAGTCAACGCCATTCCCTTGCTGTGACGATCGAACAGCGGCTGGCCCAGCCTTTCTTCCATCGTGCCGATCAGTCTGCTCAGCGCCGGCTGAGTCATGCAGGCCGCATCGGCCGCCCGCCCGAGGCTGC
>JBDTXU010000682.1:0-3412 GCA_040006055.1 Sphingomonas bacterium | reverse complement strand
AGGCGAGCGGTGTCGTTCCCATATATTGCTTGAAGTCGCGGTTGAAATGCGCCTGATCATAATAAGACGGGTCCATGAACTCGGTCAGCCGACGATCCGGCGCGTCGCGCACCGCGCCCAGCGTGCGCAGGAAGCGCTGCCGCCGCAGCAACCGTTTCGGGGTGAAGCCGAAAACGCGCATGCAGAGCCGGTGGAGAGCGCTCGGCGATAACCCGACCAGCTCCGCCAGATCGCGCACTTCGCAGGCCGATCCCGACACCAGCGCGTCATGCACGAGGAGCACCACTGCCTCCCTGCGGCGCGGGGCGCCGGCACGGCGCAGCAATAGTCTGTCGAGCAATGCGAAACGGCCCGCCTCATCGGGGCAGTCGCAAAGTGACTGCGCCAGCGCGTCGCCCTGAACGCCGAGCGCGTCGCCAAGCGGCACGACCCGGTTGGCGATCATGCTGGCATCGCCGCCGATCAATCGCATCCACCCGATCGGCGTGAGGCCGACACCGAGCAGCGCGCCGCCGGAGCTCGTGAAGAGACGGGCGCGATCGGTCGGCCCGAACAATGTCGCAGGCGGACCGAGGATGAGCGCACCGCCGGCCGGATCCTCGACCGCCCAGGTTCCCGACAGAATGAATCGCATATTCACCCATTCAGGGTGGAGATGATCAGTGAGCGGGCCGAGAGACTCGACAACCACATAGGCAGTGACGAGATCGCGCAGGCCCGGATGCGGCAGCTGGAATCGTACTTGTGGCGCGACCCGGTCGGCGGGCGGCGTCGCTTCATCGGCCAAGTCTGGCGCTCCCCCGATTGCTCCTCACCGATCCAACGGTCGCCCCCTATCGGGCGCCCTTCGGCTCGGCTGCGGTCAGGTCTGTCGCCTAAGTCCTCCCGATGCAACCGCAACAGCGTGTCGATACGCAAAACAGCGAGGATGGATCATGTTGCGGTCGCGGCCTCGGGGCTATTCCGGTATCTTTGGCTGAACTGGAATGGCGTGAGGGAGGCCAATGACCCGACCGATGATCGAGACCGCCAGTCGCCGCGCGCCTTTTGTCCTCGCATTGGCGATGGCGGGCCTGCTCGGCGGATGCGCCGCCACCGGCGATGTTCACCCCGCCGCCACGACACCGCTCAAGCCCTGCATCGATCCGCAATCGGTCACTTCGCTGCCGGGCAAGGTCTGGTGGAAGGAGCAGCGCTGGCGCTACGCCAGCGACGCCGACGCGACCGCCGCCTACCAGAAGCTCGAACAGACCACCCCGCCCTGGCCCGACTGGTTCACGCCGCAGGACAGTATATTGCCGGCGGGCACCCGCTTCCAGATGGCGCTCGCGCCCGGTCAGCCCGAGACGAAGCCCGGCGGTTTCGGGACTTTCGACGATATCGCGGACGCGCAGGACGTCCGCGACTATCTCGCCGTGCTGTACCAGTGGAAGCCGGTGGTCGACCGTGTGGTTACCTATGAGACGGTCCAGCCGCTCAAGGTGCAGATCGGCCCGATCGGGCCCCAGATCGATCCGACATTGTGCCGGTTGCTGCCGGGGCGCTGGTCGCAGGTCAGCATGCAGGTCGCCGCCGCTGACCGCATGACGTATCTCAAGGTGATCGCAGTCCGCCCGATCCGCTGAGCGCCGTATAATGTCATGGCCCGATGGGCGGGCCGAGTTGGAGTGGGTGAAGCCGTGCCGGACTGGCGAAACATGGTTCCGGTTGCAAACCCGGCGGTGATCCTGGTGCCGGCGGCCTTGTTCATCCTGGTCGGCTGGGCGCATTATCGCCTGCACCGGCGGCGCGGCGTTGACGGGAGCTTTGCCGGCCATGTCTTCCCCGCCGCATTGTACCCGCGGCGGCCGGGCTCGATCGGCCTGCTGAACTATGTCCTGTCGGCATCTTTGCTGTTCAAGGGTTCAGGCGGGATCGCCGCCATCCTGACCGCGCAGTGGCTGTTCGAACGGATCGTGCCGGGCTCCGCGCTGCCGCCCGCGCATCGCCTGCTCGCCGCCACCGGACAGGTCTTGCTGATCTGGCTTGCGCGCGATCTCGGCAATTATCTCCAGCACCTCGCCCAGCATAAATCGCGCATTCTCTGGCGGCTCCATCGGCCGCACCATGCGGTCGAACACCTCACCCCCTTCGTCCAGGTGCAGGGCCATCCGCTCGATCTGCTGATGGGCACGATCCTCGCCTTTCCCATCATCCTGCTCGGCGCGATGCTGGCGCTGGCGACGACGGGCGGGCGGATCCTCCCCGAAACGCTTGTCGGCCTGGTGATCGTCGCCGGCATCGAGCAGTTAAAGGGTGCGCTCGGCCACAGCCATTTGCCGATCTCGTTCGGGCGCTGGAACCGGCTGATCCTCGCGCCGGTGATGCACCAGCTCCACCATAGTGCCGAGCCGCATCACCGTGGCCGCAACCTCGGCAGCACGTTCGGCCTGTGGGACTGGCTGTTCGGCACCCTCTATATTCCCGCGCCCGGAGAGACCTGGCGCCTTGGCCTCGACCCGCATCTACTTGGCGGAAACAGCCCCTATCGCCGCATCGCCGATATCTATGTCGAACCGGTAAGGGCAGCGCTTAGGGAAGCATTTGCGGGGAGTGGCTGGGGCCGTGCTGGCAGCGACTTTTGACTTCGTGATACGAGACCGCGATTCAACGATCCGCGAGGATCGCGTAAGCGATGGTGGGAAGGCTACAGCAACGTTTACCCCAAGCGCTCTGAATCACAAGTTTATTCAAAGCTTTATCGTCACCCAGGACTTGTTCCGGGGTCCATCGTTCCTCAGACGCAACGCCTGCACACCCTGCGGAAACATAGATGCCGGAACAAGTCCGGCATGACGAATTAGAAATCGGGTCGAACGAACTGCCATTCAGAACGCTAGTGGGATTTTCGATCGCTAAAGGAGCGTGGTGAGTGTTGATATTGCTGTCCGCGATGTTGCTCCAAGGGAAGAACTCCACCCCAGTCGCCGAGGAACGAGCGCGTCTCTTGCGCGCCGCCCCCTCCCCCGCTACCCGATCCCTTTAATGCAAGCCTCAGATCATCGCCCCGCCGCCCTCATCAAAGGCGGCGCCGTCTTTCCGCACCGGCACCTCACCGGCATAGACGGATTGCAGCCGCATGAGATCATGTTCCTGCTCGACGAAGCGGAACAATGGATCGAGGCGAACCGCAGCCGCGCCAAGAGCGACAAGCGGCTCGAGGGCCTCACCCAGATCAACGCGTTCTTCGAGAACTCGACCCGCACCCTCCTCTCCTTCGAGATCGCCGGGAAGCGGCTTGGCGCCGACGTCGTCAACATGCACGCCGCCCAATCGAGCGTGAAGAAGGGCGAGACGCTGATCGATACCGCGATGACCCTGAACGCGATGCGCGCCGATGTGATCGTCATCCGCCATATGAGCTCGGGCGCGG
>JBDTXU010000681.1:0-1905 GCA_040006055.1 Sphingomonas bacterium | reverse complement strand
CGCCCAGGCGATGGACCGCAGCTATGCGGCCCTGAAGCAGATGCTGCGGGACGGCGTCTTCACGCCGGGCACGCGGCTTGAGGCAATCCGACTGGCCGACGAACTTGGCGTGAGCATGACACCGGTGCGCGACGTCCTCCACCGGCTGGCCGGTGAGCGACTGGTGGAAGCGAGCAGCCGTGAAGGGTTCCATGTGCCGCGCTTCAGCGAGGCGGGCCTGCGCGATCTCTACGAGTGGAATTCGGCGTTGCTTTCGATCGCAGCGAGAACGATGCGGCCCGGCGCGGAAGAAGCGCCGATCACACCACTGTGGGAGGTGCCCGCCGGCGCCGACCGCGTTGCGGCGCTGTTCGCCCGCATCGCGGCGGCCGCACCGAACCATGAGATCGGCCAGGCGATTGAGAGTGTGAGCGACCGCCTTCATCCTTTTCGGATTATCGAGCAGCGAATCCTGGAGCGAGTCGATAGCGAACTCGAACAACTCGTCGTCCGCGGATCGGACCAGCCGCATGCCATCAGGCGCTATCATCTTCGCCGGATGCGCGCCGTCCCGGCGCTGCTTCGCGAGCGCGGCGAGGCCTGAAACAAGCCCCTCGATTATAATCCGATTATAAACTTTTTATAACCCGGGCACGCGCCGATCCTTGGCCCTGTCGCACACCTGCGACGAGCATGGAGACGGAACATGGAACGCGAAGACACCAACGACGCCATCGCCCTGATCGACCTCGGGGTCGCCAGCGTCGAGACCCAGGGGCCTGGCGGCTCGAAGTTCGACGGCATCGACCTGCAGGTGCCCTTGGGCCTGTCGGACGACTAAGCCGATGGCGCCGGCGCGAAACCCGCGCCGGCGCCATCCTCCTTGCGAGGACGCACCGGCATGTATTGGCGCATTCTGCCTCACGCGACCGCGACGATCATATCCCGGAAGGTGATCCTGCTCGACACCCGGCAGGACCGCTACTTCCTGGCGCCGGACGCAGTCGGTCCGATGCTCGCGGCGTGGCTCGAGGCAAAGGATGGCAAGGCGCCGCCCGCGCCGATCATCGGCCTGTTCGATCGCAGCGGTGTCGCGCGACCGGGCGACGCTGCCCCGTCGAATACCATGCCGGAGACTATCTCGATCCCTGCCAGCCTGGCCGTACCAACGCATCGCAACGTGCCGACGCTTGGTGAACGATTTCATATCGCGCTGCTCGTGATCGCAACGCGGCTCGCTCTCCGCGCCAGGCCGCTTGCCCGGGTTCTGCGGCACCGCCAACAGCGGCTGATTTACCGGGCGCCCGGCAAACTCGAGCGGCTCCGCGACCGCGCGGAGCTTTACGATCAGGCGCGCGCCCTGGTGCCTGTCGCACGCAACTGCCTGCTCGATTCGCTCGCGCTCGACGCCTGGCTCGCCAGCGAAGATCTTGGGTGCCAGCTCGTGTTCGGCGTGACGCTCCAACCTTTCGTCGCGCATTGCTGGCTCCAGACCCCACAGGCCGTGCTCAACGACGGTTATGACCGGGTATCACGCTTCACCCCGATCCTCGCCCTGTGAATCCGGCCACCTATGTCGTGTTGCTGGGGCCGGTGGATCGATCGCCGTCCGAACGGGTTGCGCGCTTCGCTCAGGTCATGCAGGCCGACCACAACCTTAGTGTCCTCCACGAGCGTTCCGGGCTCGCCGTATTCGGAGTCAGCGGTGCGCCACACCTTGTCCTGCCGGACAATGGCGGGGTGATCTGGGGTCATCTGTTCAACCGCGGTTCGGGATGGACGCCCGCTGTGGCGACGCAGAACGGCCTCGACGCACCCGTTGAGACATTCGTCGCCGCCTGTTGGGGCGGCTATCTCGCGATCCGTACATCGCTCGGCGTTACGGAAATCCTGCGCGATCCCTCGGGGGAGGTCCCCTGCTATCAC
>JBDTXU010000680.1:0-4039 GCA_040006055.1 Sphingomonas bacterium | reverse complement strand
GTGCCGGCGATGGTCGCGGTGATGATCCAGTCGGGCGGCGGCGATGCGCAAGGGTCCGAGCGGGGCCTGGAATATGACACCATGTCGGGCCGCTATGCCGAATTCGTCGAGCGCGAGGTGCTGCCGCGCGTTGCCGCCAACTACCATATCACATTCACCGGCAACCCCGAGGGGCGGGCGACGATGGGCGCGAGTTCGGGTGCGTCGGCGGCACTCTCCATGGCGTGGTTCCATCCCGAATGGTACCACCGCGTTCTGTCCTATTCGGGCACCTTTGTGAATCAACAGTCCCCGGTCGATCCGGCAACGCCCGAGGGCGCCTGGGACTATCACGCCCATCTGATCCCCGAGAGCCCGGCCAAGCCGATCCGGATCTGGATGGAGGTCGGCGAGAAGGACCTGCATTTCGGCGATCCTGAATCGACTTTTCACAACTGGCCGCTCGCCAACCAGCGCATGGCCGCTGCGCTGAAGGCGAAGGGTTACGCCTATCGCTACGTGTTCGCGAAGGACGCTGTGCATGTCGACCAGCGCGTCGTCGGCCAGGCTTTGCCTGAGGCGATCGAGTGGGTGTGGCGGGGCTATCGCAAATGACAATCAGGGGAAGCATCATGGGCGTTTCGAAACTGGTTCGGCTTTCTCCTCCCTTCCCCAGCGCAGGCTGGGGCCCAGTTGGGGGACAGAAGGTAACTGCGCGCAGCGTGCGATCACGAGCGGCTCCCAACTGGGCCCCAGCCTGCGCTGGGGAAGGAAAGAAGTGGAGTCGCGTGGGCCTTTCGCTTGCGGGCTTCCTCCTTTCGAGCACAGCTCTCGCCCAAACCGCTCCCGCCGATGCGCCGTGGCGCAACCCTGCCCTTCCCACTGAGCAGCGGGTGGACGCGCTGATCGCGCAGATGTCGATCGAAGAGAAGGCGTCGCAGCTCGTCAACCAGGCGCGGGCGATCCCGCGGCTCGGCGTGCCGGCTTATGACTGGTGGAGTGAGGCGCTGCACGGCGTGGCGCGCAACGGTTATGCCACTGTCTTTCCCGAGCCGATCGGCCTTGCAGCGACCTTCGACCCGCCGACGATCGAGGAGATGAGCGTTGCGATCGGCACCGAGGGCCGCGTGAAGTGGAACCAGGTCGAGCGTGCCGGGGGCGAACATCGCATCATGCAGGGGCTGACCTACTGGTCCCCCAACATCAACATCTTCCGCGATCCGCGCTGGGGGCGCGGACAGGAGACCTATGGTGAGGATCCCTATCTGACGGCGAAGATGGGTATCGCCTTCGTGCAGGGAATGCAGGGCAACGACCCCCATTATTATCGGGCTTCGGCGACGGCCAAACATTATGCCGTGCATAGCGGCCCCGAGCCCGGGCGGCACAGCGACGACATTCCGGTGAGCAGGCATGATCAGGAGGACACCTATCTCCCCGCGTTCCGCGCGCTGGTGACCGAGGGCAAGGTCGAATCCGTGATGTGCGCCTATAACCGGGTCAACGGCCAGCCGGCCTGTTCGAGCGACTTTCTGCTCAACGACCAGCTGCGCGGCAAATGGGGCTTCAAGGGCCATGTCGTCTCCGACTGCGACGCAATTGCCGATATCGAGCGCGGGCATCATTACACCAAGACGGTCGCAGAGGCGGCGGCAGTGTCGTTGATTCATGGCGTCGACAATGACTGTACTGAATATGGCCGCATGTCCGGACCGACCTCGGACTATGATCGCTATACCGATGCAATGAAGCAGGGGCTGGTGAGCCAGGCGGTGGTCGACCAGTCGCTGCGCCGGCTGTTCACGGCGCGGATGCGGCTGGGGATGTTCGATCCGCCCGCGATGGTGCCCTATTCGAACATTCCGGACAGCGCGCTCAATTCGCCCGCACATGGTGCCCTGGCGCTGAAGCTCGCGCGGGAATCGATGGTGCTGCTCAAGAATAATGGCCTGCTTCCGGTGAAGGCCGGCGTGAAGCGGATCGCGGTGGTCGGCCCGCTTGCCGATCAGACCGATGTGCTGGCGGGCAATTATAACGGCACGCCGGTTGCGCCCGTTAGCGCGCTCGACGGCATTCGCGCTGCCTTTCCGGGCGCCGAGATCGTCTTCGAGCCGGGCACCAATTTCCTGCGCACCGCGCAGCCGGTGCCGGGATCGGCGCTGTCCAACGGCGACGGGCAGCCGGGGCTTAAGGCCGAGTTCTGGCGCGGTGCTGACTTCAGCGGGGCGCCAGCTGTCTCGCGGATCGATACGGTGATGAGCTTCGAGCGCAACATGCCGGCCGCCATTCCCGATGCGCCGGTGATATCGGCGCGCTGGACCGGCTTTGTCACCGCGCCGGCGGATGGGCTCTACAAGATCGGGATCAGCGGCCGCGCGGCTCGCTTCTGGCTCGACGACAAGCTGATCGCCGACAATAGCGACCCGCAGCAGCGCGGACCCAACCTCAGCGAGATGCGGCTCGAAAAGGGGCATCGCTATGCGGTGAAGATCGAGCAGAATCCGAGCCGCTTCCTGCCGAGCCTGGTCTGGGCGCCGGTCGTGGAGGATCCGCTTGGCCGCGCGGTGGCCGCGGCGAAGAATGCCGATCTGGTGATCGCGGTGACGGGGATCACCTCAGCGCTCGAGGGCGAGGAGATGAAGGTGGACGTGCCGGGCTTCCTGGGCGGCGACCGTACCAGCCTCGATCTGCCGGCCGATGAGGAAGCGGTGCTGAAGGCAGTGAAGGGCACCGGCAAGCCGCTGGCTTTGGTGCTAATGAACGGATCGGCATTGTCGGTGAACTGGGCTGCCCAAAATGCCGATGCGATCCTCGATGCCTGGTATCCGGGGCAGGCGGGTGGCACCGCGATCGGCGAGACTCTGTCGGGGGCGAACAATCCGGCGGGGCGGCTGCCGGTGACCTTCTACAAGGGCGTCGAGCAGCTGCCGCCGTTCATGGACTATGCGATGAAGGAACGGACCTATCGCTACTTCACGGGCACACCTTTGTACCCGTTCGGGCATGGGCTGAGCTATACGAGCTTTGCCTATGCCAAGCCCGTGCTGTCGCGCGCGGTGGTGAAGGCGGGCGATCCGCTCGGCGTGGATGTCACGGTACGCAACAGCGGCGCGCGCGAGGGCGATGAGGTGGTGCAGCTCTATCTGAGCTTCCCACAGGCACCGGGCATGCCGATCCGCGCGCTGCGCGGCTTTGCCCGGGTGCATGTCGCCGCAGGGGCGAGCGGCAAGGTGCATTTCAACCTGAGCCCGCGCGACCTTTCCAGCGTGACTGAGGCCGGGGACCGGGTTGTGGCGCCGGGGGCCTATTCGCTGAGCATTGGCGGGGGTCAGCCCGGAACTGGGGCGGTGACTGTCGCGGCGGGGTTCAAGGTTACAGGCACGGTGAAGCTGCCTGAGTGAGGCGGTGCGCTCGGCCTGGGGGGCGCCGATGTTGGAGCGTGTGACATAATTCAGCGCGGTTTTGGACGGCCGCGTTGGAGTTTCACGAGGGAGAACGGGCAAAAATGGCGCCCGGTCTGTTGGAGAGTTTTGTCATGCCTATCGGCCCCTCTCGCGGGGTGGGTTGGGTTGCGGGTGTGGTCAGGACGTATGAAACATATCATAAAATCATAGTGTTAGCATTTTCAGAATGCTGGGGCAGTGGCGCCCAGGCCTGTGGCTCTGTACAGAACACTGTACAGATGTCGTAACCTTCGGGTCAGTGCGACATAAACGCCTCCCAAACCAGGCCGTCACCCGGACCTGTTCCGGGGTCCATGGTGCCGCAGGAGCAATGGTTTGCAGCGTTTGCGGGCCGGTGAACCCCGGAACACGTCCGGGGTGGACGTACTGGGCGTGGGGCGCCTCGCTGCCCCTCGTCGTTCGCACAGCCCGTCCGAACGCGCGGCGCCGCTGGCGGCATTGACGCAGGCTGCCGGCACGGCCACGCCGCCCTTCTCAACGCCTGCGTGCGTTCACTTCAGGCGCGATGCGCCTGCGCAAACACGGAAATGATATAGCCTCGATGCGATTCCCTCGCCTGCTCAGCCGAGCCTCAAACGATATGGCGATCGACCTCG
>JBDTXU010000679.1:0-2473 GCA_040006055.1 Sphingomonas bacterium | reverse complement strand
CCGCGACGATCACCAGCACGCAGAGGAAAGCCATCGGCCCGAGCGCGACGATCTGGCCGACGGTGATCCGCACCCCGACCAGCACGATCCCCCAGCGCAGCAGCGAGCGCGAGGCGAAGGCGAGGCCGGGCGTCAGCCGCACATCGGCGCTGAGGAAGTTGAGCGCGAGGCCGATCAGCAGCGCCATCAGGGTGAGCGGCACGCCGTAATGATCCGACAGGAAACCGGCCGCGAGCGTGCCCGCCGCAACGATCGTCAGGCCCGGCCAATAGCCGCGCCACGTCGCCTTGGGCGAGGGCTCGATATCGCCATAGAGATCAGCGGCCATCGGCAGCGGGAGTTTGGTCGGTCGGGTCGCCATGGCCGCCTTTTATCCGGTTGCGACGAAAGGGCCAGAGATGCAGCCCCAAGGTGTTGCGGCGCGCGCGGCATTAGGCGAAAACGCTGCATGGCTGATGGACCGACTCTGATCGAACGCCGCCACGCGCTCTCGCTGATCGCTGCGGGTGGCGCCGGGCTGGTGACATCGCCGCTCTGGGCGCAAGCGCTTGTCGACCTGCATCTGCCCGGTGGCCCGGGCAACCGGCCGATGACCACCGGTTTCCCGGGCAAGGGCCCGATGATCCTGCAGCGCAGTCGTGCCCCTCTGCTCGAGACGCCGATGGCGGCGATGGACGGTCATGTCTTCACGCCCAACGACCGCTTCTTCGTGCGCTGGCACTATGCCGACATCCCGCTCGAGGTGGATGTCCGGAGCTTCCGCCTCAACATTCTTGGCACGGTGAAGCAGCCACTGGCGCTGTCGCTCGCCGAGCTGTTCAGGATGCCGCGCTTCGAGATCGCAGCGATCAACCAGTGTTCGGGCAATTCGCGCGGCTATTTCGAGCCGCGCGTGCCGGGTGCGCAATGGGGCAATGGCGCGATCGGCAATGCGAAATGGACCGGCGTGCGGTTGAAGGATGTGCTCGACCGCGCAGGCGTTGCGCCGAATGCGGTTCAGGTGCGGTTCTCGGGGCTCGACACGCCGCCGCCGGATGCGCCGCTCTTCGCCAAGTCGCTCGATCTTGCGCATGCGATGGACGGCGAGGTGATGATCGCCTTTCAGATGAACGGCGCGCAATTGCCGATGCTCCATGGCTTTCCGCTCAGGCTGGTCGTGCCGGGCTGGTATTCGACCTATTGGGTGAAGGCGCTCAACCGGATCGAGCTGCTCGACACGCCCGACACCGGCTATTGGATGGAAAGGGCGTATCGCATACCGGGCACGCCCCGTGCGAACGTGGCGCCCGATGCCAAGGGCTATCCGACCGTGCCGATCAACCGCATGGGCCCGCGTTCCTTCATCACCAACATCGCCGATGGCGCGCGGGTGGCGGCGAATGCGCCGCTGAAGCTGCGCGGGCTGGCGATGGGCGGGGCATCAGGCGTCGCGCGCGTCGATCTGTCGCGGGATGGCGGCCAGACCTGGCTAGCGGCGACTACCGGACCCGACCAGGGCAAATATGGCTTCCGCTCCTGGGACGCGGTGATCCCTGCCCTGCCGCCCGGCGACCACAAGCTCGCGGTGCGCTGCACCAGCGACAGCGGCGAGGTGCAGGTCTTCGAGCCCGTCTGGAACCCGGGAGGTTTTATGCGCAACGGCGTCGAGACGATCACTGTGCGGGCGTCATGAGGGGCTTCCGCCACGCGCCGGTGATGCTGGCGGCCGCTGCCTTTGCACTGGGCGGCTTCTTGATGGGAGTCGGGGCGATCGCTGCGAAACAGGGGCCTGCCACCAAATCGGTCTCAGGTGGCGGCGTTACCCTCACATCTTCGACGCTCAGTATGCCCGAGGAAAAGGCCGCGTTCCCGGAAGGTGCCGCGGGCGAGCTGATCACCAATAATTGCAGCGCCTGCCACTCGGCCGAGATGATCCTCAACCAGCCATTGCTCGGCGCGGAGAAGTGGAAAGCCGAAATCGACAAGATGCGCGGCACCTATCACGCGCAAATCGCGCCCGGAGATGATGCCGCGCTGGTGGCTGCGCTAACCGGGCTTCAGACGCCCCGCCCCTGAGCGGCGAGGCTCAGGATAATTCGCTGACCATGTAGTTCTGCCTGGTATCGCGCGGTACGACGCCCGCGCCAGTCAGCGCGATCAGGGCCTGATCGAGACGCAATCCGACCTCCGCGAGTTCGAGCTCGTCCGCCATTGCGAGCGCTTTGCCCACCAGCTCAGCGAGGTCGTTTCTCGAATGATTGGCCATCGACGTCCTTTCTCTAACCCCGCGTATAACCGTGCAACGCATGAATGCGGCATTAGTCCTTCCAAAATGGCTCAATCTTCTCGATACTCGCCGCAGATATGGATGCGGATCTCCACAAGCGGCTCTCGACGCGACACCGGGAATGCCTGCGGCTCTATCACCAGCGCTATCGACTAAAGCCGATGGCGCGCATGCTGGGTATCTCGGAAAACACCGTAGGCGGCTATC
>JBDTXU010000678.1:0-1514 GCA_040006055.1 Sphingomonas bacterium | reverse complement strand
GGCGAGAACATCAGCTGCATCGATCCCTTGGTCATGCCGGTCTCGGTGATGAACGCGTCTTCGGCCTGGGAAAGCACATCGACGATCGCATTGCCGATCGCCACCACGTCATAGGCTGGGCTGGTCAAACTGGTATCTCCGGGAAATTGGGTCGGCGCCGGCCGTAAAGGCGAGAGACCGTGAGTGCAACCGGGCGGCGGCGCTTGGACTATCGAGAGGAGGCGGCTAGACCGGCCCGATGCTCCGTGCTTTTCTCCTCTCGATCGGCCAGCTCGGCGACCGCCCGATCGTCGCGGTCTTCCTGAAATCGCTGGCGATTACGGTACTGCTGCTCGCCGGGCTGGGCGCTGCTTTGTGGTTCGGCGCCGGCCGGCTCGCGGCGAGCCTGGGCTTCGGCGACGGCGCCGGTACCCTGGTCGAGACGGCCGCGGTGCTGGCCGCGCTTGGTGTCGCCTGGCTGCTGTTCCGCGTGGTCGCGATCGGGGTGATGGGCGTGTTCGCCGATCAGGTCGTCGTCGCGGTCGAGCGGAAACATTATCCCGAGGCCCTTGCCGAAGCGCAGGACGTGCCGCTTGGCCGGTCGATCGCGATGGGGCTTGGCTCGGCCGGGCGCGCGGTGCTGGTCAATCTCGCGGTGTCGCCGCTCTATCTGCTGCTGCTCTTCACCGGCGTCGGGCTGCCTGTGCTGTTCTTCATCGTCAATGGCTGGCTGCTTGGGCATGATCTCGGCGAGATGGTCGCCGCCCGGCATATCCCGCGCAGCGCGATGAAGGGCTGGCGTAGATCGACCGCGTTTCAGCGCTTCACCCTCGGGCTGGCGGGCACGGCGATGTTCCTGGTGCCGATCCTCAACCTTTTTGCCCCCGTGATCGGCGCGGCGATGGCGACGCATCTTTTCCATGGGAGACGACGGGTATGAAGCGCTCCAGGCTGACGGTCCTTGCGGCCCTGCCCGCCCTGTTGCTGGCCGGCTGCGGCGAAGGCAGCACCGTCGCGCCGCGCCCCGCGCGCGAGATTCCGCTACCGGTCGTTCCGGGCGGCGTCGCCGGGCTGGACAAGGTGATGGGCCAGCCCGGCGGCGCGCTGATCGGTCTGTTCGGCCAGCCGGTCGCCGATGTCCGCGAGGGGAGTGCGCGGAAACTGCAATTCGGCAACGCGATCTGCGTGCTCGATGCGTATCTCTATCCGAAGGGGCGCGGCGAGCCGCTCGTCACCTATGTCGATGCGCGACAAACCGACGGCAAACCGATTGATCGGGCGAGCTGTGTCGGGGCCCTGAGCGTCGCGCGGAACGGCGTGCGCTAGCTCTTCTTCCCCCTCGCGTTTACGGGAGGGGACCGAGGGGTGGGCTGCCGGCCAGTCACGCGCGGTGACGCACGTTGTTAGCGCGAGCCCACCCCTACCCCCTCCCGCAAGCGGGAGGGGAGTCTGCAAGCCATTCCGCCCGCACCATCTCATCCTGTTCGCTTGCCGATCTCGCGCTGCGCTCCGCCTCCCATCGCTCAGCGTCCAGC
>JBDTXU010000677.1:0-3874 GCA_040006055.1 Sphingomonas bacterium | reverse complement strand
CCACATGCAGGGCCACGCAGCGCAATCCGGGCAGTTTACGCAATATGCGATCACTGCCGTCATCGTGGCGCTCGTCATCGGGCTTCGCCTGTTCCGGATGCGGCAGACGCGGCGGTTGCGGCTTGGGATGCTGTGGGTGGTGCCCGCCATCTACCTGCTCTTCGCCGCGATCCTCTATATCGAGTTTCCGCCAAGAGGCATGGGCTGGCTGGTGTGTTTCGGCGGCCTTGCCCTGGGTAGCGCGATCGGCTGGCAGCGCGGCAAGCTGATGAAGATCGAAGTCGACCCCGAGACTCACACCCTCAACCAGAGGGCCTCGCCGGCAGCCTTGCTGTTCATCGTCGTGCTGATCGCAATCCGCTTCGGCGCGCGGGAGGCATTGGCTGGCGGTGGCAGCTATGGCTTCCACTTCAACGCCATGCTCATCACCGACGTGCTGATCGCCTTCGCGCTCGGCCTGTTCGCCGTGACCCGCCTCGAAATGTATCTCCGCGCGAAACGGCTGCTCGAAGAAGCCAGGGCGGCGCGCGCCTGATGGCCGATCCCACCCCCTGGAACGTTGCTGAGGACCGGGGCGATGTCCGAAAGCACGCGCCAGCGACGCTCCGCAACCGCGAGGCGATCGCGGCGGTGCTGGTCGAGGAGCTGACGGTCAAAGGGCTTGTCCTCGAGATCGCGAGCGGCAGTGGCGAGCATGTCGCCCATTTCGCCCGGGAGCTGCCGGGGCACAGCTGGCAGCCGAGCGACCCCGATGCGGGCGGCCGGGCGTCGATCGCGGCGTGGTGCGAGGGACTGGCCAATGTCCTGCCGCCGCTCGACCTGGATGCGGCATCCGCCGACTGGCCGATCGAGCGTGCCGATGCGGTGCTGTGCATCAACATGGTCCATATCAGCCCGTGGGAAGCGACACTCGGGTTGGTAGCGGGCGCGGCTCGGATATTGCCGCGCGGTGCGCCGCTGATCCTCTATGGCCCGTTCCTGCAGGCCGATGTGCCGCTGGCGCCGAGCAACGCGGCGTTCGACCAATCGCTGAAGTCGCGCGATCCGCGCTGGGGGCTGCGCAGCGTCGAGGCGGTCCGTGACGCGGCCCTGGGCTTCGCGCTCGATCGGGTGGTGGAGATGCCCGCCAACAACCTGACGCTGGTGTTCCGCCGGGTCTAGCTCAGACGATCGCCTGCTCGGTCTCGATGCGGCGGCGGAGATGTTCGCGCCAGACGATGTAGAGCCCGCTGCCGATGATGACCGGTGCGCCGATCCAGGTGGCTGCGCCCGGCAGCGCGCCGAACAGCAGCCAGCCATAGAGCGTCGCCCATAACAGGCTCGAATAGTCCATCGGCACGACCACCGAGACCGGGCCGAGCTTGAGCGCGCCGGTGAGCGCGAGCTGGCCCGCGGCACCGACCATGCCGATCCCCACCAGCATTGCCCAGACCGCCGGCGGGTGCGGAGACAGATGAAAAACGTAGAGCAGGCCAAGCGGCGGCACTGACAGGATCGTGAACCAGAAGACCGTGGTCGCCGCGCCTTCGGTCTTGCCGATCTGGCGGAGCAGGATCGACACCATTGCAGTCAGAGTCGCCGCGACCAGGCCCAGCGCAGCGCCGCCGAGGGGTATATGCCCGCTGCCAGGCCGAGCGACGATCACCACGCCGACGAAGCCCGCCAGTACCGCGCCCCAGCGATGCCAGCCGGTCGGCTCCTTCAACAGCAGCGCCCCGAGAATGGTCGCGAAGATCGGAACGGTGAACTGGAAGGTCGTGGCTTCGGCGAGCGGCAGGATCATGAGCGCGCCGAACAGGCAGGCCATGCTGGTCAGGCCTACGACCGTCCGCGTGATATGCGCGCCGATCCGCTTGGTCGCGACCGACTTCAGCCCCGGCCCAGCCGCGATCCAGGCCGTGACCAGCGGCACGCCGGCGGCCTGTCGGAAGAAGATGATCTCGGCGAAATGGGCACCGTGCGTCTCGGCCAGTTTGATGAGCGCGCTCATCGTCGCGAGGAACACCACCGACAGCAAACGGAGCGCGATGGCCGGGAGAATATGATCGGGAGCATGCGTGGTCACGGTGCCGCCTATTCCCTGTCCGCACCGTCCTTTCAAGGCGACCGTGAACCTTGATCCGGATTCGAGGTCCCCGCTGTTGTCCGCTGTTAGCTACCGTTTCCGCTGTTATTCCGCTGTTATCCGCTGTTTGTTCCGGAAAATTTTTCCGCCGCTGTTATGTTGGAATTTAAACGCGGAAATTACACTTAATCACAGAGGTTTACCGGGTTTTCCGCTGTTATCGAATAACAGCGGCGAGCGTTGGAAATAACAGCGGAAAAACAGCGCGGAACAGCGGCGGTCGGCGCTCTCGATAGTCCAGTCATGTCAAAGAGCGGCGGCGGGGTCGCGTGGATCTCGCCAGACTCAGTGCTGCACCGATCCCCGGAGTTTTTGAATCAACGTTCGCACGGTGATCCATCGTCGGTCTCTTTGCCTATTCCGTACCCCGGATGTCCCATCGCAGCACCCGGCTGCTGTTCGCGGGCACAGTGACGGTCATGATATGCCGCCCGTCCTCGATCCTATGCTGGCCCGACAGCTTGCGCACAGCCCATCCAGCGCTGTCGGCAAGATCGATCTCGAGCGTGATCGTATGGCTATTGGCGTTGGTCACCAGCGCGTGAAGCCTATGCCACCAACCGCCTGTCAGGCCTGGATCGCCGGCTTGGCGTCCGCAGGCGAGATAGACAGTGCTGGCGTTCGCCAGCGCAAATTCCACCTTCTGGCCTGAGGCATAGTCGCGGATCGACTGTTCACCGAGCAACATCTCGCCAGCCGATGTTGGTTCGAACACCGCTACTTTTCCGGACGGCATTGCCAGGCCCAGCCCATGCGCCCCGTCGTTGCGCGTTCTCAGCCACAAGGTGACAGGCGAGGGCTGCTCATTGCTCTCTTGGCCGCTTTCCGGCCCGCATGCGCCCCGGTGAAAGAGCGTGCCATTGACCCTGGGCTGATCGAGGAAGGCGATCTGTTTCAGCGATTGCGATGCCACCGTGACGTGCTCGGGGACGCGGTAGAGCTTCACGTCGCCCAACGCCTCTTCACGGGCCTTCATGGCAGGCGGAGGAGGCGCGGGCTCCGCTACGGCGCGCATTATGGAGCCCGTAACGACGATGTCTTTGGCATCGGCCAGCTCCGCGCCACCAGCGTAAAACTGGAGTGGAACTGCCAGCTCCGCCTCCGTCCCATGCGCCGTGCTCCCCAGGGGATAGCAGGTCAGCCGGAGCGGTTTTGCCTCAAGCGGATCCGACAGCGAGCGAAAATTGCGTTCGACATTGATCGTCCCGGCGACCGCCAATAACGTCGCGTCGGGAAAACTCTGGCCATTGTCGTTGGCAATGGTGAGCCAGGCAAGCAGGCGGAGCTTTTGCTTGCCGGGGGTCGCGCCTTTCTCCAGCGTCGCGAGATAATTGGCCTGCCAGCCAAAACCTGCCGCCAGATAGGTCAGAGTGATCCGGTAGCTGCCGCCCTTTGGGGTGTTGGTATCGATCGAGAAGACCGGACTGGCTGAAAGACCGAAGGGCACCCGGTCGAACAGCAGCTTCTCCGGCAGACCGGCGCAGCGCACGGCCTCGAAACCTTCGCTGGTCTGAAGGACAAGCCCGCCATCTGCGCGGGTACGGACGATGGCGGTCTCGGATCGTGCCAGACCGGTTGCCGGATTGGTGCGGCTGATGGTGACGCGATTGCCCAGACTGCCGTCGACCAGGGAGGCCGGGGAGAGCAAGGCGCCATTGCGGTTCTTCTCGATCACGCCGCCGGGCAAGCCGGTCACGATCGCGGTGACCGCGACCATGCCCTCCGCCACGCCTTCGAAGCGGATCGTGG
>JBDTXU010000676.1:0-5466 GCA_040006055.1 Sphingomonas bacterium | reverse complement strand
CCTCGCGGGGCGGCTGAGCTGTGCTGAACAGGGCGATCGGCAGCGATTGCGCGATCTGATCGCCAGGGTGCGGTCGGGCGCGCTGCCTGCCGCAACGCTGGCTGTCGGCCGGTGCGGGGAGATGCCGCTGCACCTGCGGATCGAACCGCTCAAGACCGGCTCGACCGATCGGGCGAGCATGACGGCGACGCCGTCGTCGCAGTGTTCCTGTCCGAACCCGGCGAAGCGATGATGCTCGATCCGGCGGACATCGCGGCGCTCTTTGGCCTTACCCCCGCCGAGGCGCATCTCGCCGCCGCGCTGGGAACGGGGTCATCCGTCGCCGATCACGCCGCGGAGCGCGGGATCACGATCGGAACCGCGCGCATCCAGCTGAAACAGGTATTGGCCAAGACTGCCGCCGGCCGCCAATCCGAGCTTGTGCGGCAGCTATGCGGCTCGGTCGCGGGCGTCACCATCGCCCACTGATCTCCAGCCCGTAGCGGATATCCCAAATGGGAGATGAGCGAGCCTGCCGGCCGTGCTCAACTCCCTGACGAGAAGGCGGCAACACGCCGCCCGTCGGGTGAGGATATTCATGAACGCAATTCGATCGGGCATCACGGGTTTGGCCGCCATCGCGGCGCTTTGGTCCGTAGCGGCCGCCGCCCAGCAGGTCCTGCCGGCGCCGCTGGCTCAGGGAACGCCGTCCGACGTTCCGGTCGCCCTCCAGATCTTGCGGTGGCACATGCTCGACGGCGATGTGAACGCGCTGACCTTTCGCAACATGGACACGCTCTTCACCACGCGCGGCGTCGCCCGGTCCGGCACTGTCTGGCAGCTGCCGCGCAATGATCGCGCGCTTGATCTCACCTATGCCTTCCAGGGCAGGCAATACCACGCCGAGGACTTCCTCGAACGCACCTATACCAACGCGTTGCTGGTCATGAAGGACGGCCGAATCGTCTCCGAAATCTATCGCAACAACAGCAACGAGCGCACCCGGTTCATGGGCTGGTCGATGACCAAGTCGATCACCTCGATGCTGGTCGGCTGCGCGCTGGAGGAGGGCCGCATCAAGTCGCTCGACGATCCCATCACCACCTATCTGCCCGAATTAAGCCATGGCGGATATCAGGGCGTCACCATCCGCCAGATCCTGCAGATGCGCTCCGGGGTCGATTATGAGGAGCGCTACGACTTCGCCAATCCGGGCACGGCGGCCGCGAACCACATCAATGCGCTGGTGAAGAATGTCGCACGCTTTGCCGATGCGGCGCGGACCATCCGGCGCGCGCACCCGCCCGGCACCGTGTTTCAGTACAAGACGCTCGATACCGCGGTCCTCGGATGGCTGGTCGAGCGCGTGTCGGGCATGTCGGTCGCTGCCTATACCGCGCGCAAGCTGTGGGAACCGCTCGGCATGGAGTCGGACGCTTTCTACATCATGGATGGTCCCCCGGGCGTGGGGCGCGAATTCAGCGGCGCCGGCTTCAACGCAACCTTGCGCGACTGGGGCCGGATCGGCCTGACGATGCTGAACCGCGGCACCGGCAACGGACATCGCATCGTGTCGCCCGAATGGGTCGCCCAGTCGACCGCGCCGACCGTGCCTGAGGATGCCCAGGGCGGCTATGGCTTCCAATGGTGGACCATGCCGGGATCGGGCGCTTATGCGGCGCTCGGATTGCAGGGCCAATATGTCTCCGTGGACGAGGCCACCCGCACCGTCGTGGTCAAGCTCAGCTATTTCCCGCCGGAAGACTCGCAGGCGTCGGAGGAAACGGCAGCTTTCCTCGCCGCCGCATCCGCCTGGACTCCGCGCTGAGCATCGCGCGCGCATCATAAAAACAACAAAGCTACAGGGGAGAGACAAGATGAAGCTTCGATTTGCGGGAGCGTCGTGCGCGGCGCTGATATGGGCGGCAATGCCGGCCCAGGCCCAGGAAACACCAGCGCCCGCCGCGGCGGACCAGCCCGACGACACGCTGACGGACATTGTGGTGACGGCGCAGCGACGGTCTGAACGGCTCCAGACCGTCGCCGTCTCCGCGACCGCGCTCGACCGGGCGGCGCTCGCCGAAAAGGCCATCACCAGCCTCGCCGATCTGCAGACCGCCACCCCCGCCTTGTCGATCAGCAATGGCGGGATCATCCAGAATGTGAACATCCGCGGCATCGGCCTGGCAAGCGGCTCGCCCAATGTCACGGCGGGCGTCGCCACCTACGTCGACGGCCTGTTCCAGCCGCCGATCGTCCAGGCCAACAGTTTTTACGATCTGGCCAGCGTGGAAGTGCTGCGCGGGCCTCAGGGAACGCTGGTCGGCAGCAATTCCACCGGCGGGGCGATCTTCATCAACTCGCGAAATCCGGAGCTCGACGCCGGCATCGGCGGCTATGGCGAGCTTTCCTATGGAAGCTTCGACAGCGTCACCGTGGAAGGTGCGGTCAACCTGCCCGTCGGCAGCACCGTCGGCGTGCGCGTCGCTGGCTTCTACCGCCGGCACGACAGCTATTATCACGACGTCGGCCCCTTTTCGAGCACCGCCGGCAGGCTTGACGAAAAGGGCGGCCGCATCACCCTGTTGTGGAAGCCGGGCAGCTTCCAGGCGACCGCCAAGGTGCAGCTCAACGACCGGGACACCGGCGGCTATCCCTATCGCCCGATCCCGGGCACGCCCTTTGCGCCCTACCGGGTGGGCGATATCCGGACCCTGAGTTTCGACCATGTCACCGGCAACCGCGATCTGGCGTTCATCGCCGGCCTGGAACTGCGCCAGGAACTGGCGAACGGCATCGTGATCCGGTCCCTGTCCGGCTATCAGAACAAGCGGATCAAGAATCTCTACGATCTCGACGGATCGCAGGCGCCATTGGCCGCGGGCGGCGACACCAGCCAGGATTATTCCGCCGGCGAACGGCAATATAGCCAGGAGATCAACATCATCTCCCCGACCAGCGGCCGTTTCGACTGGATCCTGGGCGCCTATTATCAGCGCAACGATATCCGCGTCCGCATCTATGAGAGCCAGGCCGGATTTCCGACCGACATCACCCCGGACAACCGGCGCACGACCACCGGCGTGTTCGTGCAGGGCAATTACGAGGTCGCCCCCACGCTCGAGCTCCAGCTCGGCGGCCGCTATTCGACCTACAAGGCGACCGGCACCGGCGAGGTCCGCATCGGCCGCGGCATTCCGGGCTTCCCGCCCGCCGGCCTGCAGGTCGCCGATCTGTCCGGATCGCACAAGGATTCGCGCTTCACCGGCAAGGCTGCGCTCAACTGGAAGCCCAATGCCGAGACCCTGGTCTATGCGCTGGTCGCACGCGGCTACAAACCGGGCGGGTTCAATTCATCGACCTCGGAATTCAATCCCGAAACGGTGACAAGCGTCGAGGCTGGCTGGAAGACGAGCTTCTTCGACGGGCACGTGCGGACCCAGCTGGATGCATTCTACAACGCGTATAGCGGCTTCCAGTTCGACGTGGTCGAACCCAGCACCGGCTTCTCCGGCGTATCCAATATTTCCTCGGTCAAGGTCAAAGGCTTCGAAGCACAGGTCCAGGGCCGGTTCGGTGCGCTCGGCTTCGATGCGAGCCTCGCCTATGTCCATTCGCGGCTGGCAAGCGTGACCTTCGTCAACACCCGGCCGCTGCCATCCGTTGCGCTTGGCCCGCAATGCGCGGTCGGAACGCCATCGGCGCCGCCTTTGTGCTTCGACTATGGCCCGTTCATCCAGTCGAGCGGCAATGGCCCCAACCTCTACGCGCCCGAATGGACCTATAATTTTGGCGCCGATTATCGCTTCCGGCTCGGCGGCGACACGACCCTGACGCCGCGGGTCAATGTCTCCTATGTCGGGCCGCAATTCACCTATCTCGCTTATTCCCCCATCAGCGACCGATTGCCCGGCCGCGGACTGCTGTCCGCCCTGCTCACGCTGCGCGCGCACAACTGGCGGGTCGAAGCGTACGGCACCAATCTGACCAACAAGCGCTACACATCCGGACAGTTCGGCACGAACGAGTTCTACGGTGCCCCGCGAGAATATGGCGTCCGGATCGGCATCGACTTCTAGCAAAACCCTGTTCGGCCGGGCGCTCCCCGCCCGGCCGAACACCCTAATTCGGGGACACTATACTTAATTCGCCCCGCCGCACATCATAACCCCGGCCCCCTAGCCCGCGCTCCCCATCGAGGGATAGGCTGCCCCCAGGCCAGCACGGAGCTCATAATGCAAACAATCGCCGGCCTGTCCTACCACCTGACCCAATGACCCGAGGAGCGCGAGCATGATCCGAAATGCGCTCAGACTGATGGCTGCTTCCCTTGTCCTCGCGACACCTGCCCTCGCCTCCCCCCAGTCGGCCGGCGCGCCTGATGCCGACATCGTCAGCGGCGACTATGATACCCTGCTGATCGGCGTCGATCCGGCCACGCGGACCGTCACCGGCTATTTCCAGGACTCGACCGGCGCCGGCCAGTTCAGCTGCATCTTCTACCTCACGGGAAAACTGCACGAGCCTCACACACCCATTCGAACCTGGTTTCCCGAAACGCCCGCTGACGTGATCACAGGCACATTGGTGCGAGAGGGCCGCGGTAAGTTCAAAGTGGCATTGTCGGAAGACCATGGCGGATGCTGGAACGTGCGGCATTTCGCCGACAAGGACGAACCGGCCGAGTTCGACCTCGAGACCGCCCATCCCTGGATCTCGATCGCCGTGGTGAAAAGCGTCAAGGCCTGGTTCTTCGATGCGCCGGGCAGCGCAACCCATCGCAAGGCCTATGTGGTGCAAGGCGACGGCATCGGCGTGCGAGCGAT
Organism: Sphingomonas bacterium; assembly: GCA_040006055.1. GTDB lineage: Bacteria > Pseudomonadota > Alphaproteobacteria > Sphingomonadales > Sphingomonadaceae > Sphingomonas. The sequence goes on along the minus strand of JBDTXU010000676.1, from coordinate 661 downwards.
CCGGGGCGAATGGCTGCTGGTCGATTTCGTCGGCGGCGCGAAGCCGGTCTCAGGCTGGATCAGGAAGTCGGACGTCTACCCAGCTGGGTAGGGCAGCCCTAATTCGGGGACACTATACTAATCAGGCCCGCGCCATCAATCCGAATGACGCCTCAACGCGCACTGACCCCCTGCCCAACCGCGCGTCGCCCCACCCCTAGCCCCCGCCCCAGTCGCGAGATAGGCTGACCCCAGGCCAGCAAGGAGCTCACTATGCACACGACACGCCGCGAACTCCTCACCGGCGCTGGCGCACTGGGCCTGAGCGCTGCATTCCCCGCCTGGGCAACCGCCTTCGCCCCCGACTCGCCCGCCCCCAGCCCCGCCGACGCCAAAGCCCAGGCCCTGCTCTCCACCCTCGCCGAAGACCTGCTCGCCGACTCCCCCGAATATGCCCTCTCGCTCGGCATCGACAAAGGCGCGCGCGCCGCGCTGCGTGGGCGCTTCATGGATCGCAGCGCCGCCGGCGACCAGGCCCGCGCCGCCCGTTGCACCACCCGCCTCGCCCAGATGCGCGCGCTCGATCGCACCGCCCTCTCCCCCGCCACCGCGCTCGATCTCGACACCGCCGAGACCGCCTATGCGCTCGCCGAGCAAGGCTGGCGCACCATGCCGGTCGGCG
>JBDTXU010000675.1:0-2425 GCA_040006055.1 Sphingomonas bacterium | reverse complement strand
TCACCAACAAGCGTGGCCTGCACGCGCGGGCAAGTGCCAAGTTCGTGACGCTCGCGTCGACCCAGCCGGTCGAGGTCGCGGTGGAGAAGGACGGCGCTGGTTCGGTGACGGGCACTTCGATCATGGGCCTGATGATGCTGGGCGCCGCGATGGGCGATTCGATCGTGATCAGCGCTGAAGGCGATGGGGCCGAGGCCGCTGTCGGGGCGCTATGCGAGCTGGTCGAGGCGAAGTTCGGGGAGGATTAGTTCTCCCCTCCCTTCTTCTGCTCCCCTCCCACTTGTGGGAGGGGGAGGGCATGTGCGACGGCGTGAGTATGGACACGCCCTCCCAGTGCGGCAGCAGCCCTGTCCACCGGACAGGGCCAAGAGCCGCCGCACTCCCCTCCCGCAAGCGGGAGAGGGAATAAATGCCCCGCGAGATCACCGCTTACTCCAACCCGCTCATCAAGCGCGTTCGCCAGCTTCGCGAGAAGCGGCATCGGCGTGAGGAAGGGCTGTTTCTCGCCGAGGGCCTGCGCATCCTGACCGAGGCGCGGGAAAGCGGGCGGATTCCCGAATATCTCTTCTTCGCCCGCGACAGTGCCGGCCATCCGCTGGTCCGCGGCCTTATCGCCGATGTCGAGGCGGCTGGCGGCGAGGCGATCGAGACGGTTCCAGACATCCTGTCGAAGCTCTCGGGCAAGGACAATCCCCAGGCGGTGGTCGGCGTCTTCCCCGAATTCGCGACCGCGCTCGAGTCGCTTGACCGTGGCAGCGCGAATATCTGGCTGGTCGCCGAACGGCTGCGCGATCCCGGCAATCTCGGCACTATCCTGCGCACCGGCGATGCTGTCGGCGCCGGCGGGCTGATCCTGATCGGGGAATGCGTCGATCCCTTTTCGGTCGAGGCGGTGCGCGCTAGCATGGGCGCGCTGTTCACCGTGCCGATCGTCCAGGCCGATTGGGCTGACTTCCTCACCTGGCTCCGCGCCGGGCCGGGGCAGCTGGTCGGGCTCAGCCTCGACACCGAGACCGATTATCGCGCCGCGACCTATCAGGCGCCGACCTTCCTGCTGACCGGCAACGAAGCGCAGGGCATGCCCGCCGACTATGCCGCAGCCTGCGACCTGCTGGTCAAGATCCCGATGCTCGGCAAGGCCGACAGCCTCAACGCGGCGGTCGCGACCGCGGTGATGGCCTATGAAGTGCTTGCGCAAAATCCTTCCCGCCGCTGAACCGCTGCGTAACGAGCGGTTCAGGCTGGCTCTCCTATCCGACGAGGCGAGGAGACGAAGATGAAGATCGCGCTTGCCCTTGTTGCCCCTGCCCTGCTGCTCGCCGGTTCAGCGATCGCCGCACCACCCGAGGCGCCGTATCGCGCGCTAGGCACGGAGCCGGGCTGGACGCTGACGATCCACCATGGCCTGATCCGCTATGCGGGCGATTACGGCCGGACCCGTGTGACGACTACGGCGCCGGAGCCACGACCGAGCTTCAACGGGCGGCGCTACGTCACGCCGCGCATCACGATCGACATCACCCGTGCACCCTGCAATGACGGCATGAGCGACCGCGAGTTCCCCGAACGGGTGACGGTCACGGTCGGTCGTCGGACGGTGCGCGGCTGTGGCGGTGACCCGATCGTGGCGCCGGCGCGCGTCCCGGTGATCGACGGCAAGTGGCTGATCGAGACGGTGGCCGGTCATGCGATCCGGGGTGGGCGCCAGGCATCGATCAGCTTTGCTGACGGCCGGATCAGCGGAAACAGCGGCTGCAATGGTTTTGGCGGCTCGTACCGCTTCGCACGCGGCACACTGACGGCCGGCCCGCTGATCTCGACCAAGATGGCGTGCCTGGGGCCAGTCATGATCGAGGAACAGGCGATCTTCCAGCTTCTCGGTCGGCCGCTCAGCGTGAGCTCCAATCGAAACGGCAAGCTCGTGCTGAGCGCTGGCAGTGTTCGGACGATGGTGCTGGTGCCGGCGGGCCGCGGTTTCCCCGAGCGGAACTAAGCTTCAGACAGCCAGCAACTGCTCGGCCGGCGCCGTGTCGCGGCTGTCCTGCCAGTCGGCGCGACGCTTCAGCCACGGATTGAAGTAGAGCAAAGGCAACTTCACGAAGATGAGGCTGCGGTGGACCCAGGCATCGGCGATCCGCTCCGAAAGGCGGGGCATGCCGCCATCATGCGCCTTGAGCCAGGCCTTGTAGGGCATCCAGTGCGACGGCTCGTCGCGCTCGACGACCTTGAAGATCTTGATCAGCGCATGGTCCGATTTGACGATGAAGGACTGAAGCAGGTCATCGACCTGGTTCATGCCCCTGATCTCGGTGATCATCACGATCCGGCAGAGTCGATTGAACAGATCGTCGCTGGCAACCACTGCGCTCGTATCGAGATCGTCGATATGGCAGCCGAAGGTGAGCTTGATCAGCCGGTCGATATG
>JBDTXU010000674.1:0-1586 GCA_040006055.1 Sphingomonas bacterium | reverse complement strand
CTGCCGCTCGGGCCGCGACGCGCCGACCGCCAAGCTGATGCTGGTGCCCGAAGCCTGGGGCCCGAAGGGCGAGATGCCCAAGGCGCATCTCGACATGTACAAATATCTCGCCAGCGTGATGGAGCCGTGGGACGGCCCGGCCGCTCTGGCGATGACCGACGGCCGCTGGGCGGTCGCCGGCATGGATCGCAACGCGCTCCGCCCGCTGCGCTACACCCGCACGTCGGACGGCCTGCTGATCGTCGGCTCCGAAAGCGGCATGGTCGTCGTCCCTGAATCGACCATCATCGAAAAGGGCCGGCTCGGCCCGGGCCAGATGATCGCGGTCGATCTCGAAAAGGGCGAACTGCTCAATGATCGCGAGATCAAGGACAGGATCTCCGCCGAGGCCGATTATGCCAAGATGATCGGCAATTTCCTGGGGCTGGCCGATCTGCCGCCGGCACCGGCCGACGCCACCGTCCGCTTCGATCGCGCCGCGCTCACCCGCCGCCAGATCGCCGCCGGGCAGACGCTCGAGGACATGGAGCTGATCCTGTCGCCGATGGTCGAGGGCGCCAAGGAAGCGATCGGCTCGATGGGCGACGATACGCCGCTCGCCGTCATCTCGGACAAGCCCCGGCTGATCAGCCAGTTCTTCCGCCAGAATTTCAGCCAGGTGACGAACCCGCCGATCGATTCGCTGCGCGAACGCCATGTCATGTCGCTCAAGACGCGCTTCGGCAATCTCGCCAACATCCTCGATACCGAGGATCGGCGGGACGGCGTGCTGGTGCTCGAATCCCCGGTGCTGACCGGTGCCGACTGGGCGCGGCTGAAGGCATTCTTCGGCGCCAAGGTCGCGGATATCGACTGCACCTTCGAAAGCGGCGGTGGCGCGGAAACGTTGCGCGGCGCGATCCAGCGCATCCGCAATGAAGCCGAGCAGGCCGTGCGCGAGGGCAAGAGCGAGCTGTTCCTGTCCGACATGCGGATCGGGCCGGACCGGATCGGTATTGCCGGCGTGCTCGCGGCTGCTGCGGTCCATACGCACCTCGTGCGCAAGGGCCTGCGCTCCTACGCCAGCATCAATATCCAGACCGCCGAGTGCCTCGACACCCATTATTATGCGGTGCTGATCGGTGTCGGCGCGACGACGGTGCACGCCTATCTGGCCGAGGCCTCGATCGTCGATCGCCACGAACGCGGGCTGTTCGACGATCTCACTCTGGCTGAATGCCTGTCGCGGCATCGCTATGCGGTCGATGAAGGCCTGCTCAAGATCATGTCGAAGATGGGGATCGCGGTGATCTCCAGCTATCGCGGCGGCTATAATTTCGAGGCGGTCGGCCTCTCCCGCGCGCTGGTCAATGATCTCTTCCCCGGCATGCCCGCCAAGATTTCGGGCGAAGGCTATGCCTCGCTCCATCTGAACGCGGCGCTTCGTCACGAAAAGGCCTATGACAGCAGCATCGCCACGCTGCCGATCGGCGGTTTCTACCGCCAGCGCCACACTGGCGAGACGCACGCCTATTCAGCGCAGCTGATGCATCTGTTGCAGACGGCGGTCGGGACCGACAGCTATTCGACCTATCTGCAATTCTCGC
>JBDTXU010000673.1:0-4422 GCA_040006055.1 Sphingomonas bacterium | reverse complement strand
TGTCGAGCATGTTCCGCACCCAGAGCGACAGCGTCAGCTTGCTGTCGCCAAAGCCTGGAGCGATGTCCGCCAGCGAGAGCCGGCCATTCACGATGAACGATGCATCATTATGCGTCGCGAACTGGTCGAACGCCTGGGTCGACTGCGAGTAATTGGCGTCGAGATGCAGCCTCGCTTTGACACCGGCATCGTTGATCGGGACGCTATAGTCGATCGAGCCGCTCGCGGCGTTGCGCGGCGTGAAGACGATGTAGAACTTCTGCGCAACCGTGGTCGCGTTGCCCGTCGCCGCGCCCGCTCCGTTGACCTCCGTATAGGTGACCGGAACCGCGGGAATGTCCGTATAGGTATAGGCATAGGACGCATTCAGCGTCAGCCCGGTGATGGGCTGCACCGTCAGATCGGCCTCGATGCCACGGATCTTGGTCGTCCCCGGGGCATTGAAGGTGACGAGATTGTTGAAGTTGCCGGTCGCGGTCGGCTGGATGGTGCTGAGATCGACCTGGCTGCCCTTGCGGTCCATCATATAGGCAGCGAGGTTGAAGCGCGCCTTGTGATCCCAGAAATCCGCCTTCAGCCCGATTTCATAGGATTTGACGTCTTCCGGGTTGAACGCGCGATAGTCCGAGGTCCGCGAGCTGGCACCGCCGGCGCGATAGCCGGTCGCGTATTTCGCATAGACGTGCACGTCTTCGGTGACGTCATAAGCGATGGTCGCCATTGGATTGAAGCGGTTCCAGCTCTGGTCGAGCGGCTTGTACTTGTTCGTGTCCAGCACAGCCTGGGTCGCGGTATCGTAGTTGACGTTACGCGAGAAGTGCAGGACGCCACGCTTCTCGTCCTTGGTATAACGGCCGCCAACCGTGATGTGGAGCTTGTTCTCCAGGAAGTTGCCGGTGAGCTGGCCGTAAGCGGCATAGCTCTTCGACCAGACTTCCGATGCGCGGTCGATCGAGCAGCCGTTGACCGCCTTGCCGACGAAGAGGGGCGTACTGGCGGTGCAGAAGGGGATCGTCACATAGTTTGCGCCTGTCACGGCGCCGGCGCCGTTCAGGATCGCAACGGCGCCGTTGGTGTTCGGCGTCGCCGCATCGTCGCTGACATGCTCGTTGAAATAATAAAGGCCCGCGACATAGTCGAAGTTCGAGATCGAGCCGACTGCCTGGAATTCCTGGCTGAACTGGTGCTGATTGAGATCGGCAAGGCTGTAGCGGCTGAAGGCGCACGGCGCTGCTGCAGTGCACGCAGCTATCAGGTTCACGACGGGAACGCGGTGCGCTCCGCCCGAATTGTCCCACTGAGTCGCCGACACACCGCGCCATGCGGTGATCGAGCGCAGCTCGATTTCGGGCGCAATCTTCCACTTGAACGTGTTGGTGAAGCCATGGGTCTTGTCGATGCTGACCTGCTGCGGCACGCCGATATCGGCGGTGCCCATACGCGTCGCGCCGTTGACGGCCACACCGGGCAGGACCGAGCGAACGGTGCCCGAAAGGCTGGTAAAGGCAGTGCCCGGCAAGACGCAGGCCGGGGATGCCGCCTGCGTGCCGGCAACGCAGCTGTTCGGGTTATAGTTGAGCAGCTGGCTGTAGAACGGCGTGTTCTTGTCTTCGGCGACGTCGTACGAAAAATCGTTCGTGATCGAGTCGGTCGGCTTCCAGCGCAATGCAGCGCGGAAGCCCTTGCGGTCATAATAGTTCCAGCCGACCGAGCCGGGCAGCGGATTCCTGGTCGTCTCGTCCTGATGCTGGATGATGCCATCGAGCTTCAGACTGAAGCCGGCGACCTCGGGCAGGTCGAGATGCCCGTCCAGAGTGCGAGCGCCGTAGCTGCCGACACCGGCATTGAAGCGGCCTTCGAACTTGCCGCTGGGCGCCTTGGCGACGATGCTCAGCGCGCCACCTTCAGTGTTGCGGCCGAACAGGGTGCCCTGCGGGCCCTTCAGCACTTCGATTCGCTCGATGTCGAACAGACCGGCGTTCAGGCCGTGCTGGCGGCCGAGATAGACGCCGTCGATATAGATGCCGACGCCCTGCTCGCGGGCGGGCTGGTTGGCGTCGAGCGGGACGATGCCGCGGATACCGATGGTCAGCGCCGACTGGCGCGCCTCGAAGGTCGCGACGCGCAGCGAGGGGACGCCGCCATCAGCAAGGTCGTACAGGCTCTGCACATGGCGATCGGCGAGCGACTTGGAGCTCATCACCGAAATGGCGATCGGGGTGGACTGAAGATTGGTCTCGCGCTTGGTGGCGGTGACGACAATGTCCTGGATCTGGGCGCCTTCAGTCGATTGCGGCTCGGCGGCGGCCGGCTGTGCCGTGGCAGCGTCCTCCGTAACCGGTGCGGCCGGCGGCGTGACTTCCGCAAAAGCCGGCGAAATCGTGGTAGCCAGCAGCGCGGTGCCGACGAGCAGCCGCAGCTTGGAGGCCGATAGATAGTGCATGAGTCATACCCCTTGGGAACGGACGTTTTGTCCTGCCGAGGAGGCCGCTACAGGGGAAAGTGGACAGTAATGTTACAGTGATTGTAACATCATTGGCATCGTGGGGTCATTTTCGCGTCATTATCACTTAATCAGGATCAGATTATCGACTGAGTCCAGATATCTATCAATACAGGGTCGATATGGTCCGAGTAAAATTTATGACGATATTGTCATATAAATTATTATTGCCCTGTAATATTTAAGACGCGGAGATGATACGCGAATGTCTGCGCGCCTCAACACATGCTCTGACGACATGCACCTGGCTTTCAAAGGATAGCAAGGGAGCAATGGATATCCTGTGCCTTCGCAAGGAAGGTGTTCACGACAGCCAAGCGCGCTCATCGCCAGCCATGAATGCTTCTCATGGCTCGTTCGAGATTTGATGCTTTGTGCGGTCCGCGGATCGCGTCGATCCTCTCTGCACTGAAACGGAGATCGACGATGAAGCAAAGACGTGTTTTGGCCATTTCCCTCGCGGCTGCCACGCTGTTCGGCGCGATTCAGACGCCGTCAGCGGCCGCGGATGATCCGCTGACCCGCCCGATCGCGCCTGAGGCCGCCGCGCGCTGGCTGACGCCGCAGCACCCCGCGCGCATCTATGGCAATAGTTATCTTGTGGGCTTTGGCGCGCTCAACGTCGCACTCATCCGCACCGACGCCGGCCTGGTCCTGATTGACGGCGCGGTGCCGCAGGCGGTCGCCACCGTCGAGGCCAATATCCGCAAGCTCGGCTTCCGGGTGCGGGACATCAAACTGATCCTCAGCACCGAGCCGCATGCCGACCATGGCGGCGGCCTGGCCGCGCTCGCCCGGGACACCGGCGCAACCGTCGTGGCGAGCGGCCCGGCCGCGCGCGTCCTCCGCCAGGGGCATAGCGACGCTGACGATCCCCAGGCCGGCCTCGTCCCAAGCTTTCCGCCCGTCGCGAAGATACGGGTGGTCGAGGATGGCGAGATGATCCTGCTCGGCAAGACAGCGATCACCGCGCGGGCCACACCAGGCCATACGCCCGGCAGCATGAGCTGGACCTGGCGCTCCTGCGAGGGGTCGAAATGCCTCAACATGGTCTTCGCCTCGAGCCTGAACCCGATTTCGGCCGACGCCTATCGCTTCTCGGCACCGGCCAACGCATCCACCCGCGCTGCATTCACCCGGACATTTGCCGTGATGCGCCATATGCCATGCGACATCCTGCTGACCCCGCACCCCGACCAGTCGGGCGGAGACGTCAAATTCCGGCGGTTGCAACGCCACGCGGTGCCGAATCCCTTCATCGATCGGGGAGCGTGCCGCGCTTATGCCGACAAATTCGCTGGGCTTTTCGCCGCGCGGCTCGCTGAGGAAGCCAGGCAAAAGAACTGAGGCGCAAAGCGGCGTCCGGTGGTTCCAGTCGCGAAAGAACCGCGCTAACAGGCCCGGCATGGGCGAACCTTATTATATCACCACCGCGATCAGCTATCCGAACGGACGCCCGCATATCGGCCACGCCTATGAGGCGATCGCGACCGATGCGATCGCGCGCTATCATCGCCAGGCCGGGCGCGATGTGCGGTTCCAGACCGGAACTGACGAGCATGGCCTCAAGATGGTCCAGACGGCCCGCGACCGCGGGGTCGAAACGCGCGCGCTCGCTGATGAAATGTCATCTTATTTCAAGGATATGGATGACAGACTGAATATATCTTATGATCGTTTCATCCGCACCGTCGAGCCGGCGCATCATGCCGCCAGCGCGGCGATCTGGGAGGCGATGGCGGCATCGGGCGACCTTTATATGGACCGCTACGAGGGCTGGTATTCAGTCCGCGACGAGGCCTTCTACGACGAGAAGGAGCTCGTGGAAGGGGAAGGGGGCAAGCTTTCCCCGCAGGGAACGCCGGTCGAATGGACCGCCGAGGAGACCTGGTTCTTCAAGCTGTCGAAATATCAGCAGC
>JBDTXU010000672.1:0-1554 GCA_040006055.1 Sphingomonas bacterium | reverse complement strand
GCGTTGCCGATCTTCTTGGTGACGGTATAGCCGATCCGCATCAGGGGATCGCCATCCTCGCGGTTGCGCACGAGCAGGACGAAGCCCGGCATCGGCGCCCGCTTTCCCGCATTCGCCGCGAGAAAATCGCGGCGGACGCGAAGCGTGGTTACGCCGACAGCTTCTTGCGGCCGCGATTGCGACGGGCGCGAATCACGTTGCGGCCGCCCGGAGTCGCCATCCGCGACCGGAAACCGTGCCGGCGCGCGCGCACCAGATTGCTCGGCTGAAAGGTCCGCTTCATCGTTCATTCCCTGGTCGTCTGAATAGAAAAGGGCCGCCACGTGGACGGCCTCGTAGCGGGTGCCCTTAGGCAAAGCTGTGTGCCAAGTCAATCTTCCGGCAGTCCGCGATCACGCTCGCGGCGGCGGCGCGCGCTCGCGCGGCGCAGGCCCATATCGGCATAATGGCCGAATCGCGGCCAGCGCCTTTTGGTGTGGACGAAGCGCCGCTTCGCCCAATGCGAATTCTGCAGCATCAGGGCGAGGCCGCCGGCGAAGACGAACACGCCGCCCGGCCCGGGAATCGCGCCGACGAAAGGCGTGAGGATAACCAGCAACACGCCTGTCCAGAACAGGGCGAAGCGTAAGGCGGGGTGGCGGCTGGTGCGCATAACAGGGGCGATGTGGGGGCGGTGTATTGTTTTGACAAGACAGTCGCTGTGGAAATCGCGTCCGTCAGTCAGGATCGGGGGCCGCCGTTACCGGGCCATGCCGCCCATTTTGTCCAGCGGTAATGTAATCAGCCGGTACAACAGGCGCTGCAACTCGATCGTGCACAGTTCGACGCTGGTCCGCAACGCGCGCTGGTCTCTCAACGGGGCCGCCGCGAGCAATGCCTCCTGATCGACGTCGAGCGTATTCCGGAGCGTTTCGATATTTCGTGTAAGTGCAACCAGATCGGTCATGATCTTCCTCTGTCTCGGGGTCCGCGAAATACGCATGGGCGGCGGATTGGATGCAACCAATGTGTGCAGCGGCGAAAAAACCGCTAGGCTCCGCTGATTGTCCCGGGGGAGTGGTGGATGGTCGCGAGCGTATCGACAGTGGCGTATCTGGGGCTGGAGGCGCGGGCGGTCGAGGTGCAGGTGCAGCTCATCCCCGGCCTGCCGGCCTTCCACGTCGTCGGGCTCGGCGACAAGGCGGTGGCGGAGAGCCGCGAACGGGTGCGCGGCGCGATCGCTGCGATGGGCCTGTCGCTGCCGCCCAAACGGATCGTCGTGAACATGTCGCCGGCCGACCTGCCCAAGGAAGGATCGCATTTCGACCTGCCGATCGCGCTGGCTTTGCTCGGGGCGATGGGCGTGGTGGATGCCGAGACTTTGGCCGATTATGTGGTCGTGGGCGAGCTTGGCCTCGACGCGCGGATCGCGCCGTCGCCCGGCGTGTTGCTCGCCGCGCTTCATGCGTCGGAGATCGGCAAGGGGCTGGTATGTCCGGCGTCGCAGGGATCGGAAGCGGCCTGGGCGGGATCGATCCAGGTGATCGCAGCGCCTGACATCCTGTCGCTGATCAA
>JBDTXU010000671.1:0-13551 GCA_040006055.1 Sphingomonas bacterium | reverse complement strand
GCCGCATCGGGATCATCTCATGCTCGAGATCGGTCGCGAGATTCTGCAGATCGGGTAGCAGCCGGTCCCAATCGTCGAGCGCGGCCTGCAGGGTGGGGGCGATGTGCCCCGCATCGGCATACCAGGCCAGATCGTTCGAGACGATGACGAGCTTGCCGTCGCGTCCCTGATTGAGGCTGGGCTTGAGGCTGGCCAGTTTCATGCGCTCTCCTGTGTTTCGACTGAGCATAGTCCGATCGCCCCGGCTGTCGAGCGCCAGCGCGCTTGACGTTCGCGTCAACTGGCCGCACAGCATGGAGAAAAGTTGCAGGAGAGGACTGAAAATGACCCCCGACACAATCCCCGGCCGCTTCGCGTACAACGAGGATCACGAAGCCTTTCGCGAGACAGTGCGCAGCTTTCTGCAGAAGGAAGGCGTGCCCAACGTCACCGATTGGGAGGCGAATCGGCTCGTCCCCAAGGAATTCTGGCGCAAGGCCGGCGAGATCGGCCTGCTCTGCCCGACCGTGCCCGAGGCCTATGGCGGGCTCGGCCTCGATTTCGGCTACAACTCGATCGTCAATGAGGAGCTGGCGTATAACGGCGTACCGGCCGGCTTCACGCTCCACTCGGATATCGTGTGCGACTATATCGTCGCTTATGGCTCGGAAGAGCAGAAGCAGCATTGGCTGCCGCGCTTCGTCTCGGGCGAGACGATCACCGCGATCGCGATGACCGAGCCGGGCACCGGATCCGACCTGCAGGCAATCCGCACCAGCGCGAAGAAGGACGGCAACCATTATGTCGTCAACGGCTCGAAGACCTATATCACCAATGGCCAGAATGCCGATCTGATCCTGGTCGTCGCCAAGACCGATCCCGATGCGAAGCCCGCATACAAGGGCATGTCGATCCTCCTGATCGAAAGCGACCGCGAAGGCTTCCAGCGCGGGCGCAAGCTTGACAAAATCGGCCAGGATGCGGCCGACACAAGCGAGCTGTTCTTCGAGGACGTCCGCGTGCCGATGACCAATTGCCTGGGCGAGGAAGGCAAGGGCTTCATCTATCTGATGAGCCAGCTACCCCAGGAGCGGCTGTCAATCGCTGTCGGCGTCCAGGCGTCGGCGCAAAAGGCGTTCGACGAAACGGTCGAGTTCACCAAGAGCCGCAAGGCCTTTGCCGGCATGGTGTTCGATTTCCAGAACACCCGCTTCGTGCTCGCCGACCTCAAGAGCAAGCTTCAGGTCGGCTGGGCCCATCTCGACTGGGCGATCCAGCGCCATCTGAAGGGCGAGCTCACTCCGACTGAAGGCGCCGCCGCCAAGCTGTGGCACACCGAGCTGCAATGGGAGGTGATGGACAAGTGCCTCCAGCTCCATGGCGGCGCAGGCTATATGAACGAGTATCCGATCGCGCGGATGTGGCGCGCGGCCCGGGTCAGCCGCATCTATGGCGGCACGAATGAGATCATGAAGGAGCTGATCGGGCGGTCGCTTTAGGTTGGTAAGTCAGCAAGGCCCTGCGCCGTCGCGACACATTCAATGCAGCAGGGCTGCCCGAAACGCCTCACGCACCCTCGCATTGATCATCGGCTTGCCGAGGATGACGGCAAGCGAGCCCCAGGCGGCACAGGCCTGCGGGGTGGCGGTGATGAAGATCACCGGCAATGGGCCCATCTCGCCCTGGATCGCCGCGACCGCATGCGGCCCGGTGCCCTCGCGGAGCATCACGTCCGACATGATCACGTCGGGCCGCTGGATCCGCGCGGCATCGACTGCCTCACGCTCGGTTTCGGCGAAGGAAAAGCTGGTTGCGCCTGCCGTGGACAGCATGTCCTGAAGATCGAGCGCGATCAGGGCTTCGTCTTCAATAATCAGTACATGGCACATGGGTATACTCACTAACCTGGATCAAACGCCCCACGGAGAGAAACGGGTACGAGAAACGTGAGATTATTCAGGCTTTCGCTGGGATTTCAGCCGGGCGGCGCCATTCCGCGGCATTTCAGGCGCCATTACGCACATCTGTACAATGTTCTGTACAGAAGAGAAAATGTCCTGACCCGCCTGACATTCCCAACCTGTCGGCACCGATCGCGCGTGCAACACGGCGCTGGCTTCAACCTTGACATTTTGCACCGCAACATGCATATGCCGCCCATCGAGGCGTCATGCAGCGTGATCGGACTCCCAAGGTCCAAGCTCCGCCTCGGTCGTTTTTAACGGGCTTCCCTTTTCACGCGGGGTGTCATTCTCCCCCGCCACTCGTGCGTCCGCCGGACTCTCGAGTCAGGCAAATATTGGACTGTTTTTTCATGTCATTCGCACATCTCGGCCTCGCCGAGCCGCTCGTTCGCGCGCTCGAAGCCAAAGGCTATACCAAACCCACCCCGATCCAGCAGCAGTCGATCCCGACCCTGCTCGAAGGCCGCGACCTGCTCGGCATCGCCCAGACCGGCACCGGCAAGACCGCCGCTTTCGTCCTCCCGTCGATCCAGCGCCTCACCAATGAGGGCAAGAAGGTGCTTCCCACCCATTGCCGCATGCTCGTGCTCGCGCCGACCCGCGAACTGGCCAGCCAGATCGCTGACAGCGCCCGCGATTACGGACGCTTCTCGAAAATGTCGGTCGCGACCGTGTTCGGCGGCACCAGCATCAACAAGAACCGCACCGACATGGCGCGCGGCGTCGACATCCTCGTCGCGACCCCGGGCCGCTTGCTCGACCTGATCGAGCAGCGCTTCGTCAGCCTCGCGACGCTCGAGATCCTCGTCCTCGACGAGGCCGATCAGATGCTCGATCTCGGCTTCATCCATGCGCTCCGCAAGATCGTCCGGATGCTGCCCAAGCAGCGCCAGACCCTGTTCTTCTCGGCGACGATGCCCAACGCGATCCGCGAGCTGGCCGACCAGTTCCTGAAGGACCCGGCGACCGTCAAGGTCGCGCCGGTTGCGACCACCGCCGAGCGCGTCGACCAGTTCGTCAGCTTCGTGAACCAGGGTGAGAAGCAGTCGCTGCTGACCATGTTGCTCCAGAACCCCGAGGTTGAGCGCTGCCTCGTCTTCACCCGCACCAAGCATGGCGCCGACCGCGTCGTGAAGCTGCTCGGTCATAACGGCATCGCGTCGAACGCGATCCATGGCAACAAGAGCCAGCCGCAGCGCGAGCGCGCGCTCGCCGAGTTCAAATCGGGCAAGGCCAAGATCCTCGTCGCGACCGATATCGCCGCGCGCGGCATCGACGTCTCGGGTGTCAGCCATGTCATCAATTTCGAGCTGCCCAATGTGCCCGAGCAATATGTCCACCGCATCGGCCGCACCGCGCGTGCCGGCGCGTCGGGCGTTGCGATCAGCTTCTGCGCCGATGACGAGAAGTCCTATCTCCGCGACATCGAGCGGCTGACCCGGGTCAAGCCGACGCCGATGCCGCTTCCCGAAGGCTTCACCGCCGAGGCAGCGCGGATCAAGGCGGCACGTCCCGCCGGTTCGGATGTCGATGATCGTCGCCGCGACGAATCCGGCCGTCACCGTGCACCGCCGCGTGCGACGCACGCCGCACGCCCGACAGGCGCTCGCCCCGAAGGTGCTGCGCGTCCGCATGGCGCTGGCCGTCCCCAGGGCGCCGGCCGTCCCGGCGGCGCAGGTCGCCCCGGTGGCGGCGGTCCGCGCCGCCAGCATTCGGGTGGCGGTCGTCGCTCGCCTGCGGCAGGCTAAGGATACCGGCGGCGTCCTGATGGTTTGAACCGGGGAAACCCGAGGAGATCATCATGGACGTCGCTACAACCCCAATCGTCGAACGGATCGCCCGAGTCCTTGCCGGGCAGCGCCTCAGCGCCAATGCCGGAGGCGACGAGGAATCCGCCGCCGATCTGGTCGAGCGGTCCTGGTCCCATCATCTGAGCGACGCCATCGCCGTCCTGCACACGCTGCGCGCGCCCGATGAGGCGATGGCGGCGGCGGGCGATCCGGCGGTGTGGGAGCGGATGGTGCTCGCCGCGATCGAAGAGGCGAAGCCGGAGACGGTGGTGCTCTAGGCGGTTGTCACCCCGGACTTGTTCCGGGGTCCATCCATCCCCGCGCGGTTGCGCTTGCCGCTCGATGGATGCCGGAACAAGTCCGGCATGACGTTCATGTGTGTACCGTCAGCCACTCCTCCGAGGGTGCCCGCGCGCTGCGCAGCCGGTTTGCAGGCTCGTCGCAATCTTCATATCCGATCGCCATTCCGCAAAAGAGCATCCGGTTTTCGGGCGTCTCCAGAAAGCCAGTGATCGTTTCCGGGTACATCGCCCAGCATTCCTGCGCGCAGGTCGCGAGCCCGGCCTCGACCGCCAGCAACATCACAGTCTGCAGATACATGCCGAGATCGGCCCATTGCGGCGGCCCCATCTGCCGGTCGACCGTGCAGAACAGCGCCGCCGGCGCACCGAAGAACCGGAAGTTGCGCGCGAACCACATGCGTCGTGCCGCCTTGTCCTCACGCGGGATGCCGAGTTCGGCATACATCGCCTCACCGACAGCGAAGCGCCGGTCGCGGTAGGGCGCGGTCAGATGCGGCGGGTAGATTGCATAGGATGGCGACTCGGTCTCGCCCGCCATCACCTTTGCCATCATGATCGCCTTGAACGCCGCGAGCGACTCGCCCGTGACGAGATCGATGTGCCATGGCTGCAGATTGCCGCCGGTCGCAGCGCGCGCAGCCTTTGTCACGATCGCTTTCAGAATCGACGGATCGACGGGCGTATCGAGAAACCCGCGCACCGATCGCCGTGCCGCTACGGCCTCCGTCACATTCATTGAGCAGCTCCAGGATTCGATGATCGGGTATGTGTGCGCACCCTTGCCGACCCGCCGCGATTGGGCAAGAGAGGCCCATAAAGACGAACGCAATGGAGAGTCGAGCATGGCCGAGGCCTATATCGTGGAGGCGGTGCGGACCGCCGGCGGCAAGCGTGGCGGCAAGCTCGCCGGATGGCATCCGGTCGATATGGCCGCGAGCGTGCTCGATGCCGTCGTCGCCCGTACCGGCATTGACGGCGCGGCCATCGATGACGTCATCATGGGCTGCGTCATGCAGGGCGGACAACAGGCGGGACAGGTCGGGCGCAATGCGGTGCTCGCCGCGAAGAACCTTCCCGACAGCGTTCCCGCCGTCTCGATCGACCGCCAGTGCGGATCGTCGCAGCAATCGATCCAGTTCGCGGCGCAGGCCGTGATGTCGGGCACGCAGGACATGGTCATCGCCGCCGGCGTCGAGAGCATGACGCGCGTGCCGATGGGCTCGACCGCGATGCTCTTCATGAAGGAGGGGCTGGGCAATTATAAATCGCCCCGGCTCGAGGAGAAATATCCCGGCCTGATGTTCAGCCAGTTCATGGGCGCCGAGATGGTGGCGAAGAAGCACGGCTTCGACCGCGCGCAGCTCGATGCCTATGCGCTCGAGAGCCACCGCCGCGCGGCGGCTGCCACCCAGCGCGGTGATTTCAACAACGAGATCGTCGGCCTCGAGATCGAGACGCCCGAAGGCATTGTCCTCCACACCGTCGACGAAGGCATCCGCTACGACGCGACGCTCGAATCGATCGGCTCGGTCAAGCTGATCCAGGAGGGCGGCTGCATCTCGGCCGCCAATGCCAGCCAAATCTGCGACGGCGCCAGTGCGGTTCTGATCGTCAGCGAAAAGGCGCTCAAGGACCACGGCCTGACTCCGCTTGCGCGAATCCATAACCTGACCGTCACCGGCGGCGATCCCGTCATCATGCTCGAAGAGCCTTTGTTCGCGACTGACCGCGCCCTGAAGCGCGCGGGGATGCGGATCGAGGATATCGATCTCTACGAGGTCAATGAGGCCTTCGCGCCGGTGCCGCTCGCCTGGCTCAAGCATGTCGGCGGCGACCCAGCGAAGCTCAACGTCAATGGCGGCGCGATCGCCCTCGGGCATCCGCTCGGCGCGAGCGGCACCAAGCTGATGGCGACCCTGGTCAACGCACTGCGCAAGCGCGGCGGCCGCTACGGGCTGCAGACGATGTGCGAGGGCGGCGGCATCGCCAATGTCACGATTATCGAGCGGCTTTGATTTCTCGACGGAGACCCACATGAAACTCGACAATGATATCGCAGCCGTCGTCACCGGCGGCGCCTCCGGCCTCGGCGAGGCAACCGCGCGGGCATTAGCCGCAAAGGGCGTGAAGGTCGCGATCTTCGACCTTCAGGCGGAGAAGGGCGAGAAGGTCGCGGCCGATATCGGCGGCATCTTCTGCGAAGTGAACGTGACCTCGGAGGAGAGCGTCGATGCGGGCTTCGCCAAGGCGCGTGCCGCCAATGGCCAGGAGAGCGTGCTGGTCTGCTGCGCCGGCACCGGCAATGCGATGAAGACAGCGAGCCGATCGAAGGAAGACGGCTCGATCAAGCATTTCAGCCTCGCGGCGTTCGACTGGCTCATCCAGATCAATCTGATCGGCACCTTCCGCTGCGTCGCCAAGTCTGCCGCGGGGATGTTGACCCTTGATCCCGGCGAGGATGGTGAGCGCGGCGCGATCGTGATGACGGCTTCGGTCGCCGCCGAGGACGGCCAGATTGGCCAGGCAGCCTATTCGGCGTCCAAGGGCGGCATTGTCGGCATGACCCTGCCGATCGCGCGCGACCTGATGAACGAAGGCATCCGCGTCAACACCATCCTGCCTGGCATTTTCAACACGCCGCTGATGCAGGGCGCGCCGCAGCAGGTGAAGGACAATCTCGCCGCATCGGTGCCTTTCCCCAAGCGGCTCGGCAACGCGCCCGAATATGCCAATCTCGCGCTGACGATGATCGAGAACAGCTATTTCAACGGCGAGGATGTGCGGCTCGACGGCGCGATCCGCATGGCACCGCGGTGATTCTTCTCCCCTCCCGCCTGCGGGAGGGGTCGGGGGAGGGCCTGTCGAGGCGCATCCCTCTATAGACAGGCCCTCCCCTAACCCCTCCCGCAAGCGGGAGGGGGATAAGATTGGAGGGGAGGAAGAAGATAATGGCTAGACCCGATCCGTACCGCCTCGATCCGGCGACCTATCCTCATAGCGAGACGATCCAGACCCGCTTTCAGGATCTCGACATCCTCGGTCACATCAACAATGTCGCGATGGCGGCCTTGTTCGAAAGTGGCCGGGTGCGTTTCAACCAGTCGATGGGGCTGGCGGAATGGCGGGCTCATCGCTGGCTCATCGCGCAGGTCGAGATCAATTATATCGCTGAGGGGAAATTCCCGGCCGATGTCGAGATCGCGAGCGGGATCGGCGAGATCGGCACGCGGAGCTGGCAGATTCTGTCAGCGGCGTTCCAGGGTGGCGCGGTGATCGCCACCAGCGACACGGTGGTCGTGATGAGTGGGGCCACCGGCGCGACCGCGCTGCCGGACGATTTCCGAGCCGCGCTGGAGAAATATCGGGTCAGCGCTAATCCCTGAACACCGGCACCCGCTTCTCCATATTCGCCATCACGGCTTCGACCTGGTTGGGCTGGCGGATCACCTTCAACTGCTCGACCGTTTCCGCCTCCAGCATCGCGACCGGATCAGCATCGTGCGCGAGGTTGCACAGCCGCTTCGCACCGCGCACCGCATGCGGATTGCGCGCCGCGATTTCCTCCGCGAGCGCCATTGCCGCAGCGCGCGGATCATCGACCACATGGCTGATGAAACCGTGCCGCGCCGCCTCCTCGGTATCGAATTCGCGCGCGGTGAAGGTGAGTTCACGCAACACATCGTCGCGCACCAGGCTCCGCCACAAGGGGAAGCCGCCCATATCGGGCACCAGCCCCCAATGCAGCTCGCGGATCGCGAAGCGCGTGCCCGGTGCCGCGATCCGGATGTCAGCGCCCGACATGATCTGAAAGCCGCCACCCAGCGCGACGCCGTGCGCTGCGGTGATCACCGGCATCGGCAGCGTGCGCCATCCCCAGCTGACCTGCTGGACCAGATTCGCGCCGTTCGGCCATCTGTCAGCGAGGTTGAGCCCGGAACCGCCTCCGGCCATGCTGACCATATCGAGCCCCGCGCAAAAGCCGCGCCCTTCGCCCGAAAGGACGACGACCCGCACGTCCGCCATGCCGGCAAGCCGGTCGATCGCGTCCGCAATCCCCTGAAACATCGCCGGATCGAGCGCGTTCATCTTCTCCGGGCGGGTGAGGCGCACGTCGGCGATATGATCAGCGATGGTGATCGAAACGCGGTCGTTCATATTGTTCTCCGTTATACGATCCGCCCGCCGCCGACGATCCAATATTGGTCGCGGAGCAGGCGCTTGTAGAGCTTCCCCGTCGCATGCCGCGGCAATTCCTCGGCGAAGTCGATCTGGCGCGGCGTCTTCACGCCCGAAAGTTCCGCGCGGCACCAGGCCGTCAGCTCAGCCGCGAATTCGGGCGTCGCCTCGGCCATATCAACCGGCTGCACCACCGCCACCACCCGCTCGCCCATTTCGGGATCGGGCGCGCCGATCACCGCCACATCGGCGACACGGGGGTGGGTGATCAGCCGGTTCTCGATTTCCTGCGGATAGATATTCACCCCGCCCGAGATGATCATGAAGCTCTTGCGATCCGTCAGATAGAGATAGCCGTCCTCATCGAGCCGCCCGATATCGCCGAGCGTCGTCCAGCCCTTCGCATTCTTCGCCTCAGCGGTCTTGGCTGGATCATTGTGATATTCGAACTGCCCGCCGCCTTCGAAATAGACCAGCCCTTCCTCGCCCGCGCCGAGCTCCGTGCCGTCCTCGCTGCAGACGTGCGGGGCGCCGTAAGCTGCCTTGCCGACCGAGCCTTTGTGCGTCAGCCATTGCTCCGAATTGATGGTGGTGAGGCCATTCCCTTCGGAGCCGGCATAATATTCGAACAACACCGGACCCCACCAGGCGATCATCGCCTCCTTCACGGGAATCGCGCACGGCGCGGCGGCGTGGATCGCAACCTTGAGCGAGGAGAGGTCGTAGCGATGACGCTCGGCGTCGCTCAATTTCAGCATCCGCACGAAATGGGTCGGCACCCATTGGCTAGCCGTCGCCTGATAGCGTTCGATCGCCGCCAGCGCCGTGAGCGGATCGAAATGCTGCATCATCACAACCGTGCCGCCGAGCCGCTGGACCGTCATCGACCAGCGCAAGGGCGCTGCGTGATAGAGGGGCGCCGGGCTGAGATAGGTCGTATCCGGCCCGATCCCGTACAACCCGTTGGCCAGCGCCGCGAGGACAGTCGGCGCGGCGATGTTCGGATCCTCTGGCAGCGCGACCCGCACCCCCTTGGGCCGCCCGGTCGTGCCTGAGGAATAGAGCATGTCCACGCCGGCGCGCTCGTCGGCAACCGGGGTCTCCGGCATGCCGCCGACCACCTCTTTCCAGCGCTCCCAGCCGGGAATGTCGCCGCCAAGCGCGAAAAGCGTAGTGCCGCCGAGATCGCCAGTGAGCTGCGCCGCAACCGCGCCGAGGCCGGCCGAAGCGACGAGCAGCTTCGCGCCGCTGTCGCGTGCGATATAGGCAACTTCGGGCACCGTCAGCTTGGTCGAGATACAGACGAAGAACAGCCCGCTGCGTTGCGCACCCCAGACGATATCGAAGAATTCGGGCATATTCTCGACGAACAGCGCGATCGTGTCGCCGGCCTTCAGCCCGTGTGCACGAAACAAGTGGGCGGCACGGTTGGATCGCTTGTCCAGCTCAGCGAAACTCACGGTCTCGCCGGTTTCGGCGACGATCAGCGCCGGCTTGTCCGGCGTCGCGGCGCCATGGACGCTGGGATGCATCCGCCTCTCCATTGGTTGTGCTTTGAAACTGAAGCTAGACTCTGCCGACAGGCCCGGCAATCAGCTAATCCACGCAAAAGAGGTAGTCCTGTCCTGCTCCACCTTGTCCTCGATCCTTGCACGTATAGAACGGATGAGAATGAGCACGCAGTCGAGCTTCCCCGAACTGGAAAATTACTTGCGCGACGGCGTGAGCGGGCACGGCCATCGCCTGGGCCTGCTCTACCGGATGCATGGTACAGACTGGGTCGAACTGGGCTTGCCGTATAACCCCGAGCAGATCGGTGATCCGGATAGCTGCGTCATCGCATCAGGCCCGATCCTGTCGATGATGGACATGGCGACCAGCCTCTCGGTCTGGCTGAAGCTCGGCACTTTCTGCGCGCATGCGACGCTTGACCTGCGTGTCGATTATCTGCGGCCGGCGACGCCGGGCAAGACAGTCATCGGGCGCGGCGAATGCTATCGCATCACGCGGTCGATCGCGTTCGTGCGCGGCCAGGCGCATGATGGCGACCCGGACGATCCGCTCGCGCATGTCGCGGGCACCTTCATGGCATTGGAGGGCTATCGGTGAAGCTGCCCCCTTATGCAGAGCTGCTCGGCCTCACACTAGACTCCGACGATGAGACCACGCTGATGATGCCATTTGGCCAGGCCGTGCTCGGTCGCCCCGGCTTCCTCCATGGCGGCGCGATCAGCGGGCTGATGGAGGTGGCGGCGATCGTCGCGCTCCGGCACGCGCTCGCCGATGAAGGCGGTGGACGGATCAAGCCGATCAATGTGACCGTGGACTTCATGCGCGGCGGCCGCGACAAGCCGACCTATGGAAAAGGCATTGTCACCCGGCTCGGCACCCGCGTCGCCAATGTCGAGGCGACAGCCTGGCAGGATGACCCCACCAGGCCGATCGCGGCGGCACGCATGAACTATCTGATCGCGCGGCCATGACCGACCAGCGCCAACAGGCCGCAACCTATGCCGCAGCCGCGCAGCAATCGCGCGACGCCGGTGATTTCTACAATGCGCTGATCCAGCAACGCCGCGCCGTCGCCTTGCTGCGCGACGCGAGTGCCCGCGCCACGCTCGCCCATGCGATCCGGCATCTCGCTGACATTCTGGTCGCTGCCGGCAATGCCCGAGAGGCCTCCGAGTCGATCACCGAGATGCTGACCTTGTACCGGGCGACACCCGGCGCACAGCCACTCGATATCGCCAATGCCATGCGAAGCGCGGCGCTGCATGCCGAGGCGCTCGGCGACAATGAAACCGCGCGAGCCTTCTGGATTCAGGCGCGCGATCGCTACGCCGGGCTTGATGACGTTTTCGAGCACCTGACGGGCAAACCAGGCAATCCCGGTGTTGCGGAAGCCAACGCCAAGATCGCTTCGCTACGTTTTTGATGGGCTCCGCTTCTGGCGGATCAGCTCTTTGGCGTGATCCGGAAGAGACGGCCATTCTCGCCTTTGCCATCCTCGAGCAGCCAGATCGCGCCGTCGGGCGCCTGGGCAACATCGCGGATGCGCATGCCCATCTTCCATTGATCGGCCGGCGCGGCGGTGGTGCCGTTCAACGTCACCCGGATCAGTGCGTTGCCCGACAGCGCCGCGATAAAGGCAGATCCCTTCCAGGACGGGAACATATCCCCAGAATAGAGGAGCAAACCACCCGGCGAGATGGAGGGATTCCACCAGAGCTTCGGCGCCTCCAGGTCGGGGCGGCTCGGATGATCCGGGATCGGCTGGCCGGAATAATTTTCGCCATTGGAGACGATCGGCCAACCATAGTTCTTGCCCGGCAGGATGAGGTTGAGTTCGTCACCACCCCTTGGGCCCATCTCGGTTTCCCACAGGCGTCCGGCTGAATCGAAGGACAGGCCGTAGGGATTGCGGTGGCCGCTCGACCATGTCGCTGCCCGCACGTCATCGGCCGACGCGATTGGACTGCCGGGCGCTGGCCTGCCGTCCAGCGTGAGGTGCAGGATCTTGCCCAGCGCCTGATCGGGATCCTGAGCCGGGGTGAAGCGCTGGCGTTCGCCCGACGACAGGAACAGCGATTTGCCATCAGGCGCGAAGGCGATGTTCGCGCCGAACTGGCCGCCCGGGCCGTCCGATCCGGCACGCCAGATCACCCGCAGCTTGTCGAGGCTGTTCGCGCCGAGCGACGCGGTGGCGAGCGCAAGGCTGCTGCCCTGCGAGCGCGGTTCGGAATAGGTGATATAGATCCGCCTGCTGGCGGCGAAATCGGGCGCGATCGCGACGTCGAGCAGCCCGCCCTGGTTGACCTGCGCGACGGTCGGCACGCCGGTGATCTCGGTTACGCTGCCATCGGTGGCGCGAAGTTTGAGGTGCCCGCCTTTTTCGGTCACGAGCAGCCGCCCGTCGGGCAGAAACGCCAGCGCGAAGGGCGAGTCGAACTGGCCGATCCGCGTGACGGTGAAGGGTGGCGCGCTCGGCGTCAGGTTGGCGCGTCCGGTGGTCGCCGGGACGTTCTTGAGCGCCGGATCGAGCGGGGCGTTTTCAGGGAGCTCCATCGATACCGGCGCGGTCGCGTTCAGGGCGGCGTTGGAGGTTCCCGAACAGCTCGCACCGATCAATACGGCAAAAGGCAGGAGTGCATAGGTCGGGAATCGGATCATAGCAGGCGCCTCTCTCGGTCGCGGGTCGTGACGCACAACGGCCCTCGCATGGCCGCGTTCAGCCGTATCCTATAGGATCGATCGAAGCGCCAGGCGAGATGCGATTCGAGCCCCCACCCAACCCTCTTGCCCAATCACCCGGTCCGCCGTATATCGCTCTCACATTCTCTACATCGTTATGGGTGAAGAGGTCGGGGCCACACGGTCCCGGCGGCGAAAAGGCATGTTTGGAGTTCGATGGCGGATATCGCGCAGCTGACACGGATGATCGAGCCCGAGGCGAAAGCCCTCGGCTTTGATCTCGTGCGCGTGAAGCTGTTCGGCGCCGCCGGCGACGTGACCTTGCAGGTGATGGCCGAGCGGCCCGACACCCGCCAGCTGACGATCGACGATTGCGCCGCACTGTCGCGCCGGGTTTCCGACCTGTTCGACGAGAAGGATCCGATCGAGGAGGCCTATCGGCTCGAAGTCAGTTCGCCCGGCATCGACCGGCCGCTGACTCGGCTCAGCGACTTTGCCGACTGGGCCGGACATGAGGCGCGCATCTTCCTGACCGCGCCCGTCGAGGGCCGCAAGCAGCTTACCGGCGTGCTCAAGGGCGTCGAGGGCGACCGCATCACGATCGATGTGAAGAAGCATGAGGCGATGACGATCGGTTTCGACCAAGTCGCCGACGCCAAATTGCTCCTGACCGACGCGCTGATTGCATCCACCCGGCCGCTTTCCACTGAAGGCGCCGAGGAATTCGAAGACGAGGCGCTCGAAAGCGCCAACCAGAACCAGAGTGAAGGGCAAGACTGATGGCAACTGCCGTTTCCGCCAACAAGGCAGAATTGATTGCGATCGCAAACGCGGTCGCCACCGAGAAGATGATCGATCGCGCGATCGTGATCGAGGCGATGGAGGACGCGATCCAGCGCGCCGCTCGCGCCCGCTACGGCGCCGAGAACGACATCCGCGCCAAGCTCGATGCCAACACCGGCGATCTTCGCCTGTGGCGCGTCGTCGAGGTGGTCGAGGCGGTCGATGACTATTTCAAGCAGGTGAACCTGAAGGAAGCGCAGAAGCTCCAGCCGGGCGCCGTGGTCGGCGACTATATCGTCGATCCGCTGCCGCCGATCGAGTTCGGCCGCATCGCAGCGCAAGCCGCCAAGCAGGTGATCTTCCAGA
>JBDTXU010000670.1:0-6463 GCA_040006055.1 Sphingomonas bacterium | reverse complement strand
GCGGCAAGCGGGTGCTGGTCGGCGTGATCAACTTCTTCAACGACACAGCGCCGCATCATGACGACATGCAGGGCATGCGAGGCATGGCTGACACGGCATCGCGGACCTTCGACGCGACGGACGCGCTTACCTCGCTCGGGGTCAGCGGGGATGCCTCACTGGTGCTCGTGCCGACGACCGGCATCACCGGCGGGACGGCGCTGAAGGCGGCGCAGGGAATCAGCCCGCGCGCCAATGTGCGCTTCAAGGAGGCACGGATCGAACAGCGATAATGCGTGACGTCGGGAGGGTGCTCTGCCCTCCCGGCGACGTATCGGCCGCACCACGCGCCGGCCTCAGCGCAGCCCGCGATAGCTCGGCAGTGCGAGCCGCCAGTGGATCGCCGCGGCGCGCAGGCCGAAACCGGCGGCGGTTGCGATGATCGCGGCGGCAAAAGCCGGGAGGCCGGCAGCGACCAGTATGACGTGAAGCCCGGCAGCGAGCGCCGCTGCGGTGACATAGAGTTCTGGCCGCATCAGGATCGAGGGTTCGCCGGCGAGCACATCGCGAATGATGCCGCCGACACAGGCTGTGATGACGCCCATCAGCGCGGCGGGCACCGGGGGCACGCCGAACGCCAGCGCCTTGGCTGCGCCGAATACGGCGTAGGCGGCGAGGCCAGCCGCATCGAGCCAGTCGAGCGCGGCATCGCGCCACCAGCGCTGCGGCGTCACCCAGACGAGCGCTGCGACCGCGAGGCAGACCCCGGCGACGAGGGGATCGTGCACCCAGAACACCGGCGCGCCGATCAGCAGATCGCGGACCGAGCCGCCGCCGACGCCCGTCACCAGCGCGAAGAAAGCGGCGGTGACGAAGGTCTGGGCCCGGCGGGTCGCGGCGAGCGCGCCGGTGGTCGCGAACACGGCGATGCCGAACAGATCAAGCCAGGGCAGGATCGAGCCGAATTGCCAGAGGAGCGGGGCGTGCATCGGCACTCTCTACGCCGGGGGCCGCGCTGTGCAAAATCGCCGCTGCGGTCCGGGCTTTTGCCGTCGCGTCACGAAAAGCCGTCAAACTTGTCGTTAGTTTCAGCCAAGGCAATTCGTGTAATTCTGCTGCGTGAATAGGAATGGCCGGTGGAAAAAATCCATCACGAATAGTTGGCGGATTTTTGCGAGTCGGTGGAGAAAACGCGCGAAAACGCGGTGAAATGGTCATAATTCCGCGCCATTTTGGCATTTTCCATAGTAGTATCAACAGCTTAGTGTCTCGCATTATTCTTTTTCAGTCATTTTGATGGAGCCATCAATATTCCTGAAATATTCATTTTTTTACGGACCCGAATTTCCAGGCTAATGATGGCCCATCCGGTGACCCCATTTTAATATAGCCATTACAAAAACGGCATTTTTGCGAGCCACCGTGTGGATATGAATTTAAAACCGGTTCGCCGACTCATCAGAATTCGAAGCCATGCCGCGGCGATTTTCCAACATGTTTTCGTGAACATATCGTCGACAGCGGCGAGCGGAAACTGGGTGTTTTCTTGATTCCAAAGTATTGAATTATGCGAGTCACGTGAATTCTTCCCCTTTTTTCTTGAGTCGACGATGTCGCCCGGCGAGCGTGGACAATCACCCCGGTTTGGGCGGCGGCGTTTCGATTGTCTCGACAATGGGAAAGAGCGGGCATCGGATCGGCGTGACCATAGCAGAGGCCCAGAAGGGTTGAATTCACTCCCCACCCGGCGCCTGTCCCATTGCGACAACGTCAGTGCTGACACCGCCCGCCGTTCCACGCGCCGCCACTCTCAAGGTGGCCCCGCGGCAGATATTGAACGAACTTCTGATTCCGGACACTAGCGATGCGGCGCGTGCTGACACATATGGACGCGATGCAACGCTCCCAGTCGCCGATGATCGTCCTCGCCGTCTGCCTCACCGCTCTGGCGGGATTCGTCGATGCCCTGGTCTTTTCGAGTCTCGGCGGCTTCTTCGCCGCGTTCATGAGCGGGAACACGACCCGGCTCGGCGTTTCACTTGCGGCCGGGCGCTATGACGAGGTGCGCATGGCCGGGGCGCTGATCCTGAGCTTCGTCAGCGGGGCGATGATCGCCGCCGTCATTGCCAGGCATTGGCCACAGCGAGCCCAGACGATGGCAATGATCGGCGTCATGCTGCTGATCGGCTTTGCGGCTATGCTCGCACAACACCAGCCCGACACTAGGACGCTGCTGCTGCTCGCCGGTGCGATGGGCGTGGAGAATGGCGGGTTCGCACGCGGAGGCGAGATCGGTGTCGGGCTCGCACGGATGACCGGGTTGCTGGTGCGGATGGGCGAAGGCCTGGCGGGTGCGCTGATGGGGGATGCCGATCGCTGGGGGTGGCTGCGTCATCTCCTGCTGTGGCTCGGTTTCCTGTGCGGCGTGGTGATGGGCGCGCGCTGCTATGGGGCGTTCGATAGCAAGGCACTGTGGCTGGCGGCGGGTGCCGCCGGGGCGCTGGCGATCGCGATCGCGGCACTTTCCCGTGCTGGCGCGCAAACCGGCCCCTGGGGACCGCGCCCCGTCTGACACGCCGGCTGCGATGGCGGCCATATAGAACCAGATCTTCATTTCAGGCGCCGGTGGAACCGGCCGACAGCGGCTGGCGTGATAACATGCATGGCTAGTGTATGGAGCATTATTAGTGATGGCTTGAACGTTTATTATGATGTATGATACATGCCTATTCGCCGAGGGAATCAATGATCACATCCGCCCAGATGCGCGCCGCACGCGCCTTAGCCGGGATCGACCAGCGCCAGCTTGCCGAGCTCTCCGGCGTGTCGCTTCCGACCATCCAGCGCATGGAAGCCAGCGAGGGCAATGTGCGCGGTGTCATCGATACGCTGACCAAAGTCGTCGAAGCCTTTGAGCGTGCGGGTGTCGAGCTCATCGGCGAGGGCATGGAAAGCCGCGATGGCGGCAGAGGCGTACGGCTCAAGCAGGGCGGGCGGATCGACAGGGCCGGCCGGTGACGATTCAGGCGCGGCATTCCCCGCGCTTTCTCGATCTCTACACCCCGAAGCTCGTGACCGTCCTGCGCGAGCGCTATTCACCGACTGACCTGAAAGCAGACGCGCTCGCCGGGCTGACCGTTGCGATCGTCGCCCTGCCGCTCTCGATGGCGATCGCGATCGCCTCGGGCGTGACGCCGGATCGGGGACTCTACACCGCGATCGTCGGTGGGTTCTTCGTCTCGGCGCTCGGCGGCAGCCGGTTTCAGATCGGCGGGCCGGCCGGCGCCTTCATCGTGCTGGTTGCCGCAACCGTCGCGAAACACGGTGTCGACGGGTTGATCCTCGCGACGATGCTCTCGGGCCTGATCCTGCTGGTGGTGGGCTTTCTTCGGCTCGGCACCTTCATCAAATATATCCCCTATCCGGTGACGGTCGGCTTCACCTCTGGAATCGCGGTCATCATCTTCGCAAGCCAGCTCAAGGACCTGCTCGGCCTGACATTGGGCGGCGCCGAGCCGGGGCCGTTCCTGCCCAAGCTCCTCGCGCTCGGCGGAGCGCTGCCGAGCCTGAGCATCACCGCCGCGGCGATCGCCGGGGTTTCGGTGGCGGCGATCCTGGTGCTGCGCCGTCTGCGACCGCACTGGCCGGGCTTTCTGATCGCGGTTGCACTGGGCGCACTTGCCGTCTGGCTGCTGGCGTTGCCGGTCGAGACGATCGGGACGAAGTTCGGCGGAATCCCGCGCTCGCTACCGATGCCGCATCTGCCCGATCTGTCGCTTGCCAGGATCGAGGCGGTGTTGCCGGCCGCATTGTCCTTTGCTCTGCTGGGGGCGATTGAAAGCCTGTTGTCCGCAGTCGTCGCCGACAGCATGACCGGGCGTCGCCATCGTTCGAATTGCGAGCTGGTCGCGCAAGGGGCCGCCAATATCGCCTCCTCCCTGTTCGGCGGGATCTGCGTGACCGGCACCATCGCCCGGACAGCGACCAATGTCCGCGCCGGCGCTCGCGGGCCGGTGGCGGGCATGCTCCATTCGCTGATCCTGCTTGCCTTCATGCTGGTTGCGGCGCCGCTGGCGAGCCTGATCCCGCTCGCGTCGCTTGCCGCGGTACTGGTCGTCGTCGCCTGGAACATGGCCGAGAAGCACGAGTTCGCGATCCTGTTGCGCGCGTCGCGCGGCGACGCGGTGGTGCTGATCACGACCTTCCTGCTCGTCATCTTCCGCGACCTGACCGAGGGCATATTGGTCGGTTTCGGCATCGGCGCCCTGCTGTTCCTGCACCGCATGGCGCAGGCAGTGGAGATCGAGCAGCCGGCGTTACACGTCGGGGGAGACCTGAGCGACGATGCCGAGGGCGACGATCGCACGCCTTATGATGCGGCGCTCGCAACCGACCCCGACATCATCGTCTATCGTATCACCGGCGCCTTTTTCTTCGGTGCGGCGGGCGCGGTCGCAGCAGCGCTCGACCGGATCGGCGAGCACCCCAAGGCCTATGTGATCGATGTGTCCGATGTGCCGGTGCTGGACTCAACCGCTGCCGCCACGATTGCCGGTTTCGCGCGGCAGGCGCATCGGCACGGCGCCACCGTCTATATCGCGGGAGCCCGTGTGGCCGTCCGCCGCCTGCTGCTGTTGCATGGCGGACGGCCGCCGGAAGTGCGCTACCGCTCGACGATCGAGGATGCGGTTGCGGCCGCGCGGCGGCACCAGGCCGGGGTGGTTGAGGACTGAAGGGCGCGTGCCGATCAGATGTGGATCGGTTTGCCCAGCACTGCCATCGCCGCTTCTTTGATCGCTTCCGAATGAGTCGGATGCGCGTGACAGGTGTAAGCGATGTCCTCGGACGTAGCGCCGAACTCCATCGCCTGCGCGGCCTGGGCAATCATCGTGCCGCCGACCGAGGCGATGACCCAGACGCCGAGGACGCGGTCGGTCTTTGCATCGGCGATCACCTTCACGAAGCCGTCGGGCTCATGATTGGTCTTGGCGCGTGAATTGGCGACCATCGGGAATTTGCCGACCTTCACTTCCCCACGCTCCTTCGCCGCTTCCTCGGTGAGGCCGACGCCGGCGATCTCCGGGCTGGTATAGACGACGCTCGGGATCACATCATGGTTCACGATACCGGTGAGGCCGGCGATGTTCTCGGCGACCGCGATGCCTTCGTCCTCGGCCTTGTGCGCGAGCATCGGGCCGGGAATGACATCGCCGATCGCCCAGATGCCGTCGACCGCGGTCTTGAAGCGGTGGTCGGTTTCGATCTGGCCACGCTGGTTGGTCGCGAGGCCGGCGGCATCAAGGCCGAGGCCGTCAGTGTTGGGGCGACGGCCGATCGAGACGAGTACGGCATCGGCCTCGATCGTTTCGGCAGCACCACCGGCGGCGGGCTCGACGGTGAGCGTCGCGGTGGCGCCTTCGACCTTCACGCCGGTGACCTTGGTCGAGAGGCGGAATTCCAGCCCCTGCTTCTTCATGATCTTATTGGCTTCCTTGCGGACCTCGCCATCGAAACCGGGCAGGATCTGGTCGAGGAACTCGACGACCGTGACCTTCGCGCCGAGCCGGCGCCAGACCGAGCCGAGCTCAAGCCCGATCACGCCGCCGCCGATCACCACCATGTGCTTCGGCACGGCCGGCAGTTCGAGCGCGCCGGTCGAATCCACCACGATTTTCTGGTCGACGGTGACGCCGGGGAGCGGCGTGACCGAGGAGCCGGTTGCGATGATGATGTTCTTCGCGCGGACTTCGCGGTCACCGACCTTGACGCTGTCCTTGCCGGTGAAGCTGGCATAGCCCTTCAGCCATTCGACCTTGTTCTTCTTGAACAGGAATTCGATGCCGCCGGTGAGCTGCTTGACCGCGTCCTTGCGCTGGCCGTGCATCGTGTCGAGATCGAGGCTGGTCTCGACCTTCACGCCCAATTTGGCGAGCCGGCCGGAGACGGCTTCGTCATAGAGTTCGGACGCGTGCAGCATTGCCTTGGACGGTATGCAGCCGACATTGAGGCAGGTACCGCCGAGCGTCTCGCGACCCTCGACGCAGCCCGTCTTGAGCCCAAGCTGCGCGGCGCGGATCGCGGCGACATAGCCGCCGGGGCCGGAGCCGATTACCAGGACGTCGAAATCATAGTCAGCCATATCTTACTTCCAAGGATTCGCCCGGATCATGGCATATTGGCCAGTCCATTCGGAGGGCTCTGGATTGCGGCCAGCGAACTCGTCAGCCTCGGCATCTGTGAGGTTGCTGAACCATTGATAGAATGTGTCGTATAGATCTTCACCAAGCCCCATCCGCCAGCCGATCGAGCCCCGCGGTATATCGGGAGCCGCGAGCCAAGGCGGAAGGGGTAGTTGCTCAGTCACCTCAAAGGTCGATCAAAATCCGGGTCGGATCCTCGATCGCGTTCTTCAACGCTACGAGGAAGGTTACCGCCTCGCGGCCGTCGATCAGGCGGTGATCGTAGCTGAGCGCGAGGTACATCA
>JBDTXU010000669.1:0-3200 GCA_040006055.1 Sphingomonas bacterium | reverse complement strand
CATAGGCGATCACCGTTTCAAGCAGCAGCGGGCCGTAGATGTGCGGGAACAGCGCCCCGCCGCGCGAGACTTCCCAGCGCACCATACCGCCCTGCGCCTCGAGATCGACCGCTGCGATATGGAGCCCGGCCTGGCCGGCGAAATGCTTTGCCGCCGTCTCATCGAGCTGTTCGTCAGTGGAGAGATGGATATAGCCATCGGCGAGATCGACCGGCGCTCCGGCGAAGCTGCCATCGCGCTCCAGAACCGCCATCTCCGGCCCGGTCAGAATCTTGTATGCGGTGGTCGCTGCCATGGTTGCCTGTCCCGAATGCCGTGGATCCGCCATGCCATGCTGGAGCGCCCAGGTTCAAGGCGCGGATATCGGGGCGGCCGGGCCGTGACATTGCGGTCGCCGCGTCATTCGGCAGCAACTGTCTCGGGTAGTTCGCTCCAGGAAAGCGCCTCCGCTCTGCGCTCATATTCCAGCGCAAGATCGCGGTGCATGTTCGCGGCACAATGGTTCCTTGCAGCGCGCGCGCGCTGGCGCTCCTCAGCTGCACGGCGTTCGTAATAAGCCCGGTCAGTCGGGTTTCGCATTTTTCCGCCCCAATATCGCCCTGGAAGACCTCCGCTCGCCGATCAAACACGGCGCGGCTCAATTGGTTCCAACCCTTTTCAATGTTTTGGTAAACTGTGCTGCGACGAGTCATCGACCAAAACGACGCGCCCGCGGCGCGTCAGCTTTTCGCCGGATCAGTGCCCGATACGCCGATGTCCGTGATCGAGATCGGGGATGCGCCCGGTTCGGCACGATGCTGCACGTTTGCCGCCCACTCGGCCAGCAGCTTGAACGGGAAAGCTATGTCGAACTGAATGCCGGCATGGTCGGCATCGCGCCAGCGGACCACACCGGCAATTGCGGGCAGGCCCGTGACTGCGAGGACCACGGGTTGCCCCACCTCGCCGAGATCGGGGGGCTGGATCTTCGCGCCACCCTGCGAGATGTCGCACAGGGTCGCGGCGCGGTAGAAGCCCCCAACCCGGACACGCGCTCGCAGCTTGATGCCGAGGCGTGGCGATCGCGCCTGGTAGTTGTTTGATGCGACATCGTCGCCGGACAGGATTTTCTCCGCGTCCACAGGGGCATCGAAGGTGATTCCGGCCACGCCTTCGCGGCGCCACGATATGGTGCCCGGCGCAACGTGCCCAGATTTGAATTCGGCCGTCACCGGGTCTCCGACCTTCAGCTCGGAATAGATATGGGCCATGAGCCCGCCGGTGGAAATATCGCGGACGAGGCACAATTCCTCGCCATGCGGCGTGATCAACTTGGCAACCCGGAGGACGGTGACGTGGCGCGTCTGCGTGCGCCGATCGGACGAGGGGGCGTCGTCCGATAGAGAGACGGCGGTTAATTCGCCCTTTTCAAACTGTTCGACCACATGGTGCCCCTGCAACTGGCAACCAGCCTGTCATCTGAATTGTCGGTCGTGCCGATCGCCCCGGAATCAACAGGTTAGTTATAGCACCGCTAATCATCTAAATTGATTACTCAAACGCTAAAAATGGCGGGAATCCTGGTCCGGCGACGTCAAATAAATCGCCGCTGGCGCAAACGCGTTGCGCCACAGGCCGCCCCTTGTTTGAGTTTAGGGGCGGATTGGCCGCACATCGGAAGGCACCGTGATTCGGGGCTCTCGGGAGCGGGTTGGCAGTACGGCGTGGAAGATGTGTGACGGAATCAAGGTGAGCCAGCCCGGTTCGGGCATGATGGTTCGCGTGCCCCAGACGGGCTCATGCCCGGCGAACTGGCTCGCACAGCCGCCGACACGCAGGGCACCAGCATCCGACCCCGTCGCCACGGGCGCCGGCACCGCGACATGATACACGCAGGAGAGATAGCCGGTCGGGTGGAGATGTTCGCCCTGGCCCGCGTCTCCTCTCAAGATGACGCTCCCGCTGGTGAGCTCCGCGACTTCCGGAACGAAGGGCATGGCCTTGTTGAGGCCGCGTTCCGGGATGCCGTCGACATATTCCTCGACGGTACGCCGGACGAACACCATCAGCGCTGCGCGCGCCGGGTCGGGCCGCACAGTCGTCAGATAGTCGACATGGCGGTCGATCGGAGCTCCCTCAGGCACCGCGGTCAGAACTTCGTCCGCCAGCACCTGGTTGAATGCCTCGATGCCGCCAAATTCGGCCGGGGGCTCGAAGGGGAGGCGGACGATGCACCGATCGAGATCGACCAGATCGAGCGCATCGCGCGTCCGTCCGAGTATGCTGAGCGCCACCGCGCGATAGCCGCGCACGCCAGCGGTTTCCGCATGGCGCGGCTCCAGCGAATCGCAGAAGGCGAGCAGCGCGCCACCGTCCCCGGTGCGGCCGTAGGTGGGGAGCAGCGACCGCAGGGCTGAGAAACCCGGGTCTTTGGCCTGCAATGCGCGCGTGAGTTCCACTTGTCCTTCGGGCACGCGGCCTAATCGCACCAATGCTCGGCCGCGCTGCAGACTCCATGCGGGATCGGAGTCCTCAGGAACGCGACTGTTACAGACCTCGAGGGCTGCCTCGGGGCGGCCAGCGCGCAAATGGCAGGTCGCGATTTGCGTCGTGTACCTGGCCCCCTGCGGATCCTGGTTCATGGCGGCAACGAAATCCGCGATCGCGTCGTCCGGCCGACCAAGCCGCATCATCATGCCGGCGCGAAACGCGCGGAGGGCCGGCAAATGAGGCTGCGCCTCGATCGCGGCCGAGATCGACCGCAGCGCCTCAGGCGTCGGGAGCTTTGGCGGCGGATCAGACACCACCCATTGCATTGCCTATCCCCTGATTGACTCCCGCGTGCTTCGGGTCAGCGGTTTATTCGCCGCCCTCCGGACCGGCCGCCAGATCCTCGCCGGTGTCACCATCGGGCGTCGGCGCATCTGCCTGCGGACCGTCGGCCAGATCGACTTCGGCCTCGTCTTCCGATTCCTCGATGCGGGCGGCGGAGACGACATGTTCGTTGTCAGCGACATCGAACAATTTCACCCCGGCCGAGCCACGCCCGATCACGCGCAGATCGCCGAGCGACATGCGGATCAGCTTGGCCTGATCGGTCACCAGCATGAGTTGATGGCCCTTCGACGCCGGGAAGCTCGCGACCACGGGGCCGTTGCGCTTGATGTTGTCGATATTGGTGATGCCCTGGCCGCCGCGATTGGTGCGGCGATATTCATAGG
>JBDTXU010000668.1:0-5878 GCA_040006055.1 Sphingomonas bacterium | reverse complement strand
TGTTGACGATCGCAGTAGCCAGCTGGACCTTTTGAGCCATGCCCTTTGACAGCTTCTCGACTGAGGTGCGGGCGAATGCCGACAGGCCGAACCGGTCGAGCAGCGCCATGCCCTCGCGCCGGGCGGCGCCGGCGGCCATGCCCTTCAGGCGGCCAAGATAGACGATGGTATCGATCGCGGTCATTGACCGGTACAAGCCGCGCTCCTCGGGCAGGAAACCAAGGTCCGGGCTCGCCGAACGCCCCGGTGGCCGGCCCATCACCGATATCGTTCCGGCATCGGGGCGCAGGATGTCGAGCACCATCCGCAGCGAAGTGGTTTTGCCAGCACCGTTCGGGCCGAGAAAGCCGAACACCTCGCCGGGCGCGACCGCAAAGCTCAGGTCATCGACCGCCGTAAAGTCACCGAAGCGCTTGACGACGCCTGCCAGCTTCAGCGCTTCCATGCGATTCCTTCTCTGTAACCAAAGGGATATAGCGGGGTGCGGCGTCGTTCGACAACGCTCGACAGCTTCAGCTTTACCCTGTGCATGCGGCCTTCAACGCCGCCTCGACATCTGTCGATAGGGTGACGGCCTGGTCCCTGGCGTCACGTAGCATGTCGCACGACTGCTGTTTCAACGTCGGCGGCGACCGACCGCCGAGCGGCAGCTCATGGTAGAAGTAGGATGGCACGCCAGCGGTAAAACGGATGGTGGTCACATATGTTCTCATATCTTCATGGCGGTGGCCATTCCACCTGACATCTGCCTGCCATGGGCAGCCCCATTTTACGTCGATTTCGCGCGTGGAAGGAGACTGCGTGATTTCGTCATGAATGCACCCGTCGATGTCGAGCAGAAATTCGGTCGACCTCACCCGAACGAAAACCTTGTTCCCCTGCACCTTGAAAAGCCGCCCCTCGGTCACGGCCGTTACCTCACTTGCCGAACCGGCATCGATTGCCCTGAGGAAGCGACTGACCAACGGATCGTCAGCATTACGGATCACGTCTGGAACGGGGCTGAGCTGTAGCAACGCGGGCGCCAGGAACCAGATGATCAAAGAGCGTCTCCCCTTGCTGCATGGTTCACTAACCGCAATCCAGGGCGCTGGCGATATCCCCGCGCCGGGGATTCGAGCACACCCCATCGGCCTTTAACGCTACAGACGTCGTTAACCATATTCGCCGCCAATGCAGAAACTCTTACTGTGGCAGCATGATGTGTCGGGGGAGGGCATCGTGCTTCACAATATCCTGGGTTTCGGCGGCCGGATGGGTCGGCTCGAATATTTCTTAGCCATCGTCGGGCTCGGATTCCTGATGATAATGCTTGTGGTTGCCCTTATAGCAGGCTTCAGGCCGCCCCATCTCAGCTATGGTGAAAAAGGACCGGTACCAGGAGGCTTCATGATAATCTTCATGGGGCTCGTCCTGCCGATCTATCTCTGGTTTGCGCTCGCCTTCCAGGCCAAGCGCTATCGGGACATGGGCTGGAACCCGCTCTATGTCATTCCAGGTTCGATCGGGACGCTCTCGATCATCATGCTCCTCTCGCCGTTCGTGCCGGGGCTCGCACTGATTGGTGTGCTCCTCAACATCCTCCTGAGCCTTTGCCGGCTGTTCTGGCCGAGTCAGCCAACGGGGGATGGCGACTGGTATAGCGGTTCTTATCGTGACGGATCGCCGGATTTCGGCCCCGCGCTCGGCCGCGAACCGGCGCTCACGCCTCGGCGCTCCTCCATGCCGCAAACCTCCGCCCCGCCCCCTGTATTCACGCCTGCAGCTTCAGGGTTCGGGCGCCGCGGGCTGTAAGCGGTACGTAAATATCGATAAATGGCGAACGTTCGTCCCGCACCAGATGCGGCTCGGCGACACCTGTTGCTGCAGTGCGGCAAGCCGAGGAACCCCGCTTAAATGGTCGTGTTGATCGCAGACCATTAAGCGGAGGAATGAAAATGCAATTTAGACTCTTGTCCATTGCCATCGCCGGCGGCGCGCTGGCACTTGCTTTCCCGGCAACGGCTCAGTCGACACCGAGCACTCTGCCCGGACAGACGGCCCCAGGCAGCACCACCACCACCACGACAATCCCGCCGAGCACGGCCCCGACCCCAACCACGCCGGACACGACGGGCCAGGCGACGACCACCGGGACAACCTCGTCGGACGCTTCAACGCCGGCGCCGGACACCTCGGCCACAACCACGGCGACGACGCCCGATACGTCGGCAACGACATCGACCACCACCACGACCAAGACCAAGAAGAAGCACAAGTCGGAGTGATCCGCAGTGAGGGCGGCGCGCGAAATTCCGCGCGCCGCCCTTTCTTTAGACTTTTCAGTACCTTTTACTATTATTCTCGATCGTCTTTAACCGTCATGCCGGACTTGTTCCGGCATCCATCGGCCCGCATACACTGATTTCCGATAGGTTCGTGGCGCCAGCCCGATGGACCCCGGAACAAGTCCGGGGTGACCATATGCTTTGGTCGAATTCGATTCTGGTTCTCCCCAAGCGGAACCCGGCGAAGAGAAGAAGGTCGGGCGTTCCCCCCTACAAACTCGGGTCGATCAGATATTTCTCGCCCGTCGTTTTGCGCTGATACGCAGCGACAATTTCCGGCCTAAGCGCGTCCGCCAGACTTATGGTCGCCGTATAGTGGCTGGCAAAGGTCGTGGTCAGCTCGTCGACGACGCGCTGGCGCATGCGGGCATTCACTTCCGCGCCGGCTTTCATCAGGAACGGTGTCAGCAGCCAGCCGCCGACACTCCAGGTCAGGCCGAAGCTGCGATCGAGCAAGGTCGGGCCGAAATCCAGCGCGCCATAGATATAGACCTGCTTGAAAACGCTTGAGCCATAACGGCTGTAGCTGGCCGCGTTGCGGTTCGCGGCGACTTCCATTGCGCTCATGATCTGACCCGCGACCTTGCCGCCGCCGATCGCGTCGAAGCCGATGGTCGCGCCCGTCGCGGCGATGGCATCGGTCAGGGCCGCCATGAAATCGGGCGCTGTGCTGTCGACGATATAGGTCGCCCCGATCGCGCGGAGGATCGCGGCCTGTTCGGCGCTGCGGACGATGTTCACCAGCGGAATGCCGTCAGCAAGGCAGATCTTGTTGAGCATCTGGCCGAGATTGGAGGCGGCGGCGGTGTGGACGATCGCCTTGTGGCCTTCCGCCTTCATCGTCTCGGTAAAGGCGAGGGCGGTGAGCGGGTTGACGAACATCGAGGCGCCGTCCGCCGCGGTCGCGCCTTCGGGGAGCTGCACGCAGTCGCTCGCACGGAGCTTGCGATACTGGGTGTACATCGCGCCGCCGATCATCCCGACCTTGCGGCCAAGCAGATGCGCCGCATTCTCGCCCGTCTGTACCACCGTGCCGGCACCTTCATTGCCGACCGCCATCGACTGACCGAGCCGTGCCGCCAGCATCGCCATGCGCTGCGGCGGAATGCTTGCGGTGAGGGTCGGGCGATCCGAGGTGCCGGCGGCCTGCATGGTCGAAAGGTCCGCGGGTCCAAGCAGCAGCCCGAGATCGGACGGGTTGATCGGCGATGCCTCGACCTGGACGATCACCTCGTCTGGGCCCGGTGCGTCGAGCGTGACGTCAACCAGGTCCAGCTTCAGACTGCCGTCGGTAACCGTCGACCGCAATTCCAGCCCCGTAAGTGGTTCGCCCATGCTCGCTCTCCTATGGTGTTTGCGATTGTCTGGGCCGGTGAGGGGTGGCTGGTCAACTGCGCGCGGTTGCGATCGGCGGCGCATGGCGCAATAAGTTGCGCTACCGTTTCGATTCCCGGGGAAATCGCCATGGCCAACTCCATCGCGCGTCGTATCGCGCTCGGCGCCGCTGCGAGCATCGCGCTCGCCACTGCGGCAGGTGCGCTTGCCGAAACCATCACCATCAGCGGCCGCTTTCCGGCGCAGAACCGCGAGGCAAGCTATCTCCGAAAACTCGCGATCGACCGGTTCGGCGGCCGCGACGGCGAGCAGCTCGCCAATGCGATCACCAGTGCACTTGGCCAGGCGAGCAATGGCAGCGGGCCGCATTTCACCCTGCTTGGCGGCGGCGGGGTCGGGCCGGCGCGTGCTCAGGGCACGCTCAGCGGATCGGCCAATTCGGATTGGGAGGAGCACAGGGTCCAGCTTACCCGAAACCGGTGCGTCGAGCGCGCCGCGCCGAAAGATGGCGAGCGGGAAGGGGAGTGCATCAAGAAAGCCGATGTACCCGTGCCCTGCACCGAGCGGACGACCAGCCTGACCGCGTCGCTGCGCATTGTGCGTATCGCGGACGGCGCGATCGTCTACAGCGCGAACAAGCCACGGAGCGAAACGGTAAGCTGGTGCCCGGGCGAAAGCCCGTCCAGCACCGCCGAGGCGACGATCGCGGGCATGATTGCAGGGATCGCCAATGAGGTGCGCGGCGAGATCGCGCCGCATGGCGACACCTATCGCATCCGCTTTCGCGAGGACCGGGCAGGGCTCTCCAAAGAGGTCGCAGCGCGGTTCAAGGACGTGGTCAAACTGTCGCAGCGCGACGTCGTGGCGGCATGTACTGCCTGGGCCGAGATCGACCGCGACCAGCCCGGGCAGCTTTCGACCGTCTTCAATCTCGGGCTCTGCGCCGAACAGCGCGGGGATTATCCGGGGGCGCTCGCTTTGTACCAGCGCGCGGTCGCGATGAAGCGGGCTGACGATCTCAACACTGCGGTCGGGCGGGCCCAGGCGCTGATTTCTGGTGCCGAAGACGAGGCGCGGTTCCGGTCGAGACGCTAACACGCAGCGCCGGTTCCTGTCTCGAGCGGGATAGTACGAGGGCGCTTTGTCGGGTTCCGTTAACCCATTCAACGGTATTCGCAAAGGGATGGACAGGCGCCAGGAATTCAGGCCGGCCGGCCGGCGTTTTCTCGATCGTTTTCGACCCGCCGCGCCGTTGCCCGATGCCGTATATCGCGAGCTCGTCGACATGCTGTTCAGCATGGCGATCCCGGTCATCTATATGGGCGGCGTCTTTGTCGGGGTTACCGCGCTGGTCGCATGGGAGTGGCACGATCCGGTCGTCATCACCCTGTCAGCGCTTGGCGGGATCGTAACGGCGCTCCGTCTGCTGGTGATCCGTGGCTATCGGCGCCGCAACGTTGCTGACAGCGACCTCGCCACCATCAGGCTGTGGGAGCGGCGCTATGCGATCGGCAATTATACCTTTGCGCTACTGCTCGGCCTGTTCAACGCGCGGATGCTGATGTTCCATTATCCGCTGGTCCATATGGTCGCGGTGAGCCTCATATTCGGCTTTGGCGCCGGCGTGGTGGCGCGAATCTCGATCCGGCCGGTGATATGCGTGACCAGCCTGTTGCTGGCGGTGGTGCCGACCGTGATCGGCCTCGGGCTACATGCGCTGACTGACAATAGCAGCCTGCTCCACGCCGAATTCTTCACGATCGAGGCGCTGCTGGTGGCGACGACCGCGCTTCTCAGCCTGCACAGCCTCGACCATCTCTATCGCACCATGGTCGCGCACCTCACCGCCAAGCATGACATGAGTTCGCTGGCCCGCCGCGACGCGCTCACCACCTTGCCCAACCGGCTGTGGCTGCGCGAGGCGTTCCAGCGCGACTTCGCCGCGCTGACGAAGCCCGATTGCCATCTGGCTGTCCATTACCTCGATCTCGACGGCTTCAAGGCAGTCAATGACGTGCACGGCCACCCCGCCGGAGACGCAGTGCTGCGCGAGGTGGCGAACCGGTTGCTGGCGACGGTCCGCGCCGGGGATACCGTGTCGCGGCTTGGCGGCGACGAGTTCGTCATACTCCAGACCATGATCGCGCAGGACAGCGAGGCTGAGATGCTCGCCCGGCGGATCATCAAGAAGCTGAGCCTGCCCTATCTGTTCGAGG
>JBDTXU010000667.1:0-2379 GCA_040006055.1 Sphingomonas bacterium | reverse complement strand
TAGATCATCGTATCGAGAAAGCTCCAGTCGAGCTTGTACGTATCGACTTCCTTGATGATCCCGCTTTGATATTGCGTGCGGACATGCCCGGTTGCGGTGTCATCCGCGCTTGAGACAAACGCACCGCTGGCATCGTGCTGCTCCGAGTGCACGACTGTGTTCGTTCCGGGCGCGTAGAGATGCAGCGAGTAGCTGCCGTCACTGGCAAACGCCTTGTCGCCGCCCACTGCACCGGTGGTGGTGATGAACTGGGCAGACAAAGGCTTGGCGGTTGCCGGGTCATAGCCAGTCAGCCAGCCCGAACCATCGGCGTTGGCGATCCACTGGCGCAATATATGCCCATCGGGATCATATTCGCTGCGGCTGATCAAGTGATTGGATGCGTCGACGATGTCGCTCATCGACGCGTGCGCGCTGCTGAAGCCGAATGTGTCGATCCTCTGCGCGCCGTTGGCCAGAGCAGTCCGTGAAACCTGTACATCGAAATAATTCTGGAGCACGCCCATTTGCGAGGCGTCCTTGAGTCCAGCGCCGGGCTCGATCGAGAACATGTAGTTGCCCTGCCAGCTCTCGCCGGCCGCCCAGTACGTCACGCCCTGCCATACGTCCTGGTTCAGCTTCAGGAATGCCAGGCTATTGTCGAGTGCCGCGAGCGACGCGCTGTCGGACGCGACACCCACTTCGCCGAGGTACAGCCGCACAGCATTGGTACGCGCCCAGTCGGTAACGGCGCTTAGCCGCTCCGCCCCGATGGTCGATGAAACGACCGACGCATGCGTACCGGACCCGTCGCTGTCGAGATATTGATGGATCTCGAAAGCATAGTTGTTGAGCGGGTCGATAATCGCGCCCACGGCGCCGAGCACTCGGGCATTGTCCGTGGTGGTCCAGGTCGAGCCGGCGTCCCAATGCACGCCGGGGATCAATATCTGCTGGGTGGCGCCGGTGGCGCGGATTGCGCCGATCGCGGCATTGACCATCGGCAGCCATGCCGCAGCCGTTGCCTGTTGCGGCTCATTCATGAGATCGAAGATGACGTTCGGATCGTCCTTCAGCGCTCCGGAAAGTTTCGACCACACATCTGCAAAGGCGCTCGTCGGTACGTCGGCCGTGCCGATCAGCTTGCCATTATAAGCGCCGTAGTTGTGGAGATCGACGATAAGAGTCAGCCCCTGCGCATTCGCATAATCAGCGGTCTGCTGGATCTTTGCGAGGTAGGCGGGGTCGAGCGCGCCGTTCAACGTCGGCTGCAGACTTTCCCAGGATATGGTGAGGCGGACCGTGTCCATTCCCTTGGCGGCAAAATATTGCAGCTCTTCGTGTGTCGGGAAATAATCGATGCCGGTCTTCTGGCCGGTCGCTCCGATATACTCCGCTCCACTGATATTGATGCCAACGCTGAGCGCGTGGGTCGATGGCGAAACCACATCCGCAAAGTGAAAATTCGCGGCCGTCAAGTCGCTCGTGATGACACCCTTCAGGGTCAGACTGGTCGCATCGTCGAGGTGCAGGATCGTGTCCGTGCCGCTCTGGACCAAATGGGACTGGATCTGTGCGAAGCTTGAAAAGGCGTAGTGATCGAGCTCGATAATATCGGCCCCGACGCCTTTGGCACTGAAGTCGGTGATGACATCCGCGCCGTCTCCCTTTGCGTGGACGAACAGGTCGTTCCCGCCCCCGCCGGTGAGCGTGTCGTTGCCCCGCGCACCCTTCAGGGTGTCATCTGTGGTAGCGCCTACCAGGCTGTCTGCCGCTGCGGTGCCTATGAGCGTAAGCGGCTTTCCCACCGAGAATGTGACGCTGCCATTGCTTGCTAATGTCGTCTTCCCGCTTGTTGCCATTACACCATCATAGGATAGGCTGCGGACAAATAGATTGCGATCCTCGTGCAGGGCCGGATCACCACGCGCGTCGTTGATATATTTGACGGTGACGGCATGGGTGCCGGCGCCCCAATCGCCGCGCAACGTGACGATATCGGTTTGTCCGCTTGTCCGTGTGGATGCGGCCGCGAAGGTGCCGCCGACCTGCTTGCCGTCGACAAACACCTGATATTGCGCATCGCCCTGATACGCATCCTCGGCGATTTGGAGGACGATCGTGTCGGCACCGGTTCCGACATTGATCGCGCCATTGACCGGCGAGGTCACCGTGTGGACGGTCGCGGTGCCGTTCGCATAGAGGTTCGCCTTGCTGTCACCGATAGTGACGCCATTGTAAGTGATGCTGTCGACATAGAGGTTGCGATCGAGACCGGACACAAGATCCCTGGCATCATTGATGAACTTGACACTGATGTCGTGCTGTCCTGGTCCGAAGTCGCCATGGAGCGTCACCGTGTCGGTCTGACCATATTTGTGGAGTGCGGATGCAGTGAGG
>JBDTXU010000666.1:0-4469 GCA_040006055.1 Sphingomonas bacterium | reverse complement strand
AATTGAGCATCGCCCGCGCCGCCTTGCCGATATTCTCGCCGAGCTGCGGGCGGACAAGGACAATGACGGGGGGAGACGCGAAGAGAACCGGCGGCTCGCTCACCCCTT
This sequence comes from Sphingomonas bacterium, assembly GCA_040006055.1. Taxonomy (GTDB): domain Bacteria; phylum Pseudomonadota; class Alphaproteobacteria; order Sphingomonadales; family Sphingomonadaceae; genus Sphingomonas. Next base: position 4,361 of record JBDTXU010000666.1, on the reverse strand, counting down.
GCCCACCTCGTTCACATTACCGGCGAATTCTTCGAAATCGCGCGCCTCGCGGAAATCCTTGTAGACGCTCGCAAAGCGGATGTAGGCGACTGAATCGAGCCCCTTGAGCCCCTCCATCACCATCTCGCCGATCCGCTTCGCTGGCACTTCATTCTCGCCCTGAGTCTCGAGCTGGCGCTGGATCCCGGAAACCAGCTTTTCCAGCCGCACCGGATCGATCGGTCGTTTGCGCGCCGCGATTGAGACCGAGCGGAGCAGCTTCTCGCGATCGAAGGGCTCGCGCTTCTCCTCGCTCTTGAGCACGTAAAGCTCGCGCAGCTGGATGCGTTCGAACGTGGTGAAGCGCGCCGCGCACCCTTCGCATTGCCGCCGCCGCCGAATCGCTGCCCCGTCATCGGTCGGGCGGCTGTCCTTCACCTGGCTGTCTTCATGTCCGCAAAAAGGGCAGCGCAAGCGATCAGTCCTCCGTCAGCTTCTTGTAGGCGGCCACGCCCGCGCCCACCACGGCGCCGCCGATCATCCCGATGAACGGTACCGGGATCGAGATCAGGGCGCCGATCGCCGCGCCCTTGGCCATGCTGGTACCGAGGTCGCTTTTCACCGCCGCGACGGCGCTCTGCGCCGCATCCTCCACGAATACGCGCGCCACGCGGAGGTCGTCGGAGGCGGTATCGGGAATCGGGCGTTCCGAAGTCGTCTCGGTCATCGATACACCACAGCTCGGGCAGAAACGGGCGCCCTTCGGAGCACTGGCATTACAGGCTGGACACTTCATCGCCTCACACTCCTTCGGGATAAATCGGGAAACGTGCACACAAGGCCAGCACGCGCTCGCGCACCGCCGCCTCGACCTGACCATCACCGGCCTCGCCATTCTTGCGCAGGCCATCGAGCACATCGGCGACCATATTGCCGATCTCGCGGAACTCGGCCGGGCCGAAACCGCGGGTCGTGCCGGCGGGCGAGCCGACCCGAATGCCGCTGGTCTTGGTCGGCGGCAGCGGATCATTGGGGATGCCGTTCTTGTTGCAGGTGATCCCCGCGCGCTCGAGCGCTTCATCGGCATCCTTGCCGGTCACGCCGAGCGGCGACAGGTCGATCAGCGCGAGATGCGTGTCGGTGCCGCCCGAAACCACTTCAGCGCCGCGCTCCTTGAGCGTCGCGGCGAGGATCTTCGCATTCTCTACGACCGCGGCGATATAGCTCTTGTACTCGGGCCGCAGCGCCTCGCCGAAGGCGACCGCCTTGGCGGCAATCACGTGCATCAATGGCCCGCCCTGAAGCCCCGGGAACACCGCCGAGTTGATCTTCTTGGCGATGGCCTCGTCATTGGTCAGCACCATGCCGCCGCGCGGGCCCCGCAACGTCTTGTGGGTCGTGGTCGTCACGACATCGGCGAAGGGCAGTGGCGAGGGATGCAGGCCGCCCGCCACGATCCCGGCGAAATGCGCCATGTCGACCATGAACAGAGCGCCGACCTCGTCGGCGATCGCGCGGAACTTCGCGAATTCGATCTGGCGCGGATAGGCCGAACCGCCGGTGATGATCAGCTTGGGCTTGTGCTCGCGCGCGAGCCTCGCGACCTCGTCGAAATCGATCAGATGGGTGACGGGATCGACGCCGTACTGGACTGCGTTGAACCATTTGCCCGACATCGCCGCCTTGGCGCCATGAGTCAGATGCCCGCCCGCGTCGAGGCTCAGCCCCATGATCGTGTCGCCCGGCTTGGTCAGCGCGAGCATCACCGCGCCGTTCGCCTGCGCGCCCGAATGCGGCTGGACGTTCGCGAAGCCGCAATCGAACAGCTGCTTCGCACGGTCGATGGCGAGCTGCTCGACTTCGTCCGAAGGCTCGCAGCCCTGGTAATAACGCTTGCCCGGATAGCCTTCCGCATATTTGTTAGTGAAGACTGACCCTTGCGCCTGCAACACTGCCTTGGAGACGATATTCTCGCTGGCGATCAGCTCGATCTGGGTCTGCTCGCGCTTCAGTTCATGGGTGACGCCGCCGAACACAGCCGGATCTGCCTCGGCAAGGCCGCGGGTGAAGAAGCCGTCTGGCTGGACGTCGTTCAGGGTGCGGGGATTCGTGCTCATGCGGGTTCCTTCGCGAAGCTGGGGGCGCCGAGCTTGTCGACGCGGGGGGCGTGGCGGCCACCGGCGAAATCGGTGGCCAGGAAAGCGGTGATGCAGGCCTTGGCCATGTCCTCGCCGGTCAGGCGGGCGCCCATGGCGAGGACATTGGCGTCATTATGCTCGCGGGCGAGCGCAGCTGACAGCGGCTCGCCGACCAGCGCGCAGCGTGCGGAGGGGTGGCGGTTGACCGCGATCGAAATGCCGATGCCCGAACCGCATAAAGCGATGCCGCGCTCGGCCTCGCCCGCCGCGATCGCCTCGGCAAGCGCATAGCCATAATCGGGATAATCGACCCGCGCGTCCGAATGCGGCCCGAGATCGCGCACTTCATGGCCCTCCTCGCTCAGCCATGCGGACAGCAATTCCTTCAGCCCGAAGGCGGCATGGTCGGAAGCGATGGCGATGCGCATTGGGCTGCGCTCCTTCTCGGCGAAAGCGGATGCGGCGGCCTTTACGCAAAGCGCGCGCCGAACGCCACCGGCTGGTGCGCTCTTGTCGAAAAAGAGTCACAGAAAGAAGGTTACGGGGCTCGACGAAGCCGAAGCCATCCCCGCGCCCGGACGATTTTCGTAAAGCGCGCGCTGACCGGAATGCGGGCGCCGTCAGCCAAGAGAAGCAGCCAGCGCCGCCCGTCGCGCTCGGCGCCGGCGACGTCCCTCGCCGATACCCAGGCGCCGCGATGGACCTGCGCACCGTCAAGATTCGCGACTTCCTTGAGCGCGTCGCCGAACCGGTGGAGGACCAGCAGACTTCGCCCGCCCGCCAGATGCAGCCGGCAATAATGATCTTCCGCCTCGATTGCCTGAAGCGCCGTCGGGTCGGTGATCCCGGCACGTGCAAGCAGGCCATCGGGCGAGATGACGGGCGGGGTGACAGCGGCGGGGAGGGGTGCCGCTCGCCGACGGATGCCGGCGATGATCAGCACGAGGAACACGACCATGCTGATCGCAAGCGCTTCGGCCCAGGTCTGCGCCAGGCCGGGCGTATCGACGATGCCGAATAGGCGGAGGCTGAGTGCGATCTCGAACGGCAGCGGCAGGTTGAGAACCACCGCCCCGATCGCGCTCGCGCGCGGCCAGTCGGCGGGGCGGCGCACCAGAAGCACGAACCAGATCTGCCACTTCAGAATATTCCAGCCGAGCAGCACGCCCCAGAATCCCGCGCGCATCGCCAGCGGCATCTGCCCGGTGCCAAAGGCGCCGACGATGATCATCAGCATTGCGGCGGCAAAGCCGGCGATCGGCAGGATCGGGAAGCCCGGCAGCGCGGCGACGCGATTCGCGAAGTTCCGCGCGCGCTTCGCGAAACCCGCATTGCCGGAAGCGCGCGGCATGGGGGAAGCGGGGCGCAGGGCGGGCATGGCGCGAAGCTGCCACCACGACGGCCCCCACGCAATGACACAAAGGAGCTGACACGTGACGAGACACTTTTGGACCCGGGCCGCGGCGCTGGTCTTCGCGATGACGCCGCTATCCGGCGCGGCGGCGCAGCTGGCCGATCCCGCCACGCTCGGCGCGCAGCGCGAGGCGATCGCGAAGCTCAGCTGGATGGATGGCACATGGCGCGGCCCCGCCGCGACGATGACGGCCACCGGCGAGCACAAGGTGACCCAGACCGAGCGGATCGGCACCATGCTCGGCGGCACCATCCGGGTGATGGAAGGCAAGGGCTTCAATCCCGATGGCACGACCGGCTTCAATGCCTTTGGCGTGCTGTCCTATGATCCCGCGACCAAAGCCTATGCGCTGCATTCCTACGCCCAGGGCCGTGCCGGCGATTTCAAGCTGACGCCGACGGCGGATGGCTATGTCTGGGAGATACCGGCCGGGCCGATGACGATCCGCTACACAGCGACGCTCACCGGAACGACCTGGCACGAGGTCGGCGATCGGATCGTGCCCGGTCAGGCACAGCAGCGCTTTTTCGACATGATGCTGACGCGCGTCGGCGATAGCGCCTGGCCCGGCGCAGGCGGGATGGCGCCGAAATAAAGGCGAGCATGCGGGTTGGGTGCACGGGATTGCCGTGCACCCCCGGAGCGCGCTAGCTTCGGCACCATGATGGATTCATCCGCAGCCGTTTCCGGGGCCCTCGCATCCGATCCGCGTGCGCGCCTCGTCGCGGCGCTGGTCGGTACCGGTGATGAGGACCGTTCGGCGTTCCGCGATCTTTATGCGCTCACCTCGGCGAAGCTTTTCGGCATCTGCTACCGTATCTGCGGTGAAA
>JBDTXU010000665.1:0-4714 GCA_040006055.1 Sphingomonas bacterium | reverse complement strand
GCTCGGCGTTACGGAAATCCTGCGCGATCCCTCGGGGGAGGTCCCCTGCTATCACGCGACAGTCGACGGGACCCACGTCTTCACGTCACGGCCCCACCTTCTTTTCGATGCAGGCCTGCTCGCGTGCGAACTGGACTGGACGATCGTCGCGCAGGCGCTTGCCTGGCGCGACCTGCGGCCTGCCCGGACCGCGCTGCGCGGGGTCAGCGAACTCCAGCCGGGCATGGCGGCGCGGCTTTCTGGCGATCGGCTCGAGACGCGGTGCGTCTGGAGTCCCTGGTCCTTCACGGAGGAGAATCCGGATCTCCGTGAGCCGGCTGCCGCTGTCCATGCCGTACGCGAGACCGCCACCTTCTGTCTGACGGCCTGGGCGGGGAGCTTCCGAAAACCGATCGTCGAAGTATCGGGCGGGCTCGATTCCGCGATCGTCGCAGCGATCGTGCGGCAGAGCAACGAGGCTCCCCTTTGCCTGACTTTCGCGCCGATCCCGGGCGATCCGGACGAGACGCCCTATGCGCGCGCCGTCGCATCTCATCTCGGCCTGCCTCTGGAAACCAGAGTCCTGGATCTCGCCGACGTCGATGTCACCTGGTCCGATGCCCGCCTGCTGCCGCGGCCGTGCGCGCGCAATTTCGCTCAGGCGCTCGATCGACCGAGCGCCCGGCTGGCGGCGGCGACCGGGGCGGACGCGTTTTTCAGCGGTGGCGGGGGTGACAATGTGTTTGGCTATAGCCAGTCGATCGCGCCGGTACTCGACCGGCTCGCGCGGCAGGGGTTTGGCAGCGGCGCGCTCGCGACGGTGAACGACGTTGCCCGGATCGCGCAGACCGACATCTGGCAGGTGCTGCTTCGTGTCGTACGGCGCCGCCTGCGGCCGAGGCCGAAGCCGCTCTGGAAGCTGCGCGCCACCTTTCTGCCGCCCGGGGAGGCGGCGTCGTTGCCGTTGCCGTTCGGCCATCCCTGGGTCGAGCCACCGGCCGGAAGCCTTCCGGGGAAGCATGCGCATGTGATGTCGCTGATCGGGGTGCAGAACCATGTCGAATGCTTCGGCCGGCTCGATCTGGGGCCGCTCGTCTTTCCGCTGTTGTCGCAGCCGCTGATGGAGCTCTGCCTCTCGATCCCGAGCTGGGCCTGGGTGGCCGGCGGTCGCAATCGCGCCATTGCCCGCGATGCCTTTGCGGACCTACTGCCGGCAAGCGTGATCGCGCGGCAGAGCAAGGGCGCGTTCGATGGCTTTGCTGTCCGGCTGATCGACGCCAGCCGCGACGTCCTGCGGAGCATGCTGCTGGACGGCGCGCTGGCGCGCCACGGGCTGATCAACAAGGATGCGGTCGCGCGCGCGCTGGATGGCCGCGATCAGGATGATGAGGCGATCGTTCAGATATTGGCGTTCGCCGATGTCGAGGCGTGGGTCAGGGCGTGGGAGGCGGGACGCTGACCATGCGAGGTGCCGCCAGCGTCTGGCGGAAGCTCTCCCACCGCGCCAGCTCGGCGGCGCGGTCCGGGTCGGCGGCATTCTTGCCCATCAGCCAGAAATCGAACCAGGCCAGATTGCGCCGATAGATGGCAAGGCGGTGCGCGGGATGCCATTTGACGTGATGCTCGTCGGGAAAGACGTACATCTCGATCGGTGCGCCGCGATATTGAAGTGTCGAATAGGTGCCGAGCGCGAGCCGGAACTCGGCATCGGGGAGCTGGAGCAGCATTGGCGTCATGAGCGGTCGCGCCGTCAGCGACATGGGGCGCCAGAAACTGTCGTCGCGAGATTCCGGCGCCGGGTATCCCCAGCGCAGCAAAGCATCGCGATAGGCAAGACCCGCATTGACCATATCGGCGGTTGGATCGTCGCAGCAGGTGCTGATCGCGGCCGCCTTGAACCGGCTCGAATTCGCGAGCACGAACTGGACGGTAGCTGCCCCGTCGCTAAGCCCGGTCAGGCCGATGCGGCTCGGATCGACGGCACCCCGTGCGATCGCCGCGTCCACGCCTGCCTCGAGGCTGGCGACGATGACCCGCCGCTCGGCCCAGCCGGCAATACTCACACGCTGCATCGCGTCGCCGTCGCGCGCACCGGCGGCCGCCGGAAGCGAGGCTGGCCGCTGGAAGCTCAGGACTGCATAGCCCTGTGCCGCGAACAGCTGGATCGGATATTCGTCGCCGGTGCCGCCCCGCAGAAACCCGCGGCTCTGATATTGCACCACGATCAGCGGGTGGCGCTGTCCCGCCCGGTGATCGGGCGGAAGGACAAGGTCGCCATAGCTCCGGATCCCCTGCAGATCGGTCCAGGTGAGCCGCTCGACCGTGCCCTTGCGCAGAGCGGTATATTCAGGATTCGGATCGAAGATCGTGGCGATGCGGCCGCTGTCGGTGTCGATCCGCGCCAGCGTGCGTGGCTGAAGCGCGCTCTCGCGTGCGCAGATCAGGGCGCGGCCGACGAGCCGGCATCCCATCAGCGCATCGGCGGTTTCGAGCACAAGCGTAGGCGCAGCCTCGGTCGCGGGCTTCCAGCGATACAGCGATTCACGGCCGCCCTCGTCAGGGCCGCCGGCGCGCAGGATCAGCAATTCGCCGGCGCCTCTCAGCCAGAGGCCGCCGACCCGGCGCGCGCAGATTGCCTCGGGGCAGTCGATGCCTTTGCCCGCAAGGCTCACATGCAGCCGGACCGGCGCGATATACTGTCCCGGATCATCCTCAGCCGTCCACGCGCTGAGGCCGGAGTCATCGTGGACGAATTGGACGGCACCGGCCGGATCTCCTCCCGCGTCGATAGGGCCCGGGGCCGGATTTTTTACCGCCGGGCTCGTGCGTTCGTCGCCCGACTCGGCGTCGATCATCCGTCTCTCGCTCGTCTGCGGGATGGGTGGTCGCGGCCGAGGCTCGGACACCGTCCAGAAGCGCTGGTCGTAGAGAAAGCCGGAACGGCCCTCCCGCTCGATCGCTGCAGCGCCCGCCAGAAGCACGGGCCGCGATCCGACCCGAAGGGTACGATCGTCGATCCAGGCAAAGTCTGTCGCATCGGTGGAATAGTCGGTGAGCTGCCTGGCCGGGAGCCCGTCGAGTCCAACGCTCCAGATCTGGGTGACCCCATCGTCCCGCCGGAAATAGGCAAGACGTCGACCGCCGGGCGACCAGAGCGGCGTGACGGCCCTGGGCGAGCCGTTGACGACGTCAGGCGCGCCCCGGATGTCATTGGCCGAGGCGATGAACGCACCACCGACATCCAGCAGCCGCGGCCCGCTTTGGCCGGCGAGGGGCACCAGCATCACACCGGTGCAATAGCTGTCCGCATCGGCATCGGCTCGCCTGAGCACGAGTGCGGCCCAGCGCCCGTCGGGCGAGACGCTGAACGGCGCCTCGCCCTCCAGACCGCTGTCCACCCGGCCAAAGTCGCGCAACTCGACCAGCGACCGCGCAGTGACCTCGCCGCCGCGGCCGGATGATCCGGGAAGCAGCCGTGCAGCACAATTTCCTGGCGCTGCCTGCGCCGCCGGCACCCAGCCGGTCAACGCGAGTCCCAGCCAGACCAGAGCCTTTCTCACCACGTCCTGGTGATCTGAAGCGACATGACGCGGCCGAGCGGGCTGGCGTTCTCGGGATCATAGCCGTTGACGAACGTACCGAGGAAATAGGCCGCGAAGGGTGGGGCACGATCGAACAGGTTCGTCGCATTGAGCGCGATCTTGAGCCCCTTGAAGGCGCCGCGGTCCTCGCGGAACCGATAGCTCAGCTGCAGATCGAAGGTCGTCCAGGATCCGACATGTTGCGGCGTGCCATTGGTCTTGTTGGTGTAGCCGTCGACATAATTGGCGAACAGCGCCGCGCCGACGCTTTGAGACGCCCAGGTCACATGGCCGCGGCCGCGGAAATCGACCGGATTACCGAGGATGCCGACGACATCGTTCACCGGCGCCGACGCGGTGATCGCCTGCCGGATATGGAAGATATAGGTGCCGGAGGCTCCCAGGTCGGCCTTGCCGCCAAAGGCAGCGAAGCCATAGCCGAGGTCGAGGTCGAGCCCGGACTCCTTGACGATCGACAGGTTCTGCAGGCTTGCATCGACCACGGCGGCAAAGGTCGCGGTCGGCGGGATATTGAGCAGATAACTGAAATAGGGCGAGGCATAAAGCTCGGCCACCCGCGCCGGAGACGGGTTCGCCTCGATGATCCCGGCATAGGTGCTGCGGTTGACGAGAAAGTTGAACAATTGCGCCGACGGCGACGCGATACGATCGCGATAGTCGACGTTGAACCAGGTGACACCGGCATGGGCGCCGGGGAGGAATAGCGGCTTCAGTTCGGCACCGAGGGTCCAGGTGGTTGCCCGCTCGGGTCTGAGGTTGGGGTCGTTGCGGCGGATCACGATGATGTTCGACTGACCGGTCGGCGACTGGGGATCAGGCACGGTAAATGGGAAGACCAGCTGCGAGCCGGAGTCCTGGCGAAGATCCTGGAAGCTCGGCGCCCGGAAGGACTTGCCATAGCTTGCCCGGACGACAAGCCCGGCGACCGGCTCCCACGACGCGCCGAATCTGGGATTCGTGGTAGCGCCGAAGTCGCTGTAATGCTCCGTCCGTACCGCAGCCGAGAGGTCGAGACGGTGGAAGCCAGGGAGGGTCGCGCCGTCCCCGAAGACCGGCACGAACACCTCGGCGTAACCGGCCGACACCCGGCGCGGATTCGGCAAAGGATATCCCGGAATGAAGGTCGGGGTCAG
>JBDTXU010000664.1:0-1596 GCA_040006055.1 Sphingomonas bacterium | reverse complement strand
CGCGAGGGCGAGGAGCAGCTGCGGCTGGCGATGGCGGCGGGCGATCTCGGATCCTGGGTGTTCGACATCGAGACCCGCAGCTTCCAGGCCTCGAATGAATGCCTGGCGCATTTCGGGCGCGGCCCGGACGATTCCGCCGACTATCAGGCTTTGGTCGCGACCATCCATCCCGACGACCGCGAAAACCGCAACCGGCTGCTCGAACGATCGATCGAGACGGGCGAGGATTATCACGGTGACTATCGCTGCATCTGGCCCGACGGATCGATCCACTGGATCGAGACGCGCGGCCGGATGGAGTGCGGCGCTGACGGCAAGCCGTTGCGGCTGGTCGGCGTGTCGCACGACATCACCGCACGGCGCGATGCCGAGGCGGCCTTGCTCAGATTCGCGGCCGAGCTGGAGAAGCGCGTCGAAGAGGGCGCGGCCGATCGCGAGGCGGTCTCGGCCCAGCTCCACGAGGCGCAGAAGCTTGAGACGCTCGGCCAGCTGACCGGCGGGGTCGCGCATGATTTCAACAACCTGCTCACCCCCGTGATCGGCAATCTCGACATGCTGCGCCGGGTGCATGACGATGAGCGTTCACAACGCCTGCTCGGCAGTGCTCTCGAAGCGGCGGAGCGCGCCAAGACCCTGGTCTCGCGGCTGCTCGCCTTCGCCCGGCGCCAGGTGCTCGAGGCGCGGCCGATCGATACCGTGCTGGTGATCGGCGGCATGCTCGATTTCATCCGCCGCACGATCGGGCCGCAGATCGATATCGCGCTCGACATGGCGAAGGGCCTGCCCGCGGCGATGGTCGACCCCAACCAGCTCGAGCTGGCGCTGCTCAACCTTTCGGTCAATGCGCGCGACGCGATGCCCGATGGCGGGCGGCTGTCGATCGCGGTTTCGGCCGAGGAAATCGAAGAGCATGCCTCCGGGCACAACCCCGCGATGCTGGCGGGCGGCCACTATATCGTGCTGCGCATCGCCGACACCGGCACCGGCATGGACGAGGAGACGCTGCGCCGCGCGGTCGAGCCCTTTTACTCGACCAAGGGCGTCGGCAAGGGTACCGGGCTTGGCCTGTCGATGGTGCACGGCCTCGCCGCGCAATCGGGCGGCGCGCTGACGCTGAGGTCGATTCCGGGCGAGGGCACCACCGCCGAGCTCTGGCTGCCGGTCGCCGACATGCCCGCCGAGAAGATGGCAGCGCACCGCGAGGAAGTGATCGCCGAGATGCGGCCGCTGACCATCCTGCTGGTCGATGACGAGGAGCTGGTGCGGCACGGCACGGCGGAAATGCTGTCCGAGATGGGGCATGAGATCGTCCAGGCCGGCTCCGGCGCGCAGGCGCTCAGGCTGCTGCGCGCTGACCATTATGACGCGCTGGTGAGCGACTATCTGATGCCCGGCATGACGGGGATGGAGCTCGGCGCCGAAGCGCGGCTGGTCGTGCCCGGGCTGCCGGTGCTGCTGATCTCCGGCTTTGCCGACGTGACGGACGGCGACACCGGCGACATCCCGCGGCTGGCCAAACCGTTCCGCCAGGGCGAGCTGGCGCGGGCGCTGGCGCAGGTGATGGACGGCGTCGAGGTGGATGGGGTGCTGGTCTAG
>JBDTXU010000663.1:0-2966 GCA_040006055.1 Sphingomonas bacterium | reverse complement strand
CGGGCGACGTCGGCCTCATGTGCACCAATCTGGCATTTCTCGACGATCAGCTGGGCGTCGATCCGGCCGGCCTGTTCGAGGCTGCCGAGCAGCAACTCGCCGAGATAGCTGCTCGGCTTGCTGCACAACAGGCCGATGCGGATCGTGCTGATGCCGGCCAGACTCCGCGCCGCTGAACTCGGCGTGTAGTTGAGCGCTGAGATCGCCGCGTTGACGGTCTGGCGCGTGTCTTCGCGGACCCTCCCCCGGCCATTCATGACGCGCGAAACCGTCATGGTCGAAACGCCGGCCAGCCTGGCCACGTCAGCGATCGTGGGGGCCCCCTGTCGCGCGGTGAAGACCTGCTCGTTCACGCCAGCTCCTTCAGGGCTTCGATGAAGTGGCGCGCCCGCTCGCCAACGATCGCGGGTCCGTCACCAAGCCTGTAGAGCGCCGAGCCAAGCCCGAAGCCCTGCGCACCGCTGCCGAGCCATGGCGCCATGGTTTCGGGCGTGATGCCGCCGACCACCAGCACCGCCATATCGGCCGGCAGCACGGCACGTTGCGCGCGCAGCACCGCGGGGGTTGCAGCCTCGGCGGGGAAGAGCTTCAGCCCGCTCGCGCCCGCCGCGATCGCCGCAAAGGCCTCGCTCGGCGTGGCATAGCCGGGCAGCGACACGAGCCCCGCGGCAGCACTGGCGGCGATCACTGCGACATTGGTGTTGGGCGAGACGATGATCTGTCCTCCTGCGCCGCGGACCGCTTCGACCTGTTCGACCGACAGCACCGTGCCGGCGCCGATCAGGACATCATCGCCATAGCGTTTGGCGATGCGCGCGATGCTGGTCAGCGGGTCGGGCGAGTTGAGGGGAATCTCGATCATCGAGAAGCCGGCTTCCACCAGCGCGTCGGCAACGCCCTCGATCTCCTCCGGGCGCACCCCGCGCAGGATCGCGACCAGCGGGCAGCGCGCCATTGCCGCGACAAAGTCAGACTTGAGGCGCATCGGCCATTCTCCAGATTGCGGTGATCCCCGCGACAAAGGCCGCCTGGCTGTCGACCGCTACAGCACGCCCACCAGCCATCGCAATCGCAGCTGCATAGAGGGCGCCAAGCGCGGGATCGGCGAGGATATGCACCGCCTGCCCCGGCGCAAGCGCCTGTTCGCGGACATCGCTGCCGATCAGCAGGCCGCTGACAAAGGCGGCGCTATTCTCGCGGGCGCGCAGGCCGAGCAGCGCATCGGCGCGAACGCCGAACAGGCGTGTGAGAAGTGTCGCGTCGGCGGCTGCGGCGACGCCTTCACGGAAGGCGGGGCCATCGGCAACCTCCCCTTTCAGGAAATCCGCGAGCAGGCTGTGGCCGCGGAGCAGCGCGAACATCTCGCCGGTCATCGTGGTACGAAAGCGGTCGACGCGGCCGTCCGCCATCCAGGCCCATTTGCAGTGCGTGCCTGGCTGGCACAGCAAGGCGTCGGGCGGCGCCAGCGCGGCGGGCACGCTGCCCAGCAGTTGCACCTCCTCGCCTCGCATCACGTCGCCGCGTCCGCCATCGACGATCGACAGGCCCGGCACGATCGCGGTGCGTGGCTCGACCCAGTGGAGTGCATGGGCAAGCGCGCCGAGATCAGCCGGACACCGGAGATAAGGCACCTCGACCCAACCCCGCACCGAACCGACCATTCCGGCACACAGCACCGGCCTGTCGCCGAAGCGATCGCGGATGCCGGCAAGCTCCGCGGCAAAGGCGCCCGGCGCGATCGCCAGCACACCATGATCATCCCGTTCGGTCGCGACGACCGCGCCAGCGGCGTCGATCGCATAGACGCGCCGGTTGGTAGTGCCCCAATCGACCGCAAGAAAGGCCGCTTCACCCATGCTTCATCACCAGATCACGTAACCGTGACCATGACGATTGCGATTATCGTCAGCTCCATCGCTTACTTCCCCTGGAACCGTCTGCCCTTGCGTTGGGTGGCGGCCACCATTTATGACATTGATATTATTTTACTCAGCGAATGCGAGCGGAACCGAGCATGACTCAAGCCCAACCCTCCGAAGTCCGGACTTCGCTCGGCCGGAACCTCACTTATGGCATGCTCGACCATCTCGGTAAGATGATCGTGACCGGCGGCTATGACGAGCGGCCTTTCCCGACCGAAGCCGAACTTTCCATCCAGCACAGCGTCAGCCGCTCGGTTACGCGCGAGGCGGTGAAGATGCTGACCGCGAAAGGCCTGCTGAGCGCGCGGCCGCGCCAGGGCACGATCGTCCAGCCGAGCAGCTCGTGGAATCTGTTCGACGCCGATATCCTGCGCTGGCTGCTCGAACGGAAATTCTCGCTCGATCTGCTGCGCCAGTTCAGCGAGTTGCGCACCGCGATCGAGCCGGCCGCGGCTGAACTTGCGGCGCGCGAGGCGGATCAGGCGGGGCTCGACGCCATTGCCGCAGGCTTCGCCCGCATGGTCGCGGCCGAGGCTGGCGATGACGACACGCTCGAGGCGGATATCGCCTTTCATCTGTCGATCCTCCATGCGTCGGCCAATCCCTTCTTCATGCAGTTCCGCGATGTGGTGGCGACGGCGCTCCGCACGTCGATCCGCTTCACCAATCGGATCCGGGGCCGCAATGCCGATCTCGGCGCGCATGAGGCAGTGAAGATCGCGATCGAGCGGCGCGATGGGCGGGCGGCGCATGCGGCGATGCTCCACATCATCGATGACGTGATGGTGCTGATCAGCGACACGGCGGTCGCGGCCTGAACCTGCGCGCGGCGAACCCTTCATCTGCTCTCTTCTCTAGCCCCCGCGCCGCTTGCCTTGCCTTGCACTGCCACGTGGCGCGGCATTGGCCAACGGAAACCATATATATCATATAAAGTCCGTCGAAGCGAGACGCATACAACCGTTGACCGGGCGGGGCAGATTATGCCACGGCGAGCGGCACGCGGGTGTAGCTCAATGGCAGAGCAGAAGCTTCCCAAGCTTA
>JBDTXU010000662.1:0-9887 GCA_040006055.1 Sphingomonas bacterium | reverse complement strand
TGCTGAAAGCAGCGTCGGACCAACGGTCGTCGCCGGACGCTTACGTTTAATCGAGCCCATGGCCAGCGGCGGTGAAGTAGTTTCGGCATTCTTCTGGCGAGAAGTCGCAGATGCTCCAGACCGCGCGCCGGAGATTGTCGACGGTCCTGGCACAGTGCGCCTGACGTGTGCGTCCGAGTTAAGACAGCCCGGGTTGGGCGCTCATGCGGCGGTGGTGGCTGGCCGGGCGGCGCAGCAGCGCTCGATAAAGGCAGCGTGCGACGGAAGGGATTCGACACGCTGCCTGATCGCTGTCCTGACTCTTGCCAGCGCTAGTTGAAGCTCGTCTTCCGGAAGCGTGTTCGCAATCGGATGGTAGGATTTGGGTATGAGGCCCTGACCGTAGAGAACCGCGAACCAGCTGGTTTCACTGAACAGATCGCCGGGCACCTTGTGCGCCTCGCCTCGCTCTTTGAACAGTTCGAGTTTCTCCGCGAGCGAATCCGGCACGGCCATGTTCCGGCAATATTGCCAGAATGGCGTGTCCTCGCGGTCGGTTACCTTATAATGAGCGATGATGAAGTCCCGAACATGGTCGTAGGCCAAGTCCATTTCACGATTGTACTGATTGATCAGAACCGGGTTGACCTCGCGCATTGGGAACAACTCGAACAACTTCATGATGGCCACTTGGATCAGGTGGATGCTGGTTGATTCGAGTGGCTCCAGAAAGCCTGAAGAAAGGCCCACTGCGACACAATTCTTGGCCCAGCCTCGCCGCCGCTTCCCGGCGGTGAAGCGGAGGGTTTTCGGGTCGGCCAGCGGCTTGCCGTCGAGCCGTTCGAGCAGCAACCGCGACGCCTCGTCCTCGGACATATAGGCATCGCAGAAAACATAGCCGTTACCGGTCCGGTGCTGCAGCGGGATGCGCCACTGCCAGCCGGCCTCGCGCGCCGTCGAGCGGGTGAAAGGTGTCGGATCCCCGACACGCTCGCACGGGACCGCCGCGGCGCGGTTGTTCGGAAGCCAGTGGCTCCAGTCGTCGAATCCGGCCTCGAGCACCCCTTCGATCAGCAATCCGCGAAAGCCCGAGCAGTCGATGAAAAAGTCGCCGGCAATACGCGTGCCGTCGGCCAGCTTGACCGTTTCGATATAACCGGTTTCGGAATTCTGCTCGGCGTCGACGACCCGGCCTTCGCGGCGGATGACGCCGCGGCGCTCGGCGTACCGGCGCAGATAGGCCGCGTAGGTCGCTGCGTCGAATTGGTAGGCGTAATTGATAGGGGGCAGCTGGCCATCAGCAGAGGCCTGAATGCGCGCAAACTTGCCCTCCCGGGCAGCCTCCGCCTCCGCGATGAAGCGCGAGAAATCCGGATCGCCGCCGGACTGCACCCATCTCAGCCAATAGTTCATGAAGCCGACGCCGCCTTTGATAGTAGCGCCGAACAGGCCAAACGGGTGAAAGTAGCTGCTGCCGGCCTGCCGCCAATCGATGAATTCGATGCCGAGCTTGAAGGTCGCATTCGTCTCCCGGACGAATTCGTCCTCGTCAATGCCGAGAAGACGATTATACTGCATGATCGGCGGGATCGTCGCTTCGCCCACCCCGACCGTGCCAATTTCCTCGGACTCGACGAGCGTGATCGAATGGGCCTGAGTGCCGAGCACCTTGCCGAACGCGGCCGCAGCCATCCAGCCGGCCGTGCCGCCGCCAACGATCACAATGTCTCTCACTTGATGCATCACTTTGCGGCCGCGCCGTCGCCGGGCCGACCGATGTGGCGAATATTCTCAGCCAAGGGCTGTCACCTCTGCTTGTCTCTGAAGTTCCGCGCTGGCGATAAAATCGTCGACCAGCGGCATGGCTTCGACGAGGCCGATAATGTCCTTCAAGCGCAGTTGCATTTGAGCAATATGCTCCTGTTCCGGGACGGCGTCGACGCGAGGATCATAGCTCTGCGGCATGAGCCCGTGACCGATGAACAGGCTTTCCCAAGCTTGTTCCTGAAAAGTCTCATCGTCATACAATGGAACGCGGCCCCGTGCGGCAAAGAGATCGAGTTTGCGCTGGAGGGTTTCGGGAAGCGCGGCGTCGCGGCAATCATCCCATAGCGGCATGTCGAAACGGCGATTGAGCTTGTAATGCGCGGCCTGGAAGTCGCGAAGATTGGTCGCAACTCTGCGGATGATGCGATCGTACATCTCGGCCTCACGGAAGGCGACCGCGTCAACCGGAAAGAGAGTCATTAGCTGTGAAATGCAATTATGCGCGGTGTGCAGTTGCCCGGCGTCGAGCGGTTCCAACGAAAAAGCGGATTCGCCGATCGCGACGCAATTCCCGACCCATGTGCGCTTGCGAATGCCCTGGGCGAGACTGGAAACGATGGCATCGCCGTTGATCGGCAAGTTGGCGAGGGCCGGCACGCTGTCGAGCACTCCGTCGTCCGAGATCTGGCGGCTGTCATAGGCGGCGACGACCGCCGTTCTGTCCTGAAGCGGCAAGAGGCCGATCCAGCCCTGCCGAAACGCCGAGATCTGACTGAAACCTGGACATGGATTGAGCGCTTTTGCTGAAGCAGCCAGCATTCGGTCGCATGGCAACCATTCGCGCCAGGATTCGAATTCCGCACCCGGCATTTGGCCGATGAGAACAGCTTGGGCCCCCGAGGCATCGACGAACAAGTCAGCCTCGATCCGCTCTCCGTCCGTGAGAATGACGGCGGCGATGCGATCGCCTTCTGTCTCGACATCGGCGACCGTGGCTGCTTTCGACTCAACGCCGCCGCGTGTCGCAAAGTGCCTGAGCAATGCCGTATAGGCGCCCGCATCAATGTGATAGCCGAAAACGGAATGCAGCTCAGCGCTTTCCGCCGGTACCGGAACGCGGCCAGCCTTGGCTGCCACCGCACCCAGAGAGAAATTTTCGAATTCGGTCCGCAGGCCCTCTTGTCGGCCCTTGATCCAGAGTTGGGTGAAGGGAAGGCCTGCTCCAGATGGGGGCGCCCGATCATATCCGCGGATGAATGGCGGCGCTGCGCCCGACCAATTGGAAAAGCGTTGGCCTGCGATCGGCACGGCCTTGCACACGCTGAAGAGCAGCTGTTCTTCCAAGCCAATTCGGTAGTGAAATCCAGCCAGCTCCGGGAGGGCCGAATAGACATCGACCGGCTGAAGCAAGGTCGGGAGCTCGACCACCCGCACCTGGATTCCCGCGCCGCCGAGCGAGCGTTGGAGAGCGGCGGCAGCCATCCACGCCGGCGCATCGGCACCGACAACCACGACTTGCTTGATGCGTTTGTTCACGGCAGCGCTTCCGCACCAATTTGCGCAACCGGCGATTCCGACCCGCAATAGCGGTCGATGAAGCGATCGTGCGGGAGCATTTCTTCAACCCGGTCCTGGATCTCGGTCCTAAGCTCGTCGAGGTGCGAGATCAGCTTCTCCACCGGCATCGTGTCGGCGCGCGGATTGTAGCTTTCCGGTATCAAGCCTTGCCCGATGAACACGCTGAGCCAACTCGTTGGAGGGAAAAGCCCGTCCTTGTACCGCTCGATGATGGCACAATGCCGGAATAGCTCGATCTTCCGTGTCACGCTCTCCGGCACGTCCATGGCGGCGCAGTAGCGCCAGATTTCTGCATCCTGGCGACTGTTGAGCTTGTAATGGAGGATGAGGAAATCGCGGATCCGCTCATATTGCAGGTCCATCCGCCGGTTGAACTCGTCGCGTAAACGTGGATCGATGCTCTTGCCAGAGAGCAGCGGCACGAGTTCCATGATGGCGACTTGAATAAGGTAAATGCTCGTCGACTCGAGCGGCTCAAAAAATCCGCTGGCAAGGCCGATCGCGACGCAGTTTTTCTCCCAGGCGACGGCGCGATGACCGGTCTGGAACTTCAGCAGGCGCGGTTGGTCCAACGCCTTGGTTTCGAGGCTTCGCATCAGCGAATCGGCAGCTTCATCGTCCTCGATGAAGCTGCTTGAAAACACATATCCGTTGCCGGTGCGGTGTTGCAGCGGGATTCGCCAGCGCCAGCCAGCCTCCATCGCTGTCGAGCGCGTATAGGGTGAAAGCTCGTCGCGTTCGCTCGGCACGGCGAGGGCGCGGTCGCAGGGAAGCCACTTCGACCAATCCTCCCATTTAACGCCGAGCGTCTTGCCGAGCAGGAGCGAACGGAAGCCCGAGCAATCGATGAACAGATCGCCAGAGATCGTCTCGCCGGATTCGAGCAGGAGCGACTGGATGTCGCCCGTTTCGGGATGCTGGATAACCTCTCGTACCTTGCCTTCCGTTCGAATTGCCCCGCGTTGCTCGGCAACACTGCGCATATAAAGCGAATAGAGACGGGCGTCGAAATGGTATGCGTAAGTAAACGTCGAATTGATCGTCGGCCGGCTCGTCTCCGGGAAGCCGAAACGGCAATTCCGCGCAGCCTGAAGGGCGAACGAATAATCCTGAATGTCCGACTTCCAGCCGTGGTGCAGCGCGCGCAACCAGCGATGGTGAAAGATGTGGTCCATATTGGCCGGGCCATGGACCCCGAAGGGATGGATGTAGCGGGAGCCCTTGAAGCCCCAGTCGACGAACTCGATGCCGAGCTTGAATGCGGCCTTGGTGGCCCGCATCATCTCGGCTTCGTCGATACCGATCGCATCATTGAAGTTCTTGATTTCCGGAAACGTCGCTTCGCCGACGCCTACGATTCCGATCTCCTCCGATTCGACGAGCCGTACCCGACAACGGCTTGACGGGATGAGCGATACGAGCGCGGTTGCCGCCATCCATCCGGCGGTGCCGCCGCCGAGGATCACGATATCGAGCGGTTCGCTCACCCTTTAAGCTCCGTCCACAACGGCCGGCCGGCCGATACACGCATGGCAGGCCACGCTTACAAGCGAGGGGCGCCGCCGACAACAGCGACGCCCCTCTCTTCTCCGCAGCGTCTGCTTAGCCTCCCAGCTTCCAGCGGACGCCGAGAGTGAACCGCCGATCCTGCCTGAACCAGGAGTTCTGCATCAGGATCATCTTTTTCTCTGGGCTGCTTGGGTCGGCCAGCTGTTGCAAGGTCACCGTCTGAGTGTTGAGCAGGTTACTGCCCTCCAGGCTCACCTCGAATTGTTTGTTGAGGTTGAGCCGGATTGACCCGTCAAGATAGCCGGAGGCCGCCTGCCAGACTGGTAGCCCGACACAGCAGTCAGCGACCGTAACCAGATATTTCGACCGCCAGTTATAGGCGAGCCTCAGCGAGACCGGGAAATTCTGCCGCTCATAGACTCCGACGATGTTGAACGAGTGCTTGGACAGGCCCTCGAGCGATCCCGGGTCGAGGGCAGGGGTAATCCCGGCCCCGCTGATCGGGAATTGCGTCGCCAGATTCGCGTTCGGCACGCCGGTATTTTTCACATAGGTGTAGTTCGTCTGTATGCCGAGGCCGTCGAAGGGCTTCGGCAGAAAGTCGAAGAAGCGGTTGTACGCTACTTCGATGCCATCGATCTTCGCACCCTTGCCGTTGGCTGGCCCATGCACCCTGACCGTCCTGGTGACGCCCTGGTTCGTCAGGTCGGTATTGAAAAAGCCGTATTGGATGTAGTTCTGGAATGATTTGTGGAAAACAGCGAGGCTGAACATCCCGGAATTGCCGAAATAATGTTCCAGCGACAAATCGAATTGCCATGCGGTCGTCGGCTTCAGGGACGGGTTGGTTGCATCGGCAAGATACTCGGGTTTTTGACCGATAATTTTGCCCTGAGCATCCTTGACCCATCTGGAGTCGTCCGGATTAGAAGTGCTCGCCAGATTTTGGCTAACGCGCAGATAGTTCTTCAGCAGGCCGATGTCCGGCCGGGACATGGCCTTTGATGCAGCAAAGCGCAACAGCCACTTTGGCGAGAAGTCGAACCGAAGGTTGAAACTCGGCAGCCAGTTGTGGTGCGTCACATTTGCCGAGTTCAGCGTACCCGCAGCATTGCCGAGGGGGAACTTCTGATCCTCCGGCGAGAGATAGCAGATCGAACTAAAGGGCACTTGGGGCGCCTGGCCAGGTATCGCAACCGGCAACGTGGCATTGCCGGTCAGCCCCCCCGGGACGAGGGGAGTCGACGGGCAGGACGTCGCGGGATCGGACGCCAATTGCGTCGAATACAAGGTGTACCCGGCGCTCTTTTCGCGCGTCTCGACAAAGCGGACACCGATGTTTCCGCGGATCCTGACGCTGCCCAGATGGATCTGGTCGTTGTCACCGAACTTGGCCATCAGATAGGCCGCATGCGTCTCCTCCGAGATGGTCGCGATCTCGTCAGGGCGGAAGCAGCTGCCGGGAAGATTCCCTATGCGATCGCAGATCGGTTGATACGTACCGACACCAATCTTGTCGCGGGAAAAGAGATTGATGCCCTGATTGCGCATAAAATCGAGCGGCACGAACGGGGCGTTGCCGACCCCTCCTCCGAAGAAGGGATTTCCGAACTTCTCGACCGAGTAGAAGCCGGAAGGATAACCGTTGAAGTTGGTCGTCTGCCCGCCATTTACGCAGCTACCCGGCTTCGAATCCAAGTTATAGTACAGATACTGGCAGCCATTAGTCCAGTTGTTGGCAACGTTGTTCCAGTTATAGGCGCTGTTTTGCGTTCTCTGGTCGCGGTCTGAAAAGCGCGCACCGAACTTGAGCGTGTCTATCCAGCTGTCGCCGGGCACATTCCATTCGCCATCAGCGCGGAGAGCCAGCTCATGCCCCTTGCTGTCCTGTATGTTGTCCGCGAGAACGCCGATCGCGTAATTGTTCGGGTTGGAGAGACCGCCTGGCGACAGATCGATGTTCGCTGGCGCCTGGATGCTCACCACGCGCGGCCGGGTACCGAGGCCGCTCAGTTCGACATTGGCGTAGGAGGTAAAGCTGATGTCGTCATCAAAGAACTTGATCGTGGAATCGACATATTGCGCGTCGAAACGGAAATGCAGGTTACTCGTTGCGTCCCATTTGAGGTTGAACCCGACTTCCTGGGTCATGTCCTTGTTCTCTGAATATCGGCTATTCGTGTTGATGGCGTCGCCGTGCACGTCGTAGCCTGCCGGGCAATAACTCGCCGACTGTCCACCCCATCCGTAACAGCTGTGGATCATCGGCTGGCCGGCCGCGTTCCGGGCCATGTTGGCGTCATCCTGACCACCCCACCAGCCGCCGGTCTGCACGAACGTCCCGTGATCCATGAAGGCGTCGTCGCCGAAGGTGAAATCGGGCGTGCCCGCAGCTTTACCCGGAATGCCCGAAGCGCCCGGCGCGAAGCGAAAATTCGCGTTCGAGCCTCCCGGAAAACCGAATAAGGTTACACCGGTGCCGCGTTCGTACATCTGGTTTGTGTAGCTCGAGCGGATGTACTGCAGGGTCGCCAGCCATTTGCCGTCGTTGCTTTTCCATTGCCCAGCGGCGGCGATGCCGAGCCGTTTGCGATCATACTGATCGTTGAGCAGGTTCAACCCGGTCGGGATCACGACGGTCCCCTTGGCGAAATTATCGCTCGTGACATTGGCGCTGCCGGGGATCATCCCGCCGGTGAAGATACCGGCGCGATATGACTGCAATCCAAGGGACGCGGTCTTGACGTGCGAGTAGGCGACATGGCCCATCAGGCCAAACTCGCCAAGGTCGGTTTGCCAGCGGTTGCTGTAGAAGGCGCTGAGGTCAGGCGACACCTTTTGCACGATGTCGCCGTAATTGGCCTTGACGCCGAGCTGGAACACCTGGCCCTTCGAATCGAAGGGAACCCGCGTGCGAAGGTTGACGCTGCCGGCAATGCCGCCCTCGATCAGGTCGGCCGTCTGGTTCTTGTAGATGTCGACGCCGCCGAGCAGTTCAGCCGGAACGTCCCCCCACGACAGTCCGCGGCTGCTGTTGGCGGAGAAAGTGTCGCGACCGTTGAACTCGTTGCGGACCTGCGGCAGGCCGCGGATGATGACGCCCGAAGGCTCGGCCGAGAAGTGAGCGGTATCGGTATTCACCGCGAAACGCTGAACGGTGATGCCCGGGACGCGCTGAAGAGCCTCGGCGACGGATTTGTCCGGGAACGCGCCGATGTCGGTCGCGCTGATCGACTCGATAAGGGTATCAGCGTCCTTCTTGCGCTGCCGCGCCGACTGCAAGGCGGCCCGCACGCCGGTGACGATAATGTCTTTTTCCGCGGGCTTGGGATCCGTCCCCGCCGCAGCTTCTTGCGAAGAGCTCTGACCTACGTTGTCAGGAGCCGTAGCGGTCGCGGTCTGGGCGACGGCCGGCAGCGTGATGACGCAGAGCGCGGCGATCGACACCCCCGCTTCTAGTACGCGACGCAAACGATTCGAATTAGCCATTATTGTTCCCCTCCGACTTTTTTAAATCTGGTCTTAAATTTCATATACGAACAGATATTTATTGTCAAAAAAATACGGAAGCCGCGAGTGGCGCGATTGGCGCCCCTTCAGCCACTAGTGCCGCGGAAAGCGGACTGGCCATGCTCGAGGCACTTCGTTTCCCTTTTTTACCTTTCACGCGCTGCGTACGGCTCATCGTATTTTTCATACAAATATTCAGAGGCCATAAAATCGAGGTTTCGTCCATGGCTAAGTCTATGGTAGCGTTACCGAAATCTTGAATATCCGATCGAAAAACCGCCTGCATGTGCCGGTTTGCGAAGCCTGAGACCGCTCTGCAAATTGTGAGGCCGCTTCGGAACATTCCTTCAACGGCTCGCGTAACCCCGCGGTAAGCACGTCCTCTGCCGCACGCGTTTAAGGAAAGACCCGGATATTCCGCGAGCGATTCGGCGGCACGGGGGGTGGGAGTGAGCCTGTACGAAGCGTCGTGATCGTTAGTGGGGCGCCCGGCAGGACGCGCGCGACTGCTCGCTCGCACAGACCTTGGGCATTTCGCTCGAAGACGGGGGCCAGAGGCCGCGCGCCGCCCGGGCGGTTCGTCGCACCCTCAAAAAGACCGCCCCGCTTTGCTATTTCCCCGCTCGCAACAATTCCCGCCCGCTGGCGGGGACAGCGATTGCTCTCGCGAAATCGTCCGATATGTTGTCCCCTCAACTACCGGAGCGTGCGGTCCTTTCGCGCGCATCCGACCGTTAAGTTGGGTTAAGCCATCTGGAGCTCTTCGACCGTGAGACGGGCGAGGGCTGGGCGCACCCGGCTCGCAAAAGAAAAAAGGGCAGGTGAGGATCACATGACGCTCGATTCAAGGACCGACCGTAGCCGATTTCCTTCGGGCTCGTTTTGCGATCGCCGGTCTCAATTGGCGTGCGGGCTGGTTGGCGGGACATCTTCCCAATCCATCGCATCGCGCAAAGACCGATTGTACGTCGCCATGGCAGGGGCGGGGGCAATGCTTCGTCTCCTCAAACCGGCCCGGCTCACGTTTGCGCTGACCACCGTTTTCCTCGCGGCTGCGATGCCCGCGGCGGCGGAAGAGCAGCGCTTGTCGCAGGGCTGGCTTTTCAGCCGGGGTGATGTCGGGGGTGCTGAAGCGCCGACGCTCGACGATCGCAACTGGAAACCGGTGGCGGTGCCGCATGACTGGTCGATCATGGATCGCGCCGACGGCGCCGGTCCCTTCGATCGGGCCGCGGTCGCCGGGCAGGATTCCGGCTATCTGTCGGGCGGCATCGGCTGGTACCGCCGCCATTTGAAACTCGACGCATCGGCAACGCAAAAGATCGTCCGGCTCAAGTTCGAGGCTGTCTATATGGACGCCACGATCTGGCTGAACGGCCGCCAGCTCACAACGCATCATTATGGATACACCGCCTTCACCGTCGACCTCACGGGCAAGCTCCAGCCGGGCGACAATGTGATCGCCATCCGCGTCAACCATCCGGATCCATCGTCGCGCTGGTATGCGGGATCGGGCATCATCCGGCCGGTCACGCTCCAGGTCC
>JBDTXU010000661.1:0-2934 GCA_040006055.1 Sphingomonas bacterium | reverse complement strand
ATTTCATTGATGTCGTCAGGAAGCACCGCGGACCCCAGTAGATGCCATTATGGTTCGCCCGTTAGAGAATGGGCGGGGGGATGCCAAGGGCGGGCAATGCACCCCCCCAGCCCGGGCATTCCCGCGAAAAGCCGGAAATCCTCCCCATTGTAACGATTTCGTCGTGGATTGGCGTGAAACATGCGCTCCACGAGACACGGGTCGAACGAGAAGGCGGGGGCGAGCGATGGACGTGGATGAGGTGAAGGACCAGGCCAGCTTTCTTGCGTTTCTGGCAGCGATGCGGTCGGATTTCGCAGAGGGCGCGCTTGAATGGGAAAGCGCCAAGCTCGGCAGCTTTCTCGAGGCGATGGAGGCATGGGCGACCGATTCACGTGCGGCCGCGCAGGCCAATCCCTGGCGCCACGCCGCCGACCTGCTCCACGCCGGAGCCTTTTACGAGTAATCATCGCCCGGCGCTGCGCCACATGGAAACCAGCGCTCTGCCGAAAGCCGCCCTTCACAGCGCCTCCCCG
The DNA here is from genome assembly GCA_040006055.1 of Sphingomonas bacterium. Lineage (GTDB taxonomy): Bacteria > Pseudomonadota > Alphaproteobacteria > Sphingomonadales > Sphingomonadaceae > Sphingomonas. The sequence goes on along the minus strand of JBDTXU010000661.1, from coordinate 2,419 downwards.
ATGCGTATCAAGGGGCATGATTCCGCTCGACCCCGTCCCGCATCCGATTGACGCTTTGCCGCTGCGCGGCGCGGCGACTGATGTGGCTCTGATCGATCGGGCGGGTGTGCTGGACTTCGCCGCCCTCGAACGGCTCACTGGCGTCGTGGCGGCATGGCTGGCGGCGCAGGGGCTGGAACCGGGGTCGCGGGTGGCGAGCTGGCTCCCCAAGACCCGCCTCGCCTGCGTGCTACCGATGGCTGCGCCACGGGTTGGGTTCGTCCATGTCCCAGTAAACCCAGTGCTCAAGCGTGCCCAGGTAGCCCATATCCTCGCTGACAGCGGCGCGGTGCTGCTGGTGACGCAGGAGGCACGCATCGCCTCGCTCGCGGCTGGTGACGTGCCTGAGGGTTGCCGGCCGGTGCTTGAGGGCGAGATTGCCATCGCGGGCGACGTCGTGCCGCCATCCTCGGCTGATCCCGATGCACTGGCGGCGATCCTCTACACCTCGGGGTCAACGGGTCGGCCCAAGGGCGTGATGCTCTCCCATGCCAACCTCTGGCTCGGCGCGATCTCGGTTGCGCATTATCTCAAGCTCGAGCCGGCCGACCGCGTCCTCGGCGTGCTGCCACTCAGCTTCGACTACGGCCAGAACCAGCTCTTCTCGACCTGGGCAGCGGGCGCGAGCGTGGCGCCGCTCGATTATCTGACCGCGCGTGACGTCGTGAAGGCAGTCGACCGGGTCGAAGCGACGACGCTGGCCGGGGTGCCGCCGCTTTGGGTTCAGCTGCTCGAGGCGAACTGGCCTGCCGAAACGGCCTCGCGCCTAAAACGGCTTACCAACTCTGGCGGTGCGCTGACTTCGACGATGATCAGGGCCTTGCGTGCGCGCTTCCCCTCGGCCGACCTGTATCCGATGTACGGCCTCACCGAGGCGTTTCGTTCCACCTATCTCGCGCCGGCGCTGGTTGACGCGCACCCGGAATCGATCGGGCGTGCCATCCCCTTTGCCGAAGTGATGGCGGTGCGCGCGGATGGCTCGCTGGCACTGCCCGGCGAGCCTGGCGAGCTAGTGCACGCCGGTCCGCTGGTGGCCCAGGGCTATTGGCGCGATGAAGAGCTCACTGCGCAACGCTTCCGGCCTGCGCCTGCCTGGGCGTCTCATGACGGCATGGCCGTTTGGTCGGGCGATACCGTCGTGGAAGGCGAGGACGGGCTGTTCCGCTTCGTCGGGCGCGACGACGAGATGATCAAGAGCGCCGGCAATCGGATCAGCCCCACCGAGATCGAAGAAGCGGTGCTGGCTGGGGGCGAAGCGTTGGAGGCGGTGGCGATTGGCGTAGCGGATGCCCGGCTCGGTCAGGCGATTGTCGTGGTCGCACGGGCGAGCGGTGATGACGCGGACGCCGAGGCCCGGTTGCGCGAGCGGCTACGGCGGGATTTGCCGAGCTTCATGCAGCCTGCCCGTTATGCGTGGAGGGCCGACCTGCCGAGAAATGCCAACGGCAAGCTCGACCGCGCAGCCCTGAAGGTGGAGATGACGTCATGAAGCCAATGGGCGCAATACCAGCTGAGTTTCTCAGCAAGGAACCACTGGTAATCGACGGAAAAAACGCGGAAGAATGGGTATCAGCGGCGGGTAATACGCCCTTGTTCGTCTATGATTTCGGCATGGTGGCGAGCCGTATCTCGCTGTTCCGAAAGGCGATGCCGGCCGGGCTCGACCTCCATTATGCGATCAAGGCCAACCCCTTCGCTCCGCTGATTGCCGCGATCGCCCCTCTGGTCGACGGCCTCGATATCGCCTCCAAGGGCGAGATGGCCCTCGCGCTGCCTGCGAAGCCAGGCGCGACGATCAGCTTTGCCGGACCGGGCAAGCGCGACGATGAGATCGAGGCGGCAATCTCGGCGGGCGTGACGCTCAATCTCGAATCCGCGGGAGAGGCGAGCCGCGCGCTGCTGGCGGCGGAGCGGCTTGGCGTCACGCCGCGGCTTGCGGTCCGGGTCAATCCCGAGATCGAGCTGCGCGGATCGGGCATGCGGATGGGGGGCAGGGCATCACCCTTCGGCGTCGACGCCGATCGTGCCGCAGCTTTGGCAAAGCGCATCATCGCTGCTGGTGCCGAGTGGAGAGGCTTCCACATCTTCGCAGGCTCACAGGCACTGGATGCCGGCGCGATTATCGAGACCCAGGCCGAGACGCTCGCGCTCGCCGGGCGGCTGGCCGACGAGGTTGGCGCAGCGCCATGTCTGGTCAATCTCGGCGGCGGCTTTGGCATTCCCTATTTCCCCGGAGAAGTCCCGCTCGACGTGAAAGCGGTCGGCGCAGCCCTTGGCGACGCCATGACGTCACTACCTGGCGCGCTGAAGGACACGCGCTTCGCTATCGAGCTCGGGCGCTGGCTGGTCGGCGAGGCAGGCGTGTATCTCACCCGGGTGA
>JBDTXU010000660.1:0-3846 GCA_040006055.1 Sphingomonas bacterium | reverse complement strand
CCGATCGCGCAGGTCCGAGCGCTCCAGCCGATGTTCATGACGACGCCCTCAATGTCGTCGCGCCGTGTCGTGCTGATCGACGCGATCGACGATCTTGAGCGGGGCGGCGCCAATGCCCTGCTCAAGAATCTCGAAGAGCCGCCGGCGGGAACGATCTTCCTGCTGATCAGCCATGCGCCGGGGCGGCTGCTACCGACGATCAGGTCGCGCTGCCGGCTGCTGCGGTTCGATCCGCTCGATGATGCGGCGATGAGCGGCGTGCTCCGCGACGCGCTGCCCGAATGCGACGCCGCCGAGATCGCGGCGCTGGCGAAGGCGGGGCAGGGGTCGCCTGGCCGCGCGCTTGGCTTTGCCGGGCTGGAGCTCGCCAAGCTCGATGAGGCAATGGCGGCGATCGCTCGTGACGGCGACCCCGGCAATGCGCGGCGATCGAAGCTCGCCAAGCTGCTCGCCCCAAAGGCAGCGCAGCCGCGCTACGAAGCGTTCCTCGACCGCGCGCCCGCCTTCATCGCCGCCGCCGCGCCGGCCCGTCAGGGGGAAAGGCTGCGGACTGCGCTCGACAGTTATGATGCAGCCCGATCGCTGGCGGCAAGCGCGCGCGGGCTGTCGCTGGATTCGCAGGCGACGGTGTACGAGATGGCCGGCCTGGTGGCGAAGCTCGGCGAGTAGCGGGAAAAAGCTGGCTGTTCCTGGCTGTTTTTCAGGTTTTATTTTTTGCTGGCTGTTAATTTTAGCGCAATTTGACACTATATTGTTGTTTTACAGCTAGGTATGACATGTTCTTCTGTTGGAAATAACAGCCAGCATAACAGCCAGCTTCGACCACCGAACAGCCAGCTAACAGCCAGGAACAGCCAGCTCGGCCGTACCGACGCGAATGGCGACCAGCGAATCGCCCAATTTTTCGGTCATGTGAAAGAGCGGCGAGACGATAGTCGCCCCTGCTGCCGCTATTGCGCCGGTTTGAGCACCTGTTGAATCAAGTTCACCAAAGGTCAGCGCGGCGCTCATTATCCCCAAGATTGCTGGCCATGCGGCCGGAAGCATTGCACAAAGGATCGCGCCACTGCCTGGCCGGGAGACCCCTATGTGTTTTTCGGCCACCGCAAGTTTCGTCGCCGCGGGCGTGCTCGGAACGATCGGCGTGGCGACGCTCCGCCATGTCCGCGAACCTCGGTCGCTGCTCTTCGCCTCAGTGCCGATGCTGTTCGCCGTCCACCAATTCGCGGAAGGCATGGTCTGGCTTGGCCTCAACGGGCACATCGGGAAGATCGGGCTTGATCATTTCGCCTTCCTGTTCACGCTCTATGCTCAGGGAATCCTACCCTTTCTGATGCCATTGGCGGTCGCGCTGATGGAGCCGCCCGGCTGGCGTCGTGCCGTCATTCTCGGCCTGACCGGCATCGGCGCGTTCGTGTGCCTGTGGGACGCCACCGGGCTGATCTTCTATCCGAGCCGTGTCTTTATCGAGCATCATTCAGTCGCCTATCGCAATCCGCTGACCGCCAGCCTGCCCGTATCCCTGCTGTTCATCCTCGCCACCTGCGGCGCGCTGATCCTATCGTCGCACCGCGTCGTCAGGGTGTACGGCGTGCTGAACGTCATCGGACTGTCGGTCGTGGAACTGGTCAAGGCCTATGCCTTCGCGTCGGTCTGGTGCTTCTATGCCGCTGCGCTGAGCGTGATGATCTATTGGCAGTTCAGCCGCCGGACCCTCGACGTCGCGACGCCCGACGGCACATTTCCGATCCGCACGCGGCTTCTGCCTCCGTGGCTGCGTCGGAGTCGCGACGCGATTGAAAGACCGGGGCTGTAAAGCCTTGCCGCGGGTGAACTGCGGGCGATAACTATTTTACGCAGCTTTACGATCGTGAGCGAGCCTCATCAGCTGTGCCAACACATCGGATTTAGCCTTCACGTCGATCGGGGTCAGACGGAGCCGATAGAGGTTCCACCTCGCGTTGTACTCTAATTTGTCTAGCCCGGCCTGTTCGATGATGGAGTCCACATCATCGCTCTGGGGAATCTTGAATTCCATCGTGAGCGTCGCCTTCTTCGGCCGGAACGACACAAAGTTGTATGGCAGACCATCGCGCCCGAGCCCGATATAGTGCTTGTTGTATTTCAGGTCGATTGATGGGTCCAATTCCTGGATTGTCTTGAGGCATTGGTCGACGAGCGCGAGCGTCGCCTTCGAGCCTTTCCCCTCCCAGTAACCGCGATCCGCAGGAAATGCCTCCGCCTCCTCGTCCTCATCGACCAAGCCCCGCGTCATCTCGTCCATGACTCGAGTGAAAATAATGGTGATCTTGCCTGCGACTTTGAGCGCCTGCATTTGCAGCGCAATCAGCGGGATCGTGCCATTGAACAAGGCGATCACGTTGAGGAAACGGCTGGTGATGTCCTCGGCTATGAGCACCGCGCAGTGGTCGTATTGGGGATATCGCTTTCGCTCGATGTCCCAATATTCGATGGTGCGAATGATATGCGTCTCGTCCGTGCCGCCGAGCTGGAGTTCAACCTCGTAGCGCCGCTTTGTGTCAGGGTCTTGCAGTAGAAGGTCGAGCCGGCCGGCGCGGGGTTGGATGCGCTCCTTCTGGCGAAGCTCCAAATCACCAAGGCCAAGAATACTTGGGTCGTCAGCGATCAGGTCCTGCACCCACTTCTCGGTTAGTTCGGGATGCGCTCTCAATGACAGGCGCTCAGCCCGCTCAAATTCGACCATGTCTGTATCCCCACCGCGTTCGGCGTCGTACCCACTCAATATTAGACCCGTAATCCATCGCGTGGTTTTGCGGAATAGCACTCGACCACGCGGCCGCCTTGTGTATCTTATACACAATGGCAACCGTCTATTATCCGGCAATCATCGAACGAGGCCCCGAAGGTTTCGGGGTCTTTTTCCCCGATCTTCCCGGCTGCGTGTCGGCTGGGGCGACCATGCAGGAGGCGGCGCTCGGCGCGGAGGAAGCGTTGAGCGGGCGTCTCGCAGTCTCGATCGAGCATGGCGACGCGGTTCCAGCGCCCAGCGCACTCGACGCGCTTGAGCACAGTTATGACGTCGATGAAGCCGCGCGTATCCTGGTGCGCGGCGAACGGCCTGGCCGCGCCGTGCGTGTTCAGGTCTCGATTGATGAGGGCTTACTCGCAAGAATCGATCGCGTGGCGTCGAACCGGTCGCGCTTCCTGGCCGATGCCGCGCGTGCCGCGCTCGCTGCGGCCGGCTGACCTTCTCCTGCAAGGTGGCCCGGAGGACCTGGTCGCACGGGCAGCGACGCCGACCGCGAGAAATTGGCAGCGGCACCCGCTCGATTTATCATGAAGCATGGATAGCCAAGTCGAACCGATATTGGAGAGCCTCGACCTGGGTGGCGATGGCGACGAGGTCGCCGCGATCGAGGAGGTAGAACAGGCGTTCGGCGTGCTCCTCGATGTTAGCGGCGCAGCTGGCTGGTCCACAGTTGGAGATGTGTATTCGGCCCTGCTGTCAGCGCTCCCTCCGGAACAGCGCGAATCGGAGGATGTGTGGCCTCGTTTCGCGCAAGCCATCTCAGGTGAAACTGGCGTCGATCCGACCAGAATCGGGCCCGCAACGATTTTGCTTTCTCAGGGCGGTGGCGGCTTGGCCTGCCTCGTCCTCATCTTGCCGATCGCGATTGGCGCCGCAATCGCTATCGCCGCCCACTGGCGGCGATAGCCAGCCGTCACGATTCCGCAGCCTGCCGCATCACATCAAGTTCGGGCGACAATCCCGGTCAGGCTGGAAATTCGTCAGGCGCCTGCGCAGATTCGCGTGGAACTGCTCGGGCGTGCCGGACAGATTCTCCGGCTTGGCGAAGCTTTCGA
>JBDTXU010000659.1:0-7911 GCA_040006055.1 Sphingomonas bacterium | reverse complement strand
ACATGATTCCCGTCGGCGATGATCCGCCGAACAGCCTCAACGTCATCATCGAGGTTCCGGTCGGCGGCGAGCCGGTGAAGTACGAATTCGACAAGAAATCCGGCGCCCTTTTCGTGGACCGCATCCTCCACACGCCAATGCGGTATCCGGCAAATTACGGCTTCATCCCGCACACGCTTTCGCCCGACGGCGATGCGCTCGATGCGTTGGTGATCGCCCGCTCGCCCTTCATTCCGGGCTGCGTCGTGCGCGTCCGGCCGATCGCCGTGCTCAAGCTCGAGGACGAGGCCGGCGGCGACGAGAAGCTCATCACCGTGCCGGTCGACACGACCTTCCCTTATTACACCGATGTCGGCGAGCGATCGGATTTGCCCTCAATCGTGCTTGCGCAGATCGAGCATTTCTTCACCCACTACAAGGATCTCGAGCCCGAGAAATGGGTCCGGATCGGCAGATGGGGCGATGCCGAGGAAGCCAGGCAGATCGTCATCGCGGCGATCGAGGCGGCCAAGGCTCACAAGCCGGAATGACGATGCGAACAGCCTGGAGATGGTGTGCGGCGATAGGGATTATCGCCTTCACCTGCTCCGGGCTGTTCGGCCGCATCCCCGGCCTGATCGCGTGCGGGCCGACCGGCGGGCTCGCGCCGATCATGGCCTTCGAGTTCGCTCGCACCACCGGCGACATCGCGGCGATGTTCGGGAGCGAGCCGTGCACTTCGATGTTCGTCGCGGCGCAGAAGACCGGCCTGTTGCTCGACGGGCTTGGCTTCATCCCAAGCTATACCGGCTTTCTGATCCTCGCCGCGATCGCCGTCGGCGCGCGGGGCCGAGTGAAGAGGGCCCTGATCACCATGTTCCTCGTCGCCGCGATCAGCGACGAGATCGAGGGCTTTCTGCTCAACGCCATCCTCGATCACCTGCCCGGCACGCCGGCTTTGCTGGGCGCCCTGTGGTGGGCGGTGCGCGTCAAGTTCGCCCTGCTCGCTTTGGGCACGATTCAAATCGGCGCACTTGTCGGAACCAAATGGACAAAATCATGGATACGCCGCGTCTTCGGAAGCGCGATATTCGGTGGAGGATTCTTCGCGATATTGACCTTGTTCACGGTGAGCGACTGGATGATGAAAGGGTTTCTGGTCGCTTGGGTCGCACTGCTGCTCGCGGCGCTTACGGCTTCTTTCGCGCCTTCGCTTTTTTCACCGGCGCCCGCTGCCCCGCAGCCAGACCAAGCAGCGCCCAGCGCCTGAGCTCGTCGGCATCGTCGTAAACATCGTCCGGCGCGCGGCGGTAGTTCATTGATTCAACCCGACCCTCACTCATCGCATAGGTGAAACGCGGGCAATCGGCGGCGTCCCATTCGGCATCGCTGACCGCATCGGATTTGAACCAGACACTGTCGTCAGCAACAATCGCGAAGATCGTGCCATCGCAATAGAGCGTCGCCCCGCCCATCATTTTGCGCATCGTGACGATGCCGACCGGCTCCATCGCTTCGGTGATCCAGTCGACAAGCCCCTGATCGAACGCCACCCTGTCTTCTCCCTAGCTTTGCGTGGTGAGCTTGAGGCCGGCAATGCAGGCAATCACCCCGAGCATCAGCAACAAGCGCGGCAGGCTCGCCGCCTCACCATACCAGGCGATCCCCACGATCACCGTCCCCAGCGCGCCGATCCCGCCCCAGACGATATAGGCTGTGCCCATAGGGATCGAACGCGATGCGATCTCGAGCAGCCACAACGACAGCACGACTGCGGCGAGGAAGCCGAGCGTCCAGGGGATGTTGCGAAAGCCCTCGACATGGCGAAGGCAGGTGGTGAAGCCGACCTCGAACAGCCCGCCGATGGCGAGCAGCAGCCATGCCATTAATCGCGCCCCGCCAGCCTGGTGAGCGCATCGCCCGAGACGCGGTTGACGATCCATTCGTCCATCGGCTCGGCGCCCATCGCCTTGTAGAAATCGATCGCCTTCTGGTTCCAGTTGAGCACCGCCCATTCCAACCGCGTGCAGCCGCGATCGACCGCGATCGCCGCGAGGTGGCTGAGCAGCGCCTTGCCGACACCCGATCCGCGCGCGGCCGGCGTAACGTACAGATCCTCCAGGTACAGGCCGCGCCAGCCGGTCCAGGTCGAGAAATTGTGGAAGAAGAGCGCCATGCCGAGCGGCTCGCCGTCGCGTTCCGCCATCACTGCCTCGGCGACGGGCCGCTCGCCGAACATCGCCTCGTGCAGCAGCGCCTCGGTCGCGACGACCTTGTCGGCCTCGCGCTCGAACTCGGCGAGCTCGCGCACGAAGCGCAGGATGGTCGCGACATCCTCGGGAGTCGCGAACCGCAGGACCAGACTCATATCGCCGCCTCCACATCGGATATCTGGCCGCGCCCGCGCGCGGCGATCACGCACCCTGTAATGATCAACGCAGCGCCCGCCAGCGTGAAAGGCGACACCGTCTCGCCGAACACGAGGAAGCCGAACAGGGCCGCCCAGAGGAACGAGGTATATTCAGTGGGCGCGAGATAGCTGGCCTGGCCGCGGGCATAGGCCCAGGACAGCAACAGCAGCGAAACCGTCGCGAGCGCGGCGGAGCCGATGATCGCCGGCAGATGCACCAGAGCGGGCAACGCGCCAAACAGCGGCAGCGCGAGCGAGAACAGAGTGGCGACGATCAGGCTCTGGAAGAAGGCGATCTCGATCGGCCCCGCCACCTGCGCCTGCTGCCGCATCAGCACGATATTATACGCATAGCAGACGGCGGACAGGAGGATGGCGAGCGTACCGTGAAACGCCTCCGCGCCCATCTCGGCGCGGGCCTGACCGATGAGGATGACGCCCACACCGACGATCGCGAGCAGCGAGGCGATGATCGCGGTCCGACCGACATGTTCCTTGAGCAGCACCGCCGCGAGGAACAGCGCGATCAACGGCGCGATGAAGGTGAGCGCCACCGCCTGCGCCATCGGCACCCGCGCCAGCCCCCAGAAAAAGGCGATCGCCATCACCGCCGAGACCGAGCCGCGAATCAGATGGACCCGCATCACCGATCGCGCCGGCCAGGCAGTGCGCGTCGCCAGGAACAGCAGGCCGCTGATCGCGACACCGGCGAAGCTCCGCCACACCAGGGCGTTATAGGCACCGAGCGCGAGGCTCAGGCCCTTCATCACCGCGTCCATCGCCGAGAACACGGCGATGCCGAGCGTGGCGACGGCGAAGGCGGCAAGGGCATTCGGGCTTTTCATCAGCGCCCGATAGCCCGGCGGGGCGGCAAGGTCACGCGGAGCGCGCGGGCCCGTGCAAGCTCAGTGCAGGATCATCTTGTCGCCCTTGATCTGCACATCACTGATGTGGCGCAGATAGGAATGGCCGAGCAGCGACATATCGGCGCCCTCGAGCACCACACCATAGACATCGGTCGCCCGCTTGCCGTCGAGCACGATCTTGCCGATCCGGACTTCCTGGCCGCGCACCGGCCCTCCGGCGCCCTTGCCCACGACCTGGTACTGATTGGGATCGAAATCCACATGCGCGCGCCGGGCGTCCTCCTCCGTCAGCGCGACCATGTCGGCGCCGGTGTCGACTACGAAGCGGATCGGCTCGCCATTCACATCGGCAACCGCGAGGAAGTGCCCGCGATCGGAGCGATCGAGCACGGTATCGACGGGTACGTCCTCGACGGGGGCCGGGGCCGGGGCCGGGGCCGAGGCCGGGGCGGCCAGAGCGGCAGCGGTAGGCGCCGGGCTTTTCGCCACGGGAATGGCAAGCCCGATGGCGATACCTGCCACGACGACCAGAGTGAACGCGACCTTCATGCGCACCACTTTAGCGGAGTACCGCTTAGACCGGCCATAACAGGTATGGCGAAGAAGGTCTTAAAGAGCTCGGCCGCGTTAGACCTGAAGCCTGGTCAGAGCGCAGCTTTGCGCATAGCCCATGCCGCGCTTGAGACCCGGATAGCCGCGCACCAGCGCCGCGGTCATCGCCAGCTCGAGGCGCGCCACGCGGCTCTGCGCTGCCTCGATGGCGTCGCCCAAAGCCGCCGCTTCCACAGACTGGGTTGCGATCGCCTGACCGAAGCGAAAGGCAGTGCCGAGATCGCCTTGAGCGGCCCCGGCGAGCAGCACATTCACCGTCTCGCGGTCGACACCATCCGCGAGCGCCCCGCGCGCGGCGATCATCGCGCAGGCACCGCAATCCTCGGCCAGCACCGCCCCGATCCGCGCCGCGTGGAACAGGCTGGGTGGCGCTTCATGGCGGTGGGAGGAGGCGGGCATGAAGCCGAGGAAGCGGTCGAAGGCATGACCCGGCGCATGCGCGAGCTCCGCGATGTAGTCGCCATCCCCCATCTTGGTAAGCACCGGCAGGATGATCGCGCGGGGCAAACCCGCAGGCGTAATGCGGCTGCGCGCGATCAGCACGCCAAGCGCGACCGCGATCAACAGCGGTGGTCCGATCACGCCCGGGGCGTCGCTCCAGAAGATGCCAGCCCCGCATATGCCGACGCTGACTTCGTAGATATGGATGCCGGCATGCACGGCCAGCCACAGGCCGCCCGTAGCGGCACCGAGCCAGCGTCCCCTCAAATCGCGCGATGCCCAGCCGAGCATCAGCCCGGAGGCGAGATAGGCGGCACCGATATCGCGGACGAAATGGGCGTTATACGGGCCAGTGAAGCGCACCGTTGGCAGGAAACCATACCAGGCGAGTGGGTTGACGAGCATGAACAGCCCATTGGCAAGCGCCGCCAGCGCGGCGAGCGCAATCAGCAGCTGCACCACCCGATCGAGCGCATCCGCCTTGCCCATATCCTGTCCCCCGATAAGGCCGCCTCAGGCGGCGGCGCGTGCCTCGTCCGCCGCGTCGATCTCGGCCGCCTTGGCTTCGACCAGCTTGACGATGTGCTCGATCATGTCCTCGCTCTGTACCGTGTGATCGGTGACGCCCGACAGATAGACCATATGCTTGCCGTTGCCGCCGCCGGTAAGGCCGATATCTGTCTCTCGCGCTTCGCCGGGACCGTTGACGACGCAACCGAGCACCGACAGCGACATCGGGGTGCGGATATGCTGGAGCCGCTCCTCAAGCGCCTGAACGGTGCGGATCACGTCGAAGCCCTGGCGCGCGCAGCTCGGGCAGGAGACCACGCGGACGCCGCGGTTGCGGATGCCGAGGCTTTTGAGGATCTCGAAGCCGACCCGCACTTCCTCCTCGGGCTCGGCCGAGAGCGAGACGCGGATCGTGTCGCCGATGCCGTACCAGAGCAAAGAGCCGATGCCGATCGCCGACTTGACCGTGCCGCCCACGAACCCGCCCGCCTCGGTTATACCGAGATGCAGCGGGCAATCGACCACTTCGGCGAGCTGTTGATAGGCGGCGACGGCGAGGAACAGGTCGGATGCCTTCACCGCGACCTTGAACTCGTGGAAATCATGATCCTGCAGGATGCGGATATGGTCGAGCGCGCTTTCGACCAGTGCCTCGGGGCAGGGCTCGCCATATTTTTCGAGCAGATCCTTCTCCAGGCTGCCGGCATTGACGCCGATCCGGATTGCGCAGCCATTGGCCTTGGCTGCGTTGATCACTTCCTTCACGCGCTCGGCAGAGCCGATATTGCCCGGGTTGATGCGTAGGCAGGCAGCGCCCGCATCAGCGGCTTCGAGCGCGCGCTTATAGTGGAAATGGATGTCGGCGACGATCGGCACGCGGCTGGCGCGGACGATCTGGCGGAGCGCCGCAGTGCTCTCCACATCGGGGCAGGAGACGCGGATGATGTCGACGCCGGCATCCTCGCAGCGGCGGATCTGGTCGATCGTCGCCTTTGCGTCAGAGGTCAGCGTGTTGGTCATCGTCTGCACGGTGACCGGCGCATCGCCGCCGACAGGCACATTGCCGACCATGATCTGGCGGCTTTGACGACGGGTGATATCGCGCCAGGGGCGAACGGACATGAGATAACCTTTCGAGTTCGGGGCCCATATAGCGCCCCGCATGAGCGGGCGAAAGCGCTGCGCTCAGCCCTGCACCGATTCCCGATACCGCCTGCTTCCCTTGAGCTCGGTCCCGTCCTCGAGCACCACGGTGAAGTCGCCGCTACGGTCGGTTTCGATCCGGCGGATCGCGGCGCGGCGGACAAGGCGGCTGCGATGGATCTGGACGAAGCCGGCGCCCAGTTCCTGCGCGACACCTGCCAGAGTCGCGCGGTGCAGCAATGTGCGGGGAGCCCAGGCGATCTCCACATAATTGCCGGCGGCGGTGACATGGGCGATCTGGTCGACCGGGACCTGATGAGTCACCGCCCCGTCGGCGACGGTCAGGACGGGCGACGGCTCCGGGGCACGCTGGGGCGTGGCGGCCCGCGTTACCAGCCAGCGGCTGACCGCGGCGAAGCCGAGGAACTGGAGATAGGATGCCAGGTCCTTGCGATATTCGTAGAGCAGGCGATCCGACGCTTTGCTGAAGAACTGATAGTGGCTTCCCTCCGCCGCATAATAGAGCTTCCGGAGCCCGACCATCAGGCCGACATGCCAGAGCGACAGCGGCACGCTGGCGAGGAGGATCAGCCCAACCGCGACCGGCCAGGAGACGCGCGGCGGGCCGACATGCTTGACCAGCCACCAGATCACCGGCGCCGTCGTCAGCCAGGCGAGGATGCTGGTGCTTTCCCAGAGCCAGACATGAGTCCGGGTCTCCTGGATGCCGGCGACCGCGAAGTCGCTCAGGGTCGATTCGACGTCAGCCAGCATGACCGCGGCCAGGGTCAGCACGAAGCCGGCACAGAGCGCAAGCGCGAGCCGGCGCTGCGCACCGCTCATCCCGTCTCCGCCGCCGCTCGTCCCCATGCTCGTCGTCATCGTCCCTGTGGTGCCGCCTCCCGCCCCATCCCGATACCGGGCCTGTGCGCCGCTCGCTAGCCGTCTCCGATCGAACATGGAGGCGAGCAATGGACCGACATTACGGAATGGACTGGCTGCGGATCGGGGCGTTCGCCCTGCTGATCTTCTATCATATCGGCATGGTCTTCGTGCCCTGGGGTTTCCATGTGAAGACGGCGCATCCAGCCGACTGGGTCGCGGTGCCGATGCTGCTGACCAATGCGTGGCGGCTGACATTGCTGTTCGTGGTCTCGGGCTATGCCAGCCGTGCCTTGTTCGCCAAATCGGCGAGCGTTCGCGCCTTTCTCGGCAATCGCAACGCGCGCCTGCTCCTGCCGCTCCTGTTCGGCATGGCGGTGATCGTGCCGCCGCAAAGCTGGGTCGAGCTGACCGTCAAGCACGGCTATACTCAGAGCTTCGCCTGGTTCTTCACGCGCGACTATTTCCGCTTCGGCGCGCTCGATGGTGTCATCCTGCCGACCTGGAACCATCTGTGGTTCGTCGTCTATCTGTGGGCCTATACGCTTGTCCTCGCGGTGCTGCTCGCGCTGCCGCGCATGAGCGGGGCGCAAGCTGTGTTCGATCGGGTCTTTGCCGGCCTGCGCGTGCTGTGGGTGCCGGTCGTCTGGCTGCTGGTGTTCAACCTGTTCCTTTTCCGGCGCGGCGAGGACACGCATGACCTGTTCCATGACGGCATTGCGCACCTGACCTATTTCGCAGCCTTCCTGTTCGGCTTCGGCCTTGCCGGCTCCAGGCCAGCGATGGCGGGGTTCGCGCGGTTCTGGCAGCTATCAGCCTTGATCGCGGTCGTCGGCTATCTGATCGTGGCGTCGGTCGAGATTGCCTATCCGGGCTTCGCGATACCGACCAAGCCGATCGGCGAGCTCTTTCAGGTCGGACGCCAGATGCAGGGCTGGCCGAGCATCGCGGCCCTGATCGGCATCGCCGAGCGCTTCTGGAACCGCGACCATGCCTGGCGGCCAATGCTGACCGAGGCTGTCTTCCCCTTCTATATCATCCATCAGACGATCATCATCATCGTCGAAT
>JBDTXU010000658.1:0-2951 GCA_040006055.1 Sphingomonas bacterium | reverse complement strand
GGAGTTGGGTTGGCGAAACTGGTCGCCGGCCTGACGGACGGGATAACATAATGCTTTACTGGATCGCGGGTCTTCTTGGCTTCCCGGGGGTGTTGAATCTCTTCCGCTACCAGAGCGTCCGCACGGGCGGTGCGGTCGCCACATCGTTGGTCGTCGGCCTCATCATCGGACCGCGTTTCATCGGCTGGTTGCGGGTACGGCAGGGCAAGGGCCAGCCGATCCGCAGCGACGGACCGCAGACCCACCTCTCCAAGCGCGGCACGCCGACAATGGGCGGGCTGATGATCCTGACCTCGCTGAGTGGATCAGTCCTGCTGTGGATGGACCTGTCGAATCCGTTCGTCTGGGCCTGCGCCTTCGTGACGCTCGGCTTCGGCGTGATCGGCTTCCTCGACGATTACGACAAGGTCCGCAAAGCCAGCACCGCGGGCGTGTCGGGGCGCGCGCGACTCCTCGGCGAGTTCGTGATCGCGGCGATCGCGAGCGCGATCATCATCCACCAGAACGGCACGCATCTCTATCTGCCCTTCACCAACCGGTTCTCGATCGATCTGGGCTATTTCTACATCCTGTTCGCCGCCTTCACGATCGTCGCGTTCGGCAATGCGGTGAACCTGACCGACGGGCTGGACGGTCTCGCGACGATGCCGGTCATCATTGCCGCGGTCGCCTTCATGGTCATCGTCTATCTTGCTGGCAACGCGAAGTTCGCTGCCTATCTCGGCATTCCGCATGTGCCGCGCGCGGGCGAGCTGGCGATCTTCTGTGGCGGGATGGTCGGGGCCGGGTTGGCCTTTTTGTGGTTCAATGCGCCGCCCGCGGCGGTTTTCATGGGTGATACCGGCAGCCTCGCGCTTGGCGGCGCGCTCGGCGCGATCGCGGTCGTCGCGCATCACGAGATCGTGCTCGGGATCATCGGAGGCCTGTTCGTGATCGAGGCGCTTTCGGTGATTATCCAGGTTTTCTTCTACAAGCGCACCGGCAAGCGCGTGTTCAAGATGGCGCCGATCCACCATCATTTCGAACAGCTCGGCTGGAGCGAGCCGACAGTCGTGATCCGTTTCTGGATCATCGCGCTGGTGCTCGCACTGGCGGGGCTGTCGACCCTCAAGCTCAGGTGATCACCAGCCCCTTCTGGCGCGGCAAACGCTTCGCTGTGCTGGGGCTGGCGCGCTCCGGTGCTGCGACGGTGCGCGCGCTGGCAGCGAGCGGGGCCGAGGTGGTCGCGTGGGATTCGGATGCGGCGAAGCGGGAGGCAATTCTCCCTCGCGAAGCGGGGGCGGAATTGATTACGCTCGCCGATCCCGAAACGATCGATCTCACCGGCTTCGATGGCCTGATCGTTTCGCCCGGTGTGCCGATCAATCGCCATCCGGTCGCGGCGAAGGCCCGGGCTGCGAACGTCCCGATCATCGGCGATATCGAGCTGTTCGCCCAGGCGCGCGCCTCGCTTCCGCCGCACAAACTGGTCGGCATCACCGGCACCAACGGCAAGTCGACCACGACCGCGCTGATCCACCATATCCTCGAAACCGCCGGGCTGCCGGCGCGGCTCGGTGGCAATATCGGCAAGCCGATCCTTGGCGAAGAGCCGTTACCCGCGGGCGGCGTCTATGTGCTCGAGCTGTCGAGCTACCAGATCGACCTGACTGTCTCGCTTGATTGCGAAGTGGCGATCCTGCTCAACATCACGCCCGATCATCTCGATCGCTATGACGGGTTCGAGGCCTATGCCGCGTCCAAGGCGCGGCTGTTCGCGATGCAGTCGCCGGGCCATGCGGCGATCATCGGCATTGGCGACGAGGCTTCGGGGCAGATCGCGCGCAGCCTGTCGGCGCGGGGCGAGCATCTCACCAAGATCGCGCCGGGCGTGTGCATGGACCAGTCGCGCTGGCCGAGCCTGCAGGGCCCGCACAATGCGCAGAACGCTCTCGCGGCCATCGCTGCCTGTCAGTCACTCGGCGTCGGCGAGGCGGCGATCGATCGCGGGCTCGAGAGCTTCAAGGGCCTGGCGCACCGGATGGAGCTGGTCCGCACGCGCGGCGGCGTCGCCTTCGTCAATGACAGCAAGGCGACCAACCCCGAATCCGCCGCGCCGGCGCTCGCGGCATTCCCGCGCATCCATTGGATTCTGGGCGGCAAGGCCAAGGCTGACGATCTCGACGCCTGCGCTCCGCATTTCAGCCATGTCGCGCGCGCCTATACGATCGGCGAGGCGGGGCCCCGCTTTGCCGCACTTCTCAAGCCGCATATGCCAGTCGAGGAGAGCGGCGCACTTGCCGACGCCGTGACGAGCGCCGCGGCGCAGGCGCAAGCCGGCGACACGGTTCTGCTCTCGCCCGCCTGCGCGTCGTTCGACCAGTTCCGCGATTTCGAAGATCGCGGCGACCGCTTTCGCGCCGCCGTGGAGGCGCTGGCATGAACGCGGCGCGCTCCGGCACCTTGACCCTCTGGAACCGCATGAAGGGGAAGGGCGGTCGCGGCGATCGTTCGCCGCTCGGCATGTGGTTCTGGGATATCGACCGGCTGCTGCTGCTGCTCGCCCTGCTGCTGATGGCGGTCGGGCTGATCGCGGTCGGTGCAGCCTCGCCGGCTGCGGCGGCGCGCTATTCGGACGACAAGCATCATGTCCCCGCGCTCTTCTATCTCTGGTGGCAGCTCGCCTGGGTCGGGGTGTCGCTGCCGGTGCTGTTCATCGTCTCGATGCTGCCGATCGCGATGGCACGGCGGTTTGCGCTGATCGGGACGGCGGCCTGTGTCGTGCTGCTGATCGCCGTGCCCTTCTTCGGGGTCGAGCGGAACGGCGCGACACGCTGGCTCAATTTCGGGGTGTCGCTGATCCAGCCTTCCGAATTCCTGAAACCCTTCTTCATCGTCACGGTCGCCTGGCTGCTGGCGATGAAGGCGAAGGACGATGCGCTGCCGGTGGTCGTCATCACCGGCGCGATGAC
>JBDTXU010000657.1:0-2538 GCA_040006055.1 Sphingomonas bacterium | reverse complement strand
ATAACGCGCGCTAGCCCATCTTCGCGCATATAGCCGGATATGGCGATATACGCCCATTCCTCGGAGACCGTGATGTACAGCGCCGGCTGGCCGAGCCGGTGATACCGGCCGGCGCTTTGGGGGCCAGGCGGCGCGAGCACGTCGCCTGCTCGCGCTGCCAGTATCGCCCGGTAGAAACGCCCGCTTACCGTCAGCAACGGCACGGGCACGGGCACTTCCTTACGCTGCCTTTTGCAGGTGCCGCCGGCCGAGGAGTTCGGCGATCTGGACCGCGTTCAGCGCCGCGCCCTTGCGGAGATTGTCGCTGACGCACCAGAGCGCGAGGCCGTTCTCCACGGTCGGGTCCTCGCGGACGCGGCTGATGAAGGTGGCATATTCGCCGACGCACTCGATCGGGGTGACGTATCCGCCGTCCTCGCGCTTGTCGACGAGCATAACGCCCGGCGCCTCGCGCAGGATCTTCTGCGCCTGCTCGGCCGTGATCTCGTTCTCGAACTCGATGTTGATCGCTTCCGAATGGCCGACGAACACCGGCACGCGGACGCAGGTGGCATGGACCTTGATCTTCGAGCCGAGGATCTTCTTGGTCTCGACCACCATCTTCCACTCTTCCTTGGTCGAACCGTCGTCGAGGAAGCTGTCGATATGCGGGATCACGTTGAAGGCGATCTGCTTGGTGAACTTCTTCGCCTCGGCGCTGTCGCCGACGAAGATGTTGCGGCTCTGCTCGAACAGCTCGTCCATCCCCGCCTTGCCGGCGCCCGAGACCGACTGATAGGTCGCGACCACGATGCGCTTGATCGTCGCGATGTCATGGAGCGGCTTCAGCGCGACGACCATCTGCGCGGTCGAGCAGTTCGGGTTGGCGATGATGTTCTTGCGGGTATAGGTCGAGATCGCCTCGGGGTTCACCTCGGGCACGATCAGCGGCACGTCCGGGTCCATCCGGTAGAGCGACGAATTGTCGATCACCGTGCAGCCGGCGGCGGCGAAGCGCGGGGCGTGGATCTTGGTCGCGTCCGAGCCGATCGCGAACAGCGCCATATCCCAGCCGGCGGGATTGAAGTTTTCGATGTTCTGAATCTTGAGTTTGCGCCCGGTCTCGCCGAAATCGACCACTTCGCCCTGGCTGCGCGACGATGCCAGAACGGCAATCTCGTCAGCCGGAAACTCGCGTTCGGCAAGGATGTTGAGCATCTCGCGCCCAACATTTCCTGTCGCTCCAGCGACCACGACCCGGTACCCCATTATCCAAACTCCAGTTGAAACGAGGCGGTCGCATACGCCCCTTGTCCAATTTGTCCAGTACAGGAAAACTATCAGGAGGACGAAACCGCTTCGCCCTTCCTGTGCAGCGGTATTGACGCCCTCACATCAATCGTCATCGCTCTTGGCTTTTTTGTTCTCGCAAAGGCGCGAAGGCGCAAAGGGAAGTATGGTTGTTGACGACTCTCCGAAGACCCTCTCTCAGGGTCTCGCCACCGAAATTGATCAGGAGGCCCAAGGATTGATCGGTTAATCTCAAATAGGTGAGCAGCTGTTTGGCGTGGGCGCTATTAAGTCGTTCGGCGGACTTAATTTCGACGAGGAGCTTTTCCTCGACGAGCAGGTCAATCCTGAACGCACTTTCAAAACGTAATCCCGCATACTCGATGTCGACGGGCTTTTGACGAACAACCGAATAGCCCAACTCCGTCAGCTTTGCCGCCAGCACCGTCTCATAGACACTCTCCAGCAAGCCCCGGCCCAAGACCACGATGCAGCTGCAGTGCTTGATCGATCACATCGGCGGCGATTTTCTCCACATCCCGACCCACTGCGTGCCCCCTTCCCTTTATTGGTTCTCGCAACGGCGCAAAGAGCTCATTATCTTCCTTTGCGCCTTCGCGCCTTTGCGAGAACCCAACTCTCTCCCTTCGAACGCACGCTGACGCGCGCGATAATCGCAACCGACCTCTCAGTTCGCCGCCTTGGTGCCCAACTTTGCGTCGAGGAAGTCGAAGATCGTCGTCCAGACATGAATCTCCTTCCCCGCGCTATGCGTCTTGCCGGGGTAGAACATCATCTCGAACGGCACATTGTCCGCCTGCATCTTCGCCGCGAAGGCGGTCGAGTTGGTGAAGACGACATTGTCGTCCGCCATACCGTGGATCAGGAGCAGCGGGTCGCTGATCTTGTCGGCGTCAGCCAGCGCATCCGAGGCGGCATAGGCCTTCGCGTCCTTTTTCGGATCACCCATGTAACGCTCGGTATAATGGGTGTCGTAGAGTTCCCACTTGGTCACCGGCGCGCCCGAGATGCCGGCCGCATAGACGCCCGGGTTCGCCTCGAGCATCTTCAGCGTCATATAGCCGCCATAGGACCAGCCATAGGTCGCGACCTTCGACGGATCGACAAAGGGCTGGCTCTTGATCCATTTCGCCGCGGCGAGCTGGTCCTCGACCTCGACCGTGCCCATCGCGCGGTAGATATGGTCCTCGAACGCCTTGCCGCGATTGTACGAGCCGCGATTGTCGATCCGGAAATAGACATAGCCGC
>JBDTXU010000656.1:0-1874 GCA_040006055.1 Sphingomonas bacterium | reverse complement strand
ACTTCTTCGATAACGCCGCTTGAATTGTGGCGGAGTGCCTTGAGCACGGTCTCGACGATAGCGTCGGCATCGAGCCCGGCTTCGGCATATTGCGTCTCGGGCTTGTCCTGGTCCTGGAACGTGTCGGGCAGCCGCATCGTGCGGAGCTTGAGCCCTGCATCGATGAGGCCAGTGTCGCTTGCCAGCGTCAGCACATGCGCGCCAAGACCACCCACCGAGCCTTCCTCGATCGTGACCGCCACCTCATGGGTGGTCAGCAGCTTCCTGATCAGCTCCTCGTCGAGCGGCTTTGCGAACCTCAGATCGGCGACCGTCGTGCTGAGCCCGCGCGCATCGAGCGCATCGGCTGCCTTCAGCGCTTCACCAAGCCTGGTGCCAAGCGAGAAGATCGCAACCTTCTTGCCCTCTCGTACGATCCGCCCCTTGCCGATCTCGAGCCGCTCAGGGCTCGCGGGGAGCGCGACGCCGGTGCCGTTGCCGCGCGGATAGCGGACCGCGATCGGGCCATTGTCGTGAAGCGCGGCTGTGTGGGTCATATGGACCAGCTCAGCCTCGTCGGCCGCTGCCATCACCACGAAGTTCGGGAGTGTGGCGAGATAGGTCACGTCGAAGCTGCCGGCATGGGTCGCGCCGTCAGCCCCCACCAGCCCTGCCCGGTCGATCGCGAACCGGACCGGCAGGTTCTGGATCGCCACATCATGCACCACCTGATCATAGGCCCGCTGCAGGAAGGTCGAGTAGATCGCACAGAACGGCCGCATGCCCTGAGCTGCAAGGCCTGCCGCGAACGTCACCGCATGCTGCTCGGCAATGCCGACATCGAAGAAGCGCTCAGGATACGCAGCCGCGAACTTGTCGAGGCCGGTGCCGGACGGCATCGCCGCCGTGATCGCGCAGATCGTCGGATCGTTTGCCGCCTCAGCCACCAGCTGGGCGCCGAACACATTCTGATATTGCGGCGGGCCCGGCGGTGCCTTGCTCTGGACGCCGGTGATCACATCGAACTTCTGCACGCCGTGATATTTGTCGGCTGCCGCCTCGGCAGGGGCATAGCCCTTGCCCTTCTTGGTCACGACATGAACCAGGATCGGGCCTTCCTCGGCATCGCGGACATTCTCGAGCACCGGGATCAGCTGGTCGAGATTATGCCCGTCGATCGGGCCGACATAATAAAAGCCGAGCTCCTCGAACAAGGTGCCGCCCATCGCCATGCCGCGCGCGAACTCGTCGGTCTTCCTGGCGGCTGAATGCAGCGGCCGCGGCAGCTTCTTGGCCAGCCGCCGTGCCAGATCGCGAAGCCCGAGGAACTCCCGGCTCGACACGATCCGCGACAGATAGGCCGAGAGACTCCCCACCGGCGGCGCGATCGACATGTCGTTGTCGTTGAGGATCACGACCAGCCGGTTGCCGGCGCGTTCGGCGTTGTTCATCGCCTCATAGGCCATGCCAGCCGACATCGCCCCGTCGCCGATCACCGCGATCGCTTTGCCCGGCTTGCCCGCGATCTTGTTGGCAATGGCAAAGCCAAGGGCTGCCGAAATCGAGGTCGACGAGTGCGCTGCCCCGAACGGGTCATACTCACTCTCGCTCCGCTTGGTGAAGCCGGAGAGCCCGCCGCCCGTCCTGAGCGTGCGGATCCGGTCGCGCCTGCCCGTCAATATCTTGTGCGGATAGCATTGGTGCCCGACGTCCCACACCAGCCGGTCAGCCGGCGTGTCGAACACATAATGGATCGCCGTCGTCAGCTCGACCACGCCAAGTCCCGACCCGAGATGACCGCCCGTCACCCCAACCGCCGCAATCGTCTCGGCACGCAACTCGTCTGCCAGCTGCCGCAAATCGCTCGCCCCAAGCGCCCGCAAATCCGCAGGCAC
>JBDTXU010000655.1:0-6902 GCA_040006055.1 Sphingomonas bacterium | reverse complement strand
TACATGATCCCCACCTGATGCTAACGGCGTCAGAGGATATTCAGGCAAACGGCCACGGCGGTCCCGCCACCTTCCGCACCGTCACCCCGGACTTGTTCCGGGGTCCATGGTGCCGCGAGCGCGTCGATGGTGGTGCTCGCGGACAGATGGATGCCGGAACGAGTCCGGCATGACGAACCGGGATATGTTCCGTGGGATCCGGAAAGCCCACCCAGTTTGGCTGGTGACCAGGTGACCCTCGACAAACCGGCCCTCCGCGCCCGCATCCGAGCCGACCGTGCGCTATTCGTCGCGGGCCACCCACCCGCAATCGAACCCCCCGCTCAATTCCTCGCCCGGCTCGAACGCGGCCTGACCATCGCCTCCTACGTCCCGATGCGCAGCGAAGCCGACCCGTCCCTCCTCGCCCGCGCCGCGGTCGAGCGGGGCTGCGTCATCGTCCTCCCCCATGTCACCCGCAGCACCGAGCCAATGCGCTTCCTCGCCTGGGACAGCGAGGCAGACCTTGTCCCCGGCCACTATGGCCTTCAGCAGCCGCATCACGAGGCGCCATCGCTGGCGCCCGACATCATCCTCACCCCGCTCGTCGCCTTCGATTCGCACCTCAACCGCCTCGGCCAGGGCGCCGGCTATTACGACCGCGCCTTTGCCCGCTTCCCGGATGCATGGCGGCTCGGGGTTGCGTGGAGCATGCAACAGGTCGAAAGCCTGCCCGCCGAAGCGTGGGACGTGCCGCTCCACGCGATTGTTACCGAGAACGACTGGATCACGCCACGATGACCCCAACCTGGCGCAAACCTGTCGGCATGCTGGCGATCCTCGTGCTGATCTTCGCCTGGGTCGTGCTGATCGCGAGCCTGTCGCCATGGGTGGGCCAGTGGTACTGGCTGCTCCAGCTGGTCTTTTATGTAGTGACGGGAATCATCTGGCTCTGGCTATTCCCAATGCGCCGCATGCTGGCCTGGATGGAGACCGGCCGCTGGCGCTGATTCGGCGATGGGATATCGGGGAATGGCGCGAGTGACGGGGCTCGAACCCGCGACCTCCGGCGTGACAGGCCGGCGCTCTAACCAACTGAGCTACACCCGCTTGGAAAGCGTGAGGCGGCGCAACTAGGCGAGGTGCCGGGGGCTGTCAACCGGGCATGGTACGGGTTTCTGCGCGATGTTGGCGCTGGGCCGTGCGCGGATGCCGTGCTTTCTTCAGTCCAGCCTGATCAGCCGCGCAGCAGCTACCCGCATCGGCGGCGCCCACCCTCAGCGCAGCGGCCAGGTCCAGATCACGAGCGGCGTGCCGACCAGCACGACGAGCACCGACAGTGGCGCCCCGAGCCTCGCATAGTCGCTGAACCTGTAGCCGCCCGGCCCGAACACCAAAGTGTTGCACTGGTGCCCGATCGGCGTGAGGAAATCGCACCCCGCGCCCATGGCAGTCGCGATGAGGAAGGCCTCGGGCCGATAGCCGAGATCGTGCGCGAAGACGGCGGCGATCGGCGCCATCACCAGCACGGTCGCGGCATTGTTGAGGAACGGCGTCACCGCCATCGCCGCGACGAGGATCAGCGCCACCGCGCCCCAGGCCGGCAGAGTCGCCGCAACATGGGCAAGCCAGGTTGCGATCACGTTCGAGGCGCCGGTGGTGCGCAGTGAGTCGCTGACCGGGATAAGCGCGCCGAGCATGATCAGGATCGGCCATTCGACATTGTCATAGGCCTCGCGCACCGGCAGCGCGCCGCTCGCCATGACGAGCCCGGCCGCCGCGAAAAAGGCAACCGCCACCGGCACATAGCCGCTTGCCGTGGCCGTCATCGCGACGGCGAGGATCGCGATCGGCAGCCAGCCACGCTTCGAGCTGCCGAGCCTGATCGATCGTTCGGCCAGCGGCAGCGCGCCCAGATCGCGCAGCCGCTCCGGCAAAAGGCTGAGCGGGCCCTGCAACACGATCACGTCGCCCGCCCGCAGCATCGTCTCGCCGAGCCGCCGGGTCAGCCGTTCGCCTTCGCGCGACACCGCGATCAGGTTCACGCCGTAGCGGCGCTGCAGCAGCATCCGCCCCGCCGTCTGGCCGATCAGTACCGAACCGGTGTTCACCACCGCCTCGATCACGCCGATCTCTTCCTTCTCGGTGCCCTGAGGCACATCGCGACCCGCACCCACAAGGATGAGCCCGTCGCCCGCAACGACTCGTTCGAGCGCATCGGGATCGCCGCCCAGGATCAGCGTATCGCCCTCGCGCAGGCAGCTATCGGGAAGGGCTGGGCTGCGCATCCCGGCGCGGAGCAGGCTGGTGATCGTCACCTCGTGATCGTGCCGCTCGATGAAGCCGCCGACCGTCTCGCCGATCGCGGCCGAGCCTTCGGCCAGTGTCGCCTCGGTGACATAGCCCTTGATGTCGAGCGCTTCGCCCAGTGTCGGCACGGCACGGCGGTCGCGCGGCAGCAGCCGGTAGCCGAAGCGCAGGAAGATCAGCCCGACAACGAGCAGGCCGAAGCCGGTCGGGAAATAGTCGAACATGCGGAAGGGCTGGCCGGTCATCTCCTCGCGCACCCGGCTGACGATGATATTGGGCGAGGTGCCGACCAGCGTCATCAGCCCGCCGAGCAGTGAAGCGAACGACATCGGCATGAGGAAGACGGAAGGGCTGGCATCGTTCTTCTTCGCCATCTGGAAGGCGGCAGGCATCAGCATCGCGAGCGCGCCGACATTCTTGACGAGGGCCGAGGCGATCCCGACCGAAGCGGTGAGCACCAGCAATTGCGACCGCACCCGCTTCACCCGCTTCGAGACCAGGGCGAGCGCGATCTCGATCACCCCCGATCGCTGCACCGCCGCCGACATGACCAGCGCCGACCCGACGATGATGACGATGTCGTCGGAAAAGCCGGTGAACGCATCCTTCGGCTTGACGATGCCGAGCGCGAGCGCGGCCAGCAGCGCGAGGATCGCGGTGACATCGTAGCGGAACCGACCCCAGACGAAGAGCGCCATCATCCCGGCAAGCGTGGCGATCGAAAGCATCTGGGGAAGAGTCATGCGGCCTCATGCGCGGAGCGATGAGGGCAGAACATATGACGGGGCGAGAATGTCCCCAGCCCGGCCCTCAATAGTCCTTAGATATCCTCAGGTTCGCGCTCTGCCGCCCAAGTGTCGAGATGCTCGACAGCACTGACAGCCAGCGTGTCACCTGGAACTCGACCTGAGTTGCCGAATAGCCCTGACCATCAGTGATGATCTCGGCATAGAGCCGGTGGGTGATGTATTTGCCCGCCGCGACCGAGGTGCCGGCGCCCGTCTGCGGGTCGGCGGGGAGCAGGCGGAGCCGGTCGAGGCCGGCGACGCGGCGCACAGCGTTGATCGGATCGAGGCCGCCCTTGCCGTTCTGCAGCGCTGCCACGGCGGCCGCGAGCTGGAGCGCCTCGGGTGCCGACAGGTTGGTGATCGACGTACCGAACAGCAGCCGCGACAGCAGCTCGTCCTCGGGCAGAGCGGGCACGCTGGTGAAGCTGATATCGGGCTTTTGCGCAAAGCCGGTGACCCGGATCGTGGCGTTGAGCCCGGTGGAGTCAGCGTTCGCCGCGATATCGAGCGAGGGGTTCGCCGGCACATCGCCGGTGAAGAGGATGCTGCCGCGCGCGAGCTGGAATTCCCGGCCGGCGAACTCATAATCGCCCTTGATCAGATCGGCCCGGCCCTTGATCGCTGGATTGTCGGGTGCGCCGCCGATCTGGAGGTTGGCCGACCATTCGCTGCGAAGCCCGAGGCCGCTGACGATCAGCTGGCTGGGGGCGCGGGCATGGACGTCGAGGCGCCACGGCTTGCGCGGCGCCGCATCCTCCTCGCCACCTCCGCCCGGCAGATTGATCTCGCGGATGTTGAGCTGAGGCACCGCAGTCGCCGCGGTCGCCTGGCCGAGGCGGTAGCGGCTCTTGTTGAGGAGCAGGTCGCCCGAAATCACGCCGCCCGATCCGTCAGACTTTATCGTCACCGGCCCGGTCGCCGTTGCGCCGATATCGTCGCGGTTGATCAGCACTGCGTTCTGCGCCTGAAGGCTGAGGTCCATGCCGAAGCCGTTGGCGGCGGCGAGATCGAAGGACCCTGTACCGGTGACGCGCCCGCCCTTCCCCGCGTCCGCGGCGAAGGTGTCGATCACGAGCTTCGATCCGCCGAACCGGCCCGTTGCCTGGACGTTGGTGAGGATCGTCCCGGTCACGCCGCTTTCGAGCCGCGCGCCCTTCGCCTGAAGCACGCCCTTGATCTGCGGATCGGACACCTTGCCGCCCAGATCGGCCGCGATCGCGACCGGACCGCTCAGATCGAACATCTCGAGGCCGGTCAGCCGCCACAACGTGTCGGCGGGGCCGTCATAGCGAAGCTGGCCGAACAGCGGCGCGTTCTTGAACTGGGTGGCGAGATCGCCCGATCCGGAGAGGGTGAGCAGCGCCTGGGCGCGACCCACGGTCTTGCCGCCAGTTGAGGCGACCGCGCGCATCGCTGCCTTGCCCGGCTGGAGGATGCCGGCGAGGCCGACATCGACCGGCTGCGACGAGAGGACCAGGCCCGAGCGGGTGAGCCCGCGCACCGTCACGTCGATCCGCCCGGTCGGTGCGGTACCGCTCCCTTGCGCATAGGAGAGTTTGCCCGATGCGGTGCCGCCGAGACCGAGCTCGGGATAGCCGATATCGAGGATCGACAATGGCATCCGCGACATGGTCGCATCGATCGCGCTCGAGGTGCCGGTGAAGCGGCCGGATACCTCGGCATTGCCGCCCGAGAAGCTGAGCTTCGTTGGGGCGAGCCGCCAGCCGTCGCCATCGCGCGTGAACAGCGCCGGGGTGACGAGCTGCACCGGCCGACGGTCCAGCGTGCCCTGTGCGGAGACGGCGAAGCTGTCGGGCGTGACCTTGGTCACCGTCTGGATGTCGAAGGCGCGGCCGCGCTGCCCGGAGAGCGAGAGGCGGATCTCGCCGGTGCCGCCCCGCAGCGAGGCGTGCCCGGCGAAGCGGCCGAGCGTGAGCGTGCCGCGCCGCAGCCCGCCGCCGGTCATGGTCGCCTCGATCGAGGTTCCGGCCGGATCGAGCAAGGCCACCGCGTCGAGATGCCCGCGCCGGAGCGTCAGCGACTCAGCCAGATGGGCGTTGTTCGCATCGAGATGCGCTTCGATCTTCTGGATCGAGCCGGCGGGACTGAACAGGAGAACGCCCGACAGCCCGCCGCCGGCGATATCGAGCTTGCCGTCGAACCCGCCGGTGACGACGCGCAGAGCGCCCTTCGCCTGAGTGCCGCTTACATCAAGCTTTGCGATGGCGATCGTCGCGTCGCCGCCCTTGGGCAGCAGGATCTGGCCATTGCCGCTGAACGCGCCAAGCATCGAGCCGCCATGCGCGGTGAAGGCAAAGCCGTCGGCATTGGGATCGAGATGCAGCGCGACATTGGTGAGGCCCAGAGTCGCGTTGGGACGTTCGAACACCAGGTCGAGAGTGGGACGATCGATCTTGCCGTCGAGCTTCAGTTTCAGCGGGCCATAGGTCGCCTGGCGCCCACTGCCCTCGAAATGGAAGCTGCCGTCGCGACGGCGGATGCCGCTGCCGGTCAGCCGGAGCGACGGCGCGGTCAGGACGAGGTTGTTGAGGTGGAGCACCCCGTCCGGGGTAAGCTCGAGCCCGGTTACGATATGCGGCAGCCCACCGGCGAGCGAGCGGAAGAAGGCGTTGTCGAGCCGCACGACCTGCACCGTCCCGGTGCCGACCACGCGGGTGCCGTGGCCACCGGGGCCGGGCACGACCTTGAGCACCGACTGGACATCGACCACGCCGAGGCCGGGGATGAGATAGCGGCCGAGCCCGCCATTGACGCCGACCTCATACACCCCGGTCCTGAGATCGAGCATCAGGTTGATCCGCGCGGTGAGCTTGTCCGACTTCACCCGCAGATCATTGCCGAGCAGGAGCTTGCTGGTGACCCTGAGCACGCCATCGACGCTCAGATTGCGCAGAATGCCGCCTCCGACATCGCCGACGCCGGTGACGCGCGCCGCGGTGAGGCGGATCGGCACGATGACCGGCTGCTTTGAGAGGTGTCCGGCGCCGCCTGCCCGCACGACCTCGAAGCCGGTCTTGTCGAAGGCGAGGCGATCGGCCGTGAGGCGATAGTCGAAGCGCGCGGTGGAAAAGGCGCCGTCGAGGATGGTGCGGAGCTCGATCGCCCGCCCGGTCATGTTCGGGAACAGCGCCGGAGGATGCAGCAGCCGCGCCTGGATGCGGACGTTGCGGAAACTGCCCTGCCCCAGATCGAGGGCACCCACGGTGTCGACCGCGAGCGCGGCCGAGCGGAGATTGAGCGTACCGTCCAGCCGCCGATCGGCCAGGGTCGCCGCGCCGTGGACCAGGACGCGCGGCGTGGTCAGGCGTGCCAGCTTGCCGGTGGCGAGCGAGGCGGGATCGAGCACGCCCGACAGGGCATAGGTGCCGGCATGGTTGGTCAGACCGAGATCGACGACGCGAACCGCCCCGACATCGACGCGGCCATTGCCGTTCCAGCTGCTCCAGGTGCCGTTGCCGCCGATATCCAGCGCGATCGGGTGTGTCGTGCCGGCAAGCTTGGCCAACACGCCGTTCGCGGCACCACGGGCATGCACGTCGATATCGAAGCGGTTGCGATCGGGCTCGGCATCGAGCTTGAGCGTCAGTTGGTCACTGCCCTGCACGCGCGCCGAGAGGTCGACCAGCGCGCGCCCGGCATGGACGTCGAGATGGCCACGGATCTGCCCGGTCCGCTCAGTGCCGGTAATGGCGCGGGCGACCGTCAGCCGCTCGACGCGGAGATCGCCGATCTTGATATCGAAGCCCGGGAGGATCGGCCCGGCCTTGCCGGTGCGGATCGTCGCGGGCAGCTTGACCAGAGTAG
>JBDTXU010000654.1:0-5946 GCA_040006055.1 Sphingomonas bacterium | reverse complement strand
CAATATGCCTGGACTGATCCCGCCGAGGTGAAGCGCTATGTCGCCGCCAATGAAGCGCGGTTGAGCGGGCTCAGCAAACGCGAAGCCCTGAAGAACATTGGATAGCGCCCAAAGCCGATATGATGAGGATGGGCGCGGGGGCGTGACGCAGAATAGGTCCGCAATGGGGCTGAAACGGTCTATTCGTTTCGATATCTGCTTCCTTAAAGCCGGCGATCGAGCGCGGTGGCGAGCGGATATTAAGAATTCAATGTCTTAAATCCGCCGATGCAAACGCACCTGGAGTTCCGCTCGACTGCCTTTCCACCTTATCCAGGTGAGGAAGAAGAGGTCAATCCGGGGCGCTACGGAAAGCGGTTGGCTGAGTTCCTTGTTGAGGAATTGCCACGACACGCCTTCAAAGTCGCCCATCTCAACGCGGAGGATTGGGGCTGGCGCATCAACCTGCTGCATGACTCCTTCCCGCTCTGGATTGGGTGCGGAAATTACGAGGAGCATGAGGATGGTTTCCTCTGCTTCATCGAGCCGTCACGCCCCTTCGTACGCCGATGGCTCAAGCGCGTTCCTACATCGGAGACAGTCGAGCGCCTTGCAAACGCACTCGAAGAGATCATCCTGCGGAGCCAAAATGCGCGTGATTTACACTGGTGGACGGATGGAGAAACGACTCCCCGCTAATGTCTGCTATTGGGCCGTCAGCTACGTCCCGGCCCGATCGACCGGCGCGTCAGCTCCGTCATCGCTGATCCGCGCGATCCTCCGCTGCTCCTCAACGGCGCGCGCATTCTCGATCAGCCCGAAACCGTCCTCGATCGCCGCGAACAGCGATTTGAGCTCGTGCGGTTTCTCCAGGAAATCCAGAGCGCCGAGCTTCATTGCATCGACGGCGAGCCCGATGCTGCGGCGATCGGAGCACGCGATGATCGGAAACACCGTCGGGAGGCAGCGTATCTCGGTCATCAGGTCGAGGCCGCTGATGCCGGGCAGGTCGAAATCGAGCAGCACCACGCCCTGTTCGAGGGTCGCCAGCTGGTCGAGAAAAGCCTGGCCCGAGGCGAAGCACTGCGTGCGCGTATCGGGCCGACGGCTGGTCAGCACGCCGAGCAAGGCGCGAATTTCCTCGGCATCGCCGATGATGTGCACGAGCCGGTGCAACGCCTGCGCCCGTGCTGGTGGCTTTATGTCGCTCGCGGCGCTGCGCGAAGATGCTGGTGTTGGGGCGGGCGTTGTCTCGCGCCCGGTCTTGTCGCGAGTCACCAGAGCAGGTGCCCTCGCGATCGAGTGGAAATGGATGGGGTAAAGCGCGGCATGATGACCGTGTAGCACGGATCGCCCGCGCGCGCTTCGGGAGCGTACCCGGATTGGGGGCGGCCTTTTCCCGAAGCGGGATCGACCTCCGCTTGCCGCTATATCGGGGCACTCCCCCCGGGGCATCGGTCGGACTGCCAGGATGGGGCGGGGCCGTCCGCCCCAACGTCACGCCCCGCCTGGCGTCAGACGGCGCGTGCGCCGCCCGCGAGCCAGCGTGCGCAATCGGGGCCGAGTTCCATCACGCTGCGCGTCTCATATTCCTTGTTGTCGGGCAGCGTCAGCGTATCGCGCCAGCGGCCATTGACGCCCTTGTTGATGAAGGTCTCGGCGCCGCCATCCCAGAACACGCCGCCGAGCGGGGCGGACTTTGCGGCGTTGGCCTTCATCCAGTCGAAGCCGCAATGTTCGACCATCGCCGGGAAGCGCGCCGCGTCCACATCGATGTCGAGAAACTCGGCGATGCGCAGCATCTCGCCGACCAGGTCCTGCTTCAGATCCTGATAATGGACGAGCATCACATTGGGCAGGTGCTTGACCGCCCACCAGCTCCGCACATTCTCCCAGAAGGGCCAGAACGGATCGCCGTCCTTGTCGAGCCAGTTGAGGAAATAGCGGCGCAGATCGGCATCGGCCGGCGGAACCGGCGGACCGACCCGGCCCGGCGTTTCGTTGATCGCCGCGAACCACGCCGCATTGGCGTTGGCATGGTGGTTGTGCATGCTCCAGATCACGTCGCGGCCGTCGCGCGCGATATAGATGTACTTGGCGATCGGATCGAACACGAGCGCATCGACCGGCAGGTGGGTCTTGAGGAAGCGGCGGTGCATCTGCGCCTCGATCTCGGGCAGCTTCACCTCCTTGGGCGGCACGCGCAGATCGACCCAGGGCGAGAGCTCGGCGACATTCACCTCGGCATCGCCTTCGAAGATCAGCTGGCCGACGATCTGTTGCATCCAGGTCGTGCCGGATTTGCCATAGGTCGCAATGACGATGTCATCGTCGCGAAAGGCGAAATCGTTCCAGATCGTCGAATCGAAATGATGATTGTGGAACTCGCGTGTCTTCACGGGCGCTTCAGGCGCCAGCTGCGTAGCCATCAGTCACTCCCTGCCGGGCCGTTCGGCCCTTTCTTCAACCCCAAAGCAGCAGGCGACCGGACGAAATGACGGCCGGACGCGTGCTGCCTGGGGGCGGGATGACCAAAAAGGGAGGTCGCGACGACGCCCTTGCGTCGAGGATGCGACCAAACGACGAAGATGCGTCCGGGCGCGTTGATTCAAATGCGCAACGTTTCGGGCGACATCCGCCTCCAGACAGGAGGCAAATATGGCTGAAAACAACGACAGGATCACGATCACTGGTGCGGACCCGAGGCCGGCGCCGATCGAGGCAATTGAAACGGGAAATGCAACCCCCACCGCTCTGACGCCGTTCGAGAAGCTGTCGGCTCCGAAACAAGAGAGCCTCGCCGAAATGCTGGACCGTCTGTTTGGTGAGCCCGGTCAGGCGCAGGCAGCCCCGCCACAGCAGTCGCCTCCGACCAGCACCACTATAACGGCCGA
The DNA here is from genome assembly GCA_040006055.1 of Sphingomonas bacterium. Taxonomy (GTDB): domain Bacteria; phylum Pseudomonadota; class Alphaproteobacteria; order Sphingomonadales; family Sphingomonadaceae; genus Sphingomonas. The sequence continues at coordinate 3,073 of JBDTXU010000654.1, read as the reverse complement.
GCCGGACATTTACCGTGCGATTCATCCCGATGGCGGCCTTGTAACGATGCGGTTGCTTTCGCGCATGCAGACCGATCTCGCTGTCCTGACCCAGGATAAACGCCCAGCGACCTACGAGGAAGTCGATGAGGCTTACGGTCACGCGCTCCGCGCTATTGGGTTGGCTGGGTCTTCAGCGGTATCGGTTGCCGCGCCTGGGGGGAACGCTTCAGGAACGACAAGCGAAGACGAATCTGCGGCGATACCGGACGACAGCGCCACGGACGGCGCTTCCGGCGCTGGTGATGCCGAGGGGCGGGAGGCAGGTGTCACCCCGATCGAGCAAGCGGCTGCGGCGAATGGCATTCAGCAGCAGCCCGCACCGGCGCTGGACAGTCAAGTTAACCGGCCGCCCGCTCCGGCCGTACCAGTGGAAGCTCCGGAGCCGAGGACACAAAACAGCGATGGAGATGCCATTCGTCCGCCTGCCGCCGCCCAGGGCATTGCCCCGGTAACCGCGGCCGCGGGATCGTCTCCGGTTCCGACATCGGCTCCGGCTGGGGCCGGCACCACCGCTGCGGTTGCAGCGACGCCGCCGCAATTCGTGCCGCAGAAAACGCGCCGGGTTGGCGGCGAGTGGGTGATCGCCGCGCGTATCGGCAAGGGCGATATCGGCAGGTTGTCCAAGCGGGATATCGTTGCCACGCCTGAGATAAGGGCAGCCGCCACTGCAGCGATCGGGATGGTCAGGGTTCTGGAAAATCATCCCGAGATCATGGCATTCGGATACCGCATGCCCGACGGCACCATTCAGGTCCGCCTTGCGACGGGGAAGGGGGGATCCGACACGTTCAAAGGGCATCCTTCCGGTCCCGGAACGTGCATTTTTGGGATACACGGCCATCCCGCCGGGTCCGACATAGATGGTTTGGTCGATCGGGTTTCGTCCAATAACGGCTATGGAGACACTGAGGCTCTTCGTCTCGGCATCCCGATGGCCACGGTCTATGAAGGCAAAATCGGCTGGCACGAGATGGTGCAAGGCCAGCTGACTTTCACCGTTCCGGCTAACGCCGTCAGCGACGAGCAGCGGTCGTCGCTCGAATATAATTTGGGCGTCTCCCAGAGAAATTTCATGGCGCCCAAAATCAAAAAGAAGAAGGTCAAGACGCCATGATATCGCGCCAGTCGCTGCGACGAATCAGAATTTCGTGGTCAGGTCACCGTGACGAAAATCTGTACGGCAATCGAGAGAATGCTGCTTGGCACCGGGTTTTCGTCATTGCCGCGGGCCATAATTGTCAGCTCGGTTCCGCCAGCGAACGCGATCTTGTAGCAGATCGCGCCAGCGTCGGCGGGGCAGGATTCGACGGAATCGATATCCGCCAGCGTCCCGGCGGCGAGAATCTGGTCCTTGCAGCTATGCTTTTCGGGGAAGGCATTGTCCGCGCAAGGCTCGGGTTTGAGCGTCCCCGCCTTGACCGCCGTTATGGCCATGTCGGTCAGAAAACCCGCCTGCACGGCATGGAACTCATCCTGCGCCGTAAACCAGGATGCCCGCTCATTCTTGTCAGCGCCGTCGCGCACGGCCCACGGCTTGGGCACATTCGCGCACGCCGGCTGCTCGACGGGTGGTCGAGACGGGCTGCTTGGATCTTTTTCGATCTTCGGCAGCCGGATGATATGAAAAATTGGATGCGCTTCGATGCTGTAAGGGCGGACGGGCCAGTCTGCTGGCGTCTCGCCGGTCTCGGTACGCGTATAGCGCACGGCAACCGCGTCGCGACGGCACACACCCTCGAACTCGGTGCCGAAAGGACGCGTGACGAGATCCACGCCGCGGAGCCATGTCGACATTCCGGAATCGATTTTCCCGCTGGGCTCGAGGATAGAAAGCAAATCCCTCTGCACGGCCCGATTGGCGGCCCCGCGCGACAGCGTCTTCAATTGCCGCGTCGTCTGGCGTTCCTGGGCCGCACCGGGCGCCGGGAGAGCCAGACATGCCATCAGGCAGAAGAAGGTAAGTCCGGATCGAAATGGCGTGGAACCGCGCATCTCGAACCGATGAACTCGCGTCATGCCATGTATCCTGACAAGGTCTCGATTTGAGATACAATATGCGTTCTACTAATGTTCCGCAAGTGTGGGTCGCATGGCTATCTTGGCGGCCAGTCACGAGTCGCTCGTCCCTTAGCGCGCCCGACAGGTGTTTTGCCCCACCGCCATTGACGCGAGCGCCCCGAGCGCCGATATCAGCCGCGTTGGCACTCCCGCATCGTGAGTGCCAGATCGCTTCCGGCAGCGCTGGCTACCGCTTGTGAAAGCGACCCTTTTGGTCGCGGCCCAGCGTGGAGCATTGGCCCATGGCATTTCGTCCCCTGCACGACCGAGTCCTGGTGCGCCGCATCGAGGCTGCTGAAAAGACCGCCGGCGGCATCATCATTCCCGAAACCGCCAAGGAAAAGCCGCAAGAGGGCGAAGTCGTCTCGGTCGGCACCGGGCTCCGCCTCGAGAACGGCACCATCGTGCCGCTCGACGTCAAGGCCGGCGACAAGATCCTGTTCGGCAAATGGTCCGGCACCGAGGTCAAGCTCGGCGGCGAGGACCTGCTGATCATGAAGGAAAGCGACCTGCTCGGGATCCTCGGCTGAGCTGAGCCGTCACCCCGGCGGAGGCCGGGGCCGCTGCGTTAGTTACGCGCGACCTTCATTCCATAGCGCCCCGGCCTCCACCGCGGCGACGAAAAGGATTTGCAACATGGCAGCCAAAGACGTGAAATTCTCCCGCGACGCACGCGAAGCGATCACCCGCGGCGTCGATATCCTCGCCAACACCGTGCGCGTCACGCTTGGGCCGAAGGGCCGCAATGTCGTGCTCGACAAGGGTTATGGCGCGCCGCGCATCACCAAGGACGGCGTCACCGTCGCCAAGGAGATCACGCTCAGCAACAAGTTCGAGAATATGGGCGCGCAGATGCTCCGCGCGGTCGCCTCCAAGACGCATGATCATGCCGGCGACGGCACCACCACCGCCACCGTGCTTGCCCAGGCGATCGTTCGCGAAGGCATGAAGTCGGTTGCCGCCGGCATGAACC
>JBDTXU010000653.1:0-2877 GCA_040006055.1 Sphingomonas bacterium | reverse complement strand
CGCGACTGGAACCAGGCGGTTTCCATATCGATCGACTCGAAATGGACGATCGGGGCTATCGCGTCGAAAAAGGCGAGCGCCTCGGCGCCGGTCGCGGCGCCGATGCTCGAGGCGAGGCCGGCGGCGGTAAGCGGACCCGTGGCGATGATCGCAAGCCCTTCTTCCGGCAGGGCATCGACCCGCTCGCGTATGATCGTGATGTTGGGGTGGGCGGTCAGCGCCGCCGTGACCCCTGCGGAAAACCCGTCCCGATCCACCGCAAGCGCCGATCCCGCCGGCACCCTGTGGATATCGCCTTCACGCAGGATCAGCGAGCCGAGCACGCGCATCTCGGCGTGGAGCAGCCCGACCGCGTTGCTGGTCGCGTCATCCGAGCGGAAGCTGTTCGAGCATACGAGTTCGGCAAGCGCGTCGGTCTGGTGCGCTGGCGTCATCTCGCCCGAGCCGCGCATTTCGGAAAGCTTCACCTGGAAGCCAGCCTCGGCAAGCTGCCACGCGGCCTCGGATCCGGCGAGGCCGCCGCCAACGATATGGATGTCATGAGTCATGGCGGGCAGATAGCGGGCGCGGGCGGTTTGGGCAAAGGCTCCGGCTATGTCTTCGTCCATACAACGCCCCGGCGGCAGATCAGCGCACAACACGCGCCGGTGAAGACGAACGGCATGAGGTGATCCGGCGACGTGTCACCCCATGTCTGTCCCAATGCAGCAATCGGGACTGCAAAGGCTGCGGCACCGGCCAGCGCCCAGAAGATGGGGAGCTGTGTGCCAGAGTTGCGGTCACCCAGCCAGGTCATGGCGGTGCCGATCAGGTTTGGCAGAACGGCGATCATCCCGCCGAAGACCATCAGCAGGGCAAGCGCGACCGGCAACCCCGTCAGCATCATTGCGATACTCGTCCCCGCAAGATCGATGTCGACAGGTATTGCGGCGGCGGGATCGCCAATCGGGACGCTGATTGCGGCACCGAGAACGAAGAGCGGGCCGGCTGCCAGCGTTGCAGGTGCGACGCCACCGAAGCGGGCAGTTGCGCGAGTCATGGTCCGCTCCTCTCGCACCAGTCTATGCGCCCAAGCTGATGCGCCGACCGTAATCATGGAGCCAGCCATTCACCTTGCGGCCGAAATGCGCGATCGCGCCCATGTTGAAGAAGTGCATTGCGCCAAGCACGATCACCGCGAGCCCGACCTTGCCGCTGAGGAAGCGGATCGCGCCGGTGATCGTCGTCGGCTCGGTACCGATGCTGAGCGTCAGTGTGATGAAGCCGATATTGACGAGATAGAAGCCGACCACGAGCAGATGATTGGTCGAGCGCGCCAGCGTCTCGTTCTGGCCGAAGCACTGGATCAGGAAAACCACGCCGTTCCGGGACAGCGTTCGCGCGACCCAGATGGTGATCGCCAGGGTGATTACGAGGTAGAGGATATAGACGGTCTCAACCATGTTCGTGTCCTTCGCTATCTGAAATTACTGGAATTTGAGAAATATATGGGCGTGAAAGAGCGAGAGTCGTTAGCGGCATCGATCCTCCTTTTCTCAGCCCTAGTCGGTCTTCGCCCTGGCGCCTGGGATGAAGCGGGCGACCTTGCTGCCGAGCTTCATCAGCGTGACCAGAGTCGGCTTGGGCAAGGTGCGGACCTGATCATACCAGCCGCCGAGCGTCGCGATGAATTCATGCATCCGCGTCACGCGCTCGCGGACATGCGCCGGGGCGGCCTTGTCGTTCTTCATCCGCTCCGAAAGCTCGGCGAGCAGCGCGAGGGTGGGGTCGATTTCACGGCGCTTACGCTCGGCGGTGATGCGCATCAGCATCTCCCACAGATCAGTTTCCGCCACGAAATGGTCGCGCCGGTCACCCTCGACATGGACGCGGCGGACGATGCCATAGCCCTGCAACTCCTTGAGCGCGGTCGAGACGTTCGAACGCGCCAGGCCAAGCGCCTCGACGATGGCTTCCGCATCGATCGGCCGGTCGGAAAGATAGAGCAGCGCATGGACCTGCGCGACCGAGCGGTTGACGCCCCATTGCGTCCCCATTTCCCCCCAATGGAGGATGAAGGCTTTTACGTCGGGATGGTCGGTGATGGTCATCTGCTTCTCATTTCTGTAAAGACAGAAATATGTGAAGATCGCGCGACTGTCAATATCAAGCTGTCAACGGGTCGAATGGATTGCGCAGAGCGCCGCGCGGCGCGATAGCCGGGAGATGAGCGATGCTTCGAAATTGCGGATGCCGCGCACGCCTCTGTTCGTTGCCGCGCTGATCGCGGGGGCGACCTACTGGCCGGCGAGTCATCTGGCCTTTCCCGCGGATCTTATGGTGGCCTGGAAGGGCGCGGGGGTTGCGCTGCTGGCGCTATGGACTGGCCTCGTGGCACGCGAGCGCAACGGCTGGTTGATCACCGCAGTGATGGCGTTCGGCGCGTTCGGCGACGTGCTGATCGAACTGAGTCAGGTGGCGGGGGCGGCGGCTTTCCTGGTGGGTCATGTTCTCGCGATCATCCTGTATGTTGCCAACCGGCGGCGAGACGGTGCAGGCGCTGCGATCGCCATCGCGGCGCTGGTGCCGGCACTTGCCTATGCCATCCTCCGCAGCCCGATCGTGCTGGTCTATGCAATCGGTCTCGGCGGCATGGCGGGCGCGGCCTGGGCGAGCCGCTTCCCGCGATCGTTCGTCGCTTTCGGCGCTTTACTGTTCGCCGCCTCGGACCTGCTTATCTTCGCGCGGCTTGGCCCGCTGGCGGGGTCTATCATTCCGAATCTGCTGGTCTGGCCGCTCTATCTCGCTGGCCAGGCGTTGATCGCCTGGGGCGTCGTCCGCACGCTCGAAGCAAGGAAGCGCAATGAAGATCTTCACCATCGGCTATGAAGGCGCGAC
>JBDTXU010000652.1:0-4610 GCA_040006055.1 Sphingomonas bacterium | reverse complement strand
AGGTGCTGCTCAACCTCGCGCTGATCGCGGGCGACGCGCTGATTCGCGGCGGGCAACTCGATGTCGGCGCGGAAGCGGTCGGCGGGCAGGTCGAGATCGTGGTGCGCGCCGACGGCCCGAGAATCGTGCTCGACCCCGAATTGCGAACCGCTTTGCTCGGTGCGCAGGGCGAGGCGCCGATCACGCCGCGCGCCGCTGCCGCCTATCTGGTGCATTCGCTGGTGGCCGAGGGCGGCGGCTCGGTACAGGTTTCCGATCCGGACGAAGCGGTGTTGCTTTTCGGTGCGACTTTCCGCGCCGGGTAAACTCCCTCTTAACCCCTTCTCGTCCAAGGGTGGTGCCTCATTCGCGGGGGCACATGGACGATCTTCTCCAGGAATTTATCGCCGAGACACGCGAGACGCTAGAAGCGCTCTCGGGTGAGATCATTGCGTGGGAAGCTGCGCCCGATGATCGTGAACGGCTCGATGCCATCTTCCGCTTTGTCCACACGGTCAAAGGGAGCTGCGGCTTTCTTGATCTGCCACGACTCGCGCGGCTCAGCCATGCAGCCGAGGACGTGCTCGACGCGGTCCGCTCCGGCACGCGGCTGCCCGATACTCGGCTGGTCAATGCGGTGCTTGCGATCGTCGACCGGATCGGCGTGATCGTCGAGGCGATCGACGCCGGCTCGTCGCTCGACGATACGGGCGAGGACCAGCTGATCGCAGCGCTCGACGAGGGCGCCGTGGTGATTGCCCAGGCGCCGGTACAGGTTCCGCTGCGCAACCCGACCCGCAGCGTGCGGCTCAATGTCGATCTGCTCGACCGGATGATGAGCGGCATGTCCGACATGGTGCTCGCCCGCAATGAGCTTGCGCGGCGGTTGCGCGACGAGGGTGCCGACCCGAGCGTCGAGGCAGCACTCGAGCGTCTGTCGCTGACGGTCGCGGAAATGCGCGACACCGTCACCCGGACTCGTATGCAGAAGATCGATGCGCTGTTCTCGGCCTTGCCGCGGATGGTGCGCGATACCGGTGCCGAGCTCGGCAAGACGGTGATGCTCCATATGGAGGGCAGCGACGTCGAACTCGATCGCGAGATGATCGAGATGATGCGCGATCCGCTCGTCCATATCGTCCGCAATTCGATCGACCATGGTATCGAGTCACCCTCCGAGCGGCGTGCGCTCGGCAAGCGCGAAAACGGCCGGCTCTCCGTCGCTGCGCGGCAATCGGGCAACCAGATCATCATAGAGATCAGCGATGACGGACGGGGAATAGATACCGAGCGGCTGATCGCCGCGATGGTCGCGCAGGGCTCGCGCAGCGAAAACGAGCTTCGCGCACTGAGCGACAAGGCCAAGCTCGAACTGATTTTCGAGGCGGGTGTTTCCACCAAGGACAGCGTCACGGCGATTTCCGGGCGCGGCGTAGGGATGGATGTCGTCCGCGCCAATGTCGAACAGATTGGCGGCCGGATCGAGCTGTCCAACACGCCCGGCAAGGGCTTGCGGATCGCGATCCATGTGCCGCTTACGCTGTCGATCATCGCGACGATTGGCGTCGGTGTCGGCGGCCAGCGTTTCGCGATTTCGCGTCAGGTGATCGAGGAGATCGTCCGGGTCGGTGGCGATGCGATCCGCATCGACATGCTCGGCGATACGCCAATGGCGACGGTGCGCGATCGCCGCATGCCGCTGGTCGATCTGGGCGCGACGCTCGGCTTCGAACGCGATGACGACCCGAGGATGCTGGTGATCGTCGGGGTGCCGGGTGGCAGCTATGCGCTCGCGGTCCCGTCGGTACTCGATCATGAGGAACTGGTGATCAAGCCGGCCGCGCCCGCGGTGATGGTGACGGGCGTCTATGCCGGCCAGACCTTGCCGGATAGCGGACTGCCGATGCTGTTGCTCGATTGTGCTGGGATCGCCGCCAAGGCGGGCCTGTTGTTCGGCCGCGAAATCGCGATCGACGATGCGGTCGTCGAAGTGGAAGCGCCGCGTGTCTCCGCGCTGCTGTTCGATGATCTCGATGGCGTGCGCCGGCTGGTGCCGCTCGCGATCATCGACCGGATCGAGCCGGTGGCGGTCGAAGCGATCAAATTCTCCGCCGGCCGGTTGCGGCTTTCGACTGAAAACGGAATCATCCCGCTGGTCGTCCAGGGCGAATGGACCGGGCGGCAGACATTGTCGGTCCTGCGCCTGCGCGATGGCCCGGCCGAGATCGGTTATGCCATCGCCGAGGCGCTCGACATCGTCACCTTGCCCGAACAGATCGCGCCGTCGCGTGAAGTCGGCGCCATCGCCGGCGTCGTCTCGCTCGAGGGTGAGCAGGTCGAACTGCTCGATCTCTATTGGCTGTTCGCGACTCACGGCGCCACACGCTCCGACGAGAAGCCGCCGGTCTGCCTGATCGAGGGGGCCGATACGGCCTGGATGAAGACATTCCTGAAGCCGGTGCTCGAAGGCGCGGGCTACCGCGTCGCGACCAAGCTGAAGGCGGATGAGACTGCCGCCGTCATCCTGACGATGAATAGCGACACGGTGGCGGCGAAGAGCGGCGGCGCACCCGTCGTGCGCCTCCGCCATGATGCAACCGCTTCGGACGCGCGTGAAGCGTCAGTCTATCGTTATGACCGGGACGGGCTGCTCGCAGCGCTCGCGGTTTCGGCAGGGAGCCGCTGATGCCGCAACTCTTTCTCATCGCCCATGTCGCAGGCCGTGCGGTCGCGATCGAATCGGGCCAGGTCGAATCCGTCGTCGATATCGGCGTGGTGGTGCCGGTGCCCGGTGCCGATCGCCAGGTGCGGGGGCTCGCCGCCCTGCGCAGCCGGGTCGTCACGGTGATCGACACCCGTGCCGCGCTCGGGCTGCCGGCTGCGGAAACGCGGGCGACGCGGGCCATCATCACGCATGTCGAGGGACATCATTATGCGATCATGGTCGACTCGCTCGAGGATGTCGCGCCGTTCGACCTCCTGCCGCTTTCGCCGGGAATAGCGCTCGACGCGGGCTGGCGCTCAACAGGGTGTGGACTTGTCGAACGCGACGGCGAACCGATTCTCACGATCGATCTGCGTGCATTGGTACCGGGCCTTACCGCCCTCGCCGCCTGAGAGAAGCACGTAGACGGCAATTAACGCGACGCTTACGTATTTTGGGCAAAACAAAGCCTCAAGGGCGGAAAACAGGGTGTGATTAGATGAAAACGTGCCTCGTGGTGGATGATTCCAAAGTGATCCGGAAGGTGGCGCGGCACATCCTGGAGACGCTTAATTTCCAGGTGAGTGAAGCCGGAGACGGTCGTGAGGCGCTCGAAAGCTGCCTCGCTTCAGCGCCGGACGTCGTTCTGCTCGACTGGAACATGCCGGTGATGACCGGCATGGAGTTCCTGCGCGCGCTCAAGGACAGCGCCGTGACGCAGCGACCCAAGGTTGTATTCTGCACGACTGAGAATGGTATCGCCCATATTCGCGCGGCGATCGAGGCGGGGGCCGACGAATATGTGATGAAGCCCTTCGATCGCGAGACGCTCGAGAGCAAGCTTCAGATCGTCGGCATGGCCTGAAAAGGCCGGTCATGTCATCCCGCAGCACCCATAAAACCACGCGATTCGCGGAGAATCGCGAGCGCCCGCGCATATTGGTCGTTGACGATTCGGTCGTCGCGCGCGCGGTGCTCACGCGTGCGATCGCATTGAGCGGCAAGTTCATCGTTGCCGGCGCCGTACCGCACGCCAAGGCGGCGCTCGCCTTTCTGGTCGACAACAAGGTCGACGGCATTCTGCTCGATATCGAGATGCCGGGCGTCGACGGCCTCACCGCGCTGCCCGCGTTGCTCGCGGCGGGGGCGGGGGCCAAGGTGCTGATCGTTTCATCGAGCTGTGGCGACGGCGCCGCGGCGACCGTCTCCGCGCTGGCGCTCGGCGCCGCCGATACGCTGGTGAAGCCCGAGATCGGGGATTTCGCCGGACGGTTCTCCGAGGTTCTCGAAGAGAAGCTGACCCGGTTGTTCGAATCCGCGCCGGTTGCGCCTGTCGTGCGGCCGATTGCGGCCGCGACGTCGCCCAATCCGCAGCTGGGCAGCTTCGACATCGTCGCGATCGGCGCCTCCACTGGCGGCATTCACGCGCTCAGCCTTCTCCTCCGCGAAATCCCGGAAAGTTTCGAACAGCCTATTCTGATCACCCAGCATTTGCCCGACAGCTTCATGCCCTATTTCGCAGCGCAGGTGGCCGTCCTCGCCGGACGCCCCTGCGATGTCGCGACCGACCATATGCGCATCCGCCCGGGCCGGGCGATCGTGGCGCCGGGCACTGCGCATATGCGTATCGTCGGCAGCGGTGATGGTGCCGCGATCCGGCTCACCACTGAAATCTCCAAAAGCGGCTGTACGCCCTCGGTCGATCCGATGTTCGAGAGCCTTGCCATGGTCTATGGTCCGCGCGCGCTCGCCATCGTGCTGAGCGGCATGGGCCGCGACGGCAGCGAAGGTGCTCAACGGATCGTCGATCGCGGCGGCAGCGTCGTGGTCCAGGACCAGGCGAGCTCCGTCGTGTGGGGCATGCCCGGCACCGTCGCGACCAACGGCATTGCCTGCGCCATCATGCCCCCCGCCCAGATCGGCCGGC
>JBDTXU010000651.1:0-5219 GCA_040006055.1 Sphingomonas bacterium | reverse complement strand
CCGTGGCTCGCAGGCCCCGGCTTCTCGGCGGTCGACGCCTTTTACGCGCCGGTTGCGTTCCGGGTCCGCACCTATGGCCTGGATGTCGGTGCCGATGGCGCGCGCTGGGTCGCGCAAATCCTCGATCATCCGGCGATGCGCGAATGGGAAAGTGCCGCGCTGGCCGAAACCTGGCGCGAAGCCGGTCATGAGGCCGAACTCGCCACCGCGGGAATCATCACCGCCGACTATCGGGCGTGATGCGGCGTGCCATCGCCGCCGTTGCGCTCGCTACCCTGGTCGCGCTGGCGTTGATGGCGATGCTCATATCCCCGCCAGCGCAGCTGAGCCTGTTCGACGGCGCGATCGGCGGCGGGGTTGGTGCGAGTCGGCCCGGCAGCGCCCTGCCCTTCGGCACGCACGGCCAGACGCTCGATGTGTGGCGGCCGGCAGGCAAGGTGACCGTCAAGCGCCCGGTGCTGATCTTCTGGTATGGCGGTGGCTGGGCCAAGGGCGACAGGCGCTCTTATGCCTTTGCCGCGCGCGCCTATGCCAGGTCCGGCTTCGTCGTCGTCATGCCGGATTACCGCAAGGTGCCGGGCATCCGCTTCCCCGCCTTTGTGCAGGACGGTGCGGAGGCGGTGAAATGGACGCGCGATCATGTCGCCGATTATGGCGGCGATCCGGACCGGATCGCGGTCGCGGGTCATTCAGCGGGCGCCCATATCGTGGCCATGCTCACGCTCGATACGCGCTGGCTGAAGGCGGAAGGCGTCGACCCGAAAATCATCAAGGCGGCGGTGGGCCTCAGCGGTCCCTATGATTTCTACCCCTTCACCTCAGCCCGCGCGATCGAGGCAATGAAGGACGCTGATCCAGCCGCGACCCAGCCGATCAACTTCGCGCGCGCCGACGCGCCGCCGATGCTGCTTGTCACCTCGACCGGCGACACTGAGGTTCGCCCGAAGAACGCAATCAATCTCGCGGCCAAACTCCAGGCGCTTGGCGCCCCGGTGACGTTGAAAATCTACCCTGACCTGACTCATGAGGACGTCGCCAAGGCGCTTTCCAAACCGTTTCGCGGCAAGGGACCGATCCTCGCCGACAGCGTCGCCTTCCTGAATGCCGAGCTCGAGGCGCCGTCGCGAGCGAACGGAATGCAGCCAATTCGAATATAGTTCCGGAAGCGGCCTCGCCATTTTCCTCTAGCCTGCCGCGTCGCTCATGGCGGTATCACACCGCCAGCCGGTGGAGGGGGAAAATGGCCTTTGCTTTGACATGGTTGCCGAACGCGCTGAAAGCCGCCGGCCTGAAAGTCGAGGTCCAGCGGGGATGGGAAACCCGCGGCCTCGGCGACATGGGCATAGTGCGCGGCGTGATGTGTCATCACACCGCCGGGCCGGCGACCGGAAACATGCCCTGCCTCGGCGTCATCACCAATGGCCGCCCCGATCTGCGCGGCCCCTTGTCGCAGCTCGGTCTCGGGCGTGACGGCACCTATTATGTCATCGCCGCCGGAAAGGCCCAGCATGCCGGCAAAGGCAGATGGCAGGGCGTGACGACAGGCAACACCAACTTCATTGGCATCGAAGCTGAAAACCGGGGCATTGCGGCTGACCCATGGCCTGAGGTTCAGATGCTTGCCTATCGACGCGGGGTCGCTGCGATCCTCGGCAAGATTGGTGTGGGCGCGATCATGTGCTGTGGGCACAAGGAATATGCGCTGCCGCTGGGTCGCAAATCCGATCCTTCCTTCGACATGGTCGATTTCCGCGCCGGGGTCGCGGCCCTCCTTACCGGTGTACAGTCCGTACCAAGCCCGGCCATCGGCGACAGCCCCCGGCCGATCCTGCGCCGGGGCGCGAAAGGCGCGCTCGTCAAGGAAATGCAGGCAATGCTCGGTTTGCCGCAGGACGGAATCTTCGGGCCCAACACCGAGGCAAAGGTCCGCGCCTTCCAGCAAGCGCAGCGCCTGTCGGCGGATGGTGTGGTTGGTGCGAAAAGCTGGGCTGCGCTGGATGGCGCTTTCGCCTGATCGAGAGCCGTCGTCCTCGCATTCCGTCATGCCGGACTTGTTCCGGCATCCACTCCTCCGCAAGCCTCGCAGACGTTGCTCATGCTGCCCGGTGGACGCCAGAACGAGCCCGGGGTGACGATAGATAATTGAACGAACGCATGATTCAGGACACTAGGACCGCCATGCGTATCCTCCTAACCGGATCGAGCGGCTGGCTAGGCCGCTTCCTCGCGCCCCGGCTGCGGACCGCCGGCCATGTCCTGACCGGCCTCGATGTCGCACCCGGCGTCGATACCGATGTGATCGGCACCGTCGCCGAACGTGCGCTGATCGACCGGATCTTCGCCGAACGCGGGATCGAGGCGGTCGTTCATGGCGGCGCGCTGCACAAGCCCGACATCGTCCGCTACCCGAACCAGGCTTTTGTCGACGTAAACCTCAGCGGCACGCTCAACCTGCTAGAGGCATCAGTCGCGGCTGGTGCGAGCCGGTTCGTCTTCACCTCGACCACCTCCCTGATGATTTCGAGCGCGATCCGCGAGGGGCGCGGCGATGCGGCGATATGGATCGACGAGACGCTGGCGCCGCTAGAGCCACGCAACATCTACGGCGTGACCAAGCTCGCCGCCGAGCAGATGTGCCGCCTGATCCATGCCGAGCACGGCCTGCCGGTCGTCATCCTGCGCACCTCGCGCTTCTTTCCCGAGGATGACGATACCCATCTCTCCCTTTCGGGCGAGAATATGAAGGCGAACGAGCTGCTCCACCGCCGGCTCACGGTCGAGGATGCCGCTGAAGGCCATATGGTTGCGCTGGAACGGGCGCCGGAGATCAGGTTCGGCACCTTCATCCTCTCCGCGCCTACGCACTTCACCCCTGACGATGTGGCGGCTCTGAAGGCCGACGCGCCTGGCGTGATCGCTCGCTATTTCCCGGATGCCGCCGAGCTCTACGCCCGGCGTGGCTGGCAGCTTCCCGCCACGATCGACCGCGTCTATGACGCCGGTCTATCGGAGCGCATGTTGGGCTTTCGCTGCAAGACCGATTTTGCCGCAGTCCTCGCGGCACTGCGCGGTGGCGAGCCACCGCCCTTCGCGCATGATGCCGATTATATCTCGCCGAAGGAGCGCCGTTCCTCCGTCGCAATTTAGTCGCGCGACACTCTCGTTTCGCTGCCGTTCCTGTACGGGCGCCGATCCATTTCGGGCACACGGGATTTCTTCATGCGGATATTGAGGCGGACTGCGATCGGGTTGGCTGGAGTCCTGCTCCTTGCGCTCGCGGTTTTGTACGGCGGATCGGAATGGGCACTGGCGCGCAATCATCAGGTGCCGCTGGCGTGGCTCAGCGTCCCGCACGATGCTGCTTCGATCGCCGAGGGCGGACGGCTCGCCCGGATCACCGGCTGCCGCGGTTGCCACGGTGCCAATGGCGGCGGCAATGTGCTGGTCGATGATCCGATGTTCGGTCGGCTCGTGCCGCCAGCCCTCGCGCGCGTCGCCGCGACCGAATCCGACGCCGAACTGGACCGTACGATCCGGCACGGCATCGGCAAGCATGGCCAGGCGCTGTTCGTCATGCCGACCAGGGCGCACCGGTATCTGGCCGACGAAGACAGCGCGCGGATCATCGCTTGGATGCGGAGCCTGAAGGCGCGGCCGGACGACGTGCTCGCTACCACCAGCTTCGGCCCGGTCGGCCGCGGCCTTATCCTGTCCGGCATGTTGCCGCCGAGCGCCCATCCAGAGAAGGTCTCGACCCCCATCCGCCCGGCGGACGTCGGCCGCTATTTCACCAATGTCTCCTGCGCGGGATGCCACGACCTCCACACGCCCCGGCCGACCGAAGACGGCAATCAGATCGCACCGGCACTCGCCCCGATGGCGGCGGCCTATGATCCGGCCGCCTTTCGCACGCTGCTGCGCACCGGTGTCGGCATGAGCGGGCGCGATCTCGGGTTGATGAAGGAGGTGGCGCGCGGCGATCTGAGCGCCCTCACTGATGCCGAGATCGTCTCGATCCAGGCCTATCTGATCGCTGAAGCGGCCAAGGCGGCGCCGTAATAGAGCGCCGGTTCGATTCAACTGCGCTGCCGGATCGGCCATAGGGCAAGCACCTGAGATCCCGGATGCTAGCTATGCCCTTTCTCCTCACTGGCCTGCTGGACGTTTTTCCGCCCCGGTACGGCAGCGGCGTTCGCCCAAATTTCCCTGATAATTCCCTGTTATTCCCTGTTCCGCGACGGCCAGAGCGACCGGATACTCGTTCAAGTTATTACAAATCAACGAGAAAACTCGATATTCCGACCGACAGCGCCACAAGAAAAAAAGAAAAATTCCCTGTTATCGACGCCGGAACAGGGAAATCCGCACCGCCACGGCCGGCCCCGCTACAGCAATTTGCGAAGCGTCAAACTCACCGTCCGCCCGGCCGGATCGAGATAGTCGGGCTGGTATCGGTTCGGGACACGGCCATTGCCGTCGCGCACCCGCTGTTGCCCGTCGGTGATGTTGCTCACGCTGACCTTCAGCTGCACTTTCTTCGTCCATTGCTGGGTCTTCAGGAAATGATGCACGCTGACAAAGGCGCTCATGTTCAGCTTGAAGATCGGCGAGAAATGCAGGTCCGCGGCGGGGGTGGCGCCCCGCGCCCGGCTGGCTCCGTTATACCAGCAGTCGAACGACATGCCGTTGCCGAGATAGTTGATCCCGCCATAGGCATAGCTCCCCACGCGGAAGGCGCCGCCGGCACCGGTCGTGTCGCCGCGCAGCAGGTCGAACTCGGCCGTGCCTGGCCGCAATTGCAGCCGGCTGCTGAACTTGATGCTCGGCCCCATGCCGGCATAAAAGTTCGCCCTCGCGGGAGCCGGGCCAGGCGCTGCTGTCTTGGGCGGCGGCTTGCCCAGCATTCCGCTCGAGGCGATGATCAGGTTCAGCGTGCGCTGGCGTTCGCGGTAGAAGTTGATCGGCTGATACGCGACCGAGACGAGCCGCCCGGATGCATCCCGGACGAACAGGTCGGGCAAGGCCGCCTCGACCTGAGGCGTGACCGCATAGACCGTCCCGGTACGATCGCGGATCATGGTCGCTTCATAGGTGGCGCTCAGGCGCAACTCGCGTTTCGCGAAGGGCTTGATGGTCAGCCCAAGCGACCTGACGAGGCGGTGCTCGGCGGCAAGATCGGGATTGCCGCCCGTGATCAGCGTGACCAGTTCGGTGCGGCC
>JBDTXU010000650.1:0-3251 GCA_040006055.1 Sphingomonas bacterium | reverse complement strand
CGTTCTTGGTCTCGGTCCGCGTGCCGAGCGGATCGCCCGGCTTGCGCACGCTGACATTCACGTCGGCGCGCATCGAGCCCTCTTCCATATTGCCGTCGCACGATCCGACATAGCGCAGGATCGAGCGCAGCTTGCGCAGATAGGCGCCGGCCTCGGCGGGCGAGGCCATGTCCGGGCGGCTGACAATCTCCATCAGCGCCACGCCCGAGCGGTTGAGATCGACATAGCTCTGGGTCGGATGCTGATCGTGCATCAGCTTGCCGGCATCCTGCTCGACATGGATGCGCTCGACGCCGATCGTCTTGGTCGCGTCATCCGGATTCTTGTCGTCGAGGCTGATCGTGATCGCGCCTTCGCCCACCAGCGGGTGATAGAGCTGACTGATCTGATAGCCCTGCGGCAGATCGGCGTAGAAATAATTCTTCCGATCGAACCGCGACCATTTGTTGATCTGCGCCTCGATCGCCATGCCGGTACGCACCGCCTGGCGAATGCACTCGCGGTTCGGCACCGGCAGCATGCCGGGCATCGCTGCGTCGACCAGCGACACCTGGGTGTTGGGCTCAGCACCAAACGTCGTCGCCGCGCCCGAGAAGAGTTTGGCGTTGGTGGTCACCTGGGCATGGACTTCGAGGCCGATCACGACCTCCCACTCACCTGTGGCGCCACGGATTCGGTATGCTGCTTCAGTCATTTCTTTCGGCCCTGCCTGTGCCGTTTCGGTCTCGGCTTCCGTTTCGGTTTAACCGAAACCGTCGTCCGATTCTTCGAACCAAATTTGCGTACAAAAAACTGAACAAGGGTGTCTCGGAGAAGGTCGCGGACCAGCCCTCCAAGGAACTCTCTTACCACCAAGCCTCGGGCCGCGCGACGAACCCGGCACGCTCCTCCAGCGCCAGCCCGGCATTCAGCACGCCCTGCTCGTCGAGCGGCTTGCCGATGATCTGCAGACCCAGCGGCAGCCCCACCTTGTCGAGCCCACCCGGCACCGACATCGCCGGCAAGCCCGCCAGCGAGCTCGGCACCGTGAAGACATCGTTGAGATACATCGCGATCGGATCAGCGCTCTTCTCGCCCAGCGCGAACGCCGCCGACGGCGCGGTCGGCGTCAGCAGCAGGTCGCAGCTGTCCCAGGCCTGCTCAAAATCGCGCGCGATCAGGGTGCGGACTTTCGACGCCTGGGTGAAATAGGCATCGTAGAACCCGGCCGAGAGCACATAGGTGCCGATCATGATCCGGCGCTTCACCTCGTCGCCGAAACCGGCGGCGCGGGTGGCGGCGTACATGTCCTGCAGGTTCGCACCCTCGGGCAGATCGCGCAGGCCGTAGCGCACACCATCATAGCGGGCGAGGTTCGACGAAGCCTCGGCCGGCGCGATGATGTAATAGGCCGGCAACGCATACTTCGTATGCGGCAGCGAGACCTCGACGATCTCGGCGCCCGCATCCTTCGCCCAGTCGATGCCCTGCTGCCACAGCGCCTCGATCTCGGCCGGCATATTGTCGACGCGATATTCCTTCGGGATGCCGATCCGCTTGCCGGCGAGGCTGTTCGAAAGGCCAGCCTCCCATTTGGGCACGTCGAGCTGAAGCGAAGTCGAATCCTTCGCATCGAACCCGGCCATCACCTCGAGCATGATCGCGCAGTCGCGCACATCGCGCGCCATCGGCCCGGCCTGATCGAGCGACGAGGCAAACGCCACCACGCCCCAACGCGAGCAGCGGCCATAGGTCGGCTTGATACCCGAAATGCCAGTGAACGCGGCAGGCTGGCGGATCGAGCCGCCGGTGTCGGTCCCGGTCGCCGCCGGGCACAGCCGTGCGGCAACCGCGGTCGAGCTGCCACCCGAGGAGCCGCCTGGTGCGAGCGGCGCATTGCTCCCGTCCGAACGCCGCCAGGGCGAAATCACATTGCCGAACGCGCTGGTCTCGTTCGACGAGCCCATCGCGAACTGGTCCATGTTGAGCTTGCCGAGCATCCCCGCGCCAGCTTCCCAAAGCTTGCCCGAGACGGTCGACTCATAAGGCGGGACGAAGCCTTCAAGGATATGGCTCGCCGCGGTCGAGGCGACGCCCTTGGTGCAGAACAGGTCTTTCATCCCGATCGGCACGCCGGCAAGCGGCTTGAGCGTTTCCCCGGCCGCCCGCGCGGCATCGGCCGCGTCGGCCGCCGCGATGGCATGGTCAGGCGTCTCGACCAGGAAGGCGTTGAGCACCTTGGCCTTGCTCACCTTGGCGACGAAAGCATCCGCCACCTCGCGCGCCGAGAAGCTGCCCTCGCGGACACCGTCGCGGATGGCGGCAACGCCGAGATCGGTAAGGTCGGTCATTCGATCACTTTCGGCACAGCGAAAAAGCCATGCTCAGCCTGGGGCGCATTGGAGAGCACAGCGTCGCGGACATTGCCGTCAGTGACGACATCGTCGCGCAGCCGCAGGTGATTGGGGATCACCGCGGTCATCGGCTCGACGCCGGTCACATCGACCTCGCCGAGTTGCTCGATCCAGCCCATGATGTTGTCGAGCTCGGGCGCAATGCGCGCGGCTTCCTCTTCGGTGATCGCGATGCGGGCAAGGCTCGCGATCTTCTTTACGGTTGCGATATTGACTGACATGGCCGCGCGGCTAGCAGAGCGGCTTGCCTGAGCGCAACCTATTCGAACGGTTCGCCGACGGGCACACCTCCCACGAACAGCTGGCGCCGCGGCACAGTGCGGACTTCGACCACGCCTCCCGCAATCCCGTTCCTGAGCGCCGCGCGCGCCGCCGCATCGGGCGCAGCGGCCTCGAACTCGGCCCATTGGCCATCCTTCAATCGATATCGCTTGGTCGAACAGGACGTGTTGCTAAGCGCAGCGTAGACGACCCTCTCCTGCTTCTGCGCTGTGGCGGGTTCAGCGGCTAGACGGTCGATGCACGCGTCACTGACAGCAAGCGCTTGGGTCGCACCCGGCGTGTAGAGCAAGGTGCATTTGTGGTCCGCCTCGCGGCCGCAGGCATCATAGCCCGCCAACAGCTCTTGCAGGCCTTGCGGGACCGGCACGCTACTCGGCAGGACGCGCAGTCTCGCGGTCAGCGCTTCCGCCACAACGGCCTGCCGGTCACCCTCAGCGACATCCCACCGATTCGTCTGCGTCTGTGCTTTCTTCGCGCGGCTCGCGATCGCCATATTCTTCGATCCCGCCAGCCGCTTGAGCGCCGCCTTGCCCGGATCCCCGAAATCGAACCCCAGGGCCGCCCAGTCGAACTTGT
>JBDTXU010000649.1:0-3229 GCA_040006055.1 Sphingomonas bacterium | reverse complement strand
ATCAATATCACCATGCGAGGTTCTCACGCCTCGGCACCACCATTCAAGCGGTGCGAAACGAGTCTAGGACGGGTCCGACATAAAACGCAAGCCCATCGAAAAGCGGAGTGATTCCACCAGTTTGGAGCTAGAGACCGGCCTCGGTCCTCAGCGTCTCTAGCCGCTCAAGACAGACCACCTCAACTATATTGCGGAAGGTCACCACCCAAACCGTGAGGCTGGCGAGGTCGGCGGAGTCGATCGCGAAATTGGGCGAGTAGCGTGCTTCTACGTAAGCTCGTTTCAACAGCTCAAAGAGCCGGCGTTCCTGTTTGGTCGCGCGCGGCCAGGCTTCGATCAAACGCGGATCCTTGTCCTCGGCTAGCGCGCGGAGAAACTTGATGTTGTACGAGCGTGGGAAGTATGCCGAGCGGCAGACTATGCCGAGTGGGTTTAGGGTTTCTCGGTTCACCAATGCCTTAACTGTAATCGGCTCGGCATAGTTTTAGGCTTGCTACTGAGGGTTCAGGCGGCGAGAATCCCAGCGTGCGAAAAGACATCGACCATATGCCACAGACACAGCAGGCTGAGCTGGCGCGCGCGACGCAGATATTGATGGATGAGTTTTCCGTCGCGATCTCTCGTGCGACGCAGCCATGGAAGAAGAATGGCAGGGTCCAAAAGGTAATCCTCTTCGGCAGTTACGCGCGGGACGACTGGGTCGATGAGCCCGAGAATGGCTACCAGTCCGATTACGACCTGCTGATTATCGTCAGCCATCCGGACCTCACCGACATCGCAGAATACTGGTACGTTGCCGAGGACAAGATCCTGCGCGATCCGGCGATCGGGCGGCCCGTGAACATCATCGTCCACACGCTCGAAGAGGTAAATCAAGGGCTGACGCGCGGTGAGTATTTTTGGGTCGACATCGCGCGCGACGGCATTGCGCTATACGAACTGCCTGGCACCGTGCTGGCGACCCCACAACCGCTGACGGCGGCCGACGCGTACGAAATGGCGCAGGGGTATTTCGATCACTGGTACCCCGATATTGCGGACCTGCTTTCAGGGGCTGAGCACTACTGGAAGATTGAAAACAAGAACCTTGCGGCCTTTACACTGCATCAGGCGGTGGAGCGCGCCTACGCCTGCTACTTGCTCTCGCGCGTCCAATATGTGCCACGGTCCCACAATATAAAGTTCCTGCGATCGCTCGCTGAGGACAAGGAGCCGCGCCTGGTCGCGGCTTGGCCGCGCACTACCAAGCTCGACCGGCGCCGCTTTGAGTTGGTCAAACGCGCATATGTCGACGCCAGATACTCGGCGAGCTACGAGATCGGCGTCGATGATCTCGCGGCGATCACGGAAGCGGTTCGTAGCCTTCGCGATACCGTCGATGCCGTCTCGCGGGAATGGCTCGACACCCTGCGCCAGAAGGCCGGGCTGTAAGCCGCGCGCGACGGCTTTGCGTTACAGCGCATCAAGGAAGGCGAGCAGCTTGTCGCGCGGTTCGAAACGGGCGGTTCGCTGGGGCTCGAATGACTTGAGCTTGGCGAGGGCGGCGATCTTCAGCGCGATATGGGCATGGAGGTAGATCTGGGTGGTCTGGATGGACTCGTGGCCAAGCCACAATGCGATCACTGCCGGTCGGTCCCTGCATTGTGACCCCCAGTGAGCCTTGTCAAAGCGCCTTTTCGTAGATGCGGTAAACTTTGTTGACCGTGCCGCCCACAGCCTCTCCAACCGAGCGCATGCGGCTATTCGACGCCGGCACCCAGCCGAACTCACCGCGCGTCGCGCCATATTTCGCAACCGCATCGCGACGGACAAGTTCGATCATCATAAAGGCAAGTTGGCTCGCAATGCGCGAAGCTTGAAGTTTCTTGAGGACGCCCATCAGCGGCACGCGCACACTCCGCGCTTTCGGCTTGCGGAGCCACCAAAGCAGCTTGACCCAGTTGAAAGGAAGAAGATTGCCGCCATAGCCGATCAGCTTTTCGTTCATGTCGGGGAGCGTCATCAGGAATGCGACGGGTTCGCCGTCCACTTCGGCAATGCGGATCAAATCTTCAAAAACCAGCGGCTTCAGTTTTTTCCCCGCATAAGCGATTTCGGCATCGGTGAAGGGGACAAAGCCCCAATTGTCCGACCAAGCATCGTTGAGGATGCCAATGATGATCGCGGCTTCGGAATCGAAACGGCGCTTATCGACGCGGCGGATATTAATTCGGGGATTTCGCTCGCCCGAGGCAACGATGCGACTGGTGAGTTCGGGAAAACCCTGATCGATGACCAGCGCATAGGTTAGCAACTCCTGCACGCCCGCGTATCCCAAGCCTTCGACCCAGCCCTGATAATCTGCCGCGTTGAACGCCATCATGACGGTCGGCGGGTGGTCGAACCCCTCGATCAACAGACCGATCTCATCCCAATAGGAAAAGCTGAACGGCCCCATGGATTTGGTCATGCCCTTGCCACGGAGCCATGCCTCGGCCTTTGTGAGGAGAGCGGCGGTGGTGGCTTCATCTTCGGCTTCGAGAAAGCCCCACATGCCGGTGCCTGGCCCCATGCCTTGCTCAGCGGGCTGCGCGAGGGCGAGTTGATCGATGTGGGCGGAGATACGCCCAACAACGCGGCCGTCGACTTCGGCGAGAAAAAGCTGTGCCTCGCCATGCTCGAACCACGGGTTCTTCCCCGGTGCGAGCAGGCCGTGCGTTTCGTCCTTGAGTGGCGGCACCCAGTTTGGATTGTTGGCGTACAGGCGAAAAGGCAGATCGACGAAGGCTTTCTTGTCGGCCTTCGTCAGGACGGGGCGAATGTTCACGCTGGTGCACCTTAACCGATAATGCGCACGATTTCGCTGGCGCGGCGGCAAAGGGCAAGCGCTTCTTTGGGTGCTGTACCCAGTTCAAACACCTACACCTGAGGCTAAGTCCGCTAACCACCGAGACTGTGTGAAAACGTTTCGCCGCAACCGAAACAAGCAATATCGGAATCGGCGAAGCGGGGCCTGCGCCAGAACGGAATCGGTACGCGGCCGATTTTGAATCAATCTTGCGTGCGGCCCGGCGACCGCAGTGTTGTCACACAGCCTCCACCACTTCCCGCCATTCAGCGTTGGCTGATGCGGGTATCAAGCGTGTGATGATCACCACTAGCTGATGAAGCCAGGCCAGGGCAGAGCTCCGCGATAGCGGCACTTGCTTGCAGCAAACAGCGTCAAGTGCGATGTGGCGGCATGCGCGCG
>JBDTXU010000648.1:0-1698 GCA_040006055.1 Sphingomonas bacterium | reverse complement strand
GCGCCTTCGTCTCGACCGCCGCGATGGGTCAGACTCATGAGCTGGCGCTGGCCTTTTACCCGTCACTTGCGGTTATCATGCTTTACCTGCTGCTCGGCTCCGGCAGCGGCGTCTGGGGATTCGCGTCCCTGACAAACACCTGGGCCTCGATGCGCAGGGCCACCTCGTCACTGGTACGCGCGACCGTGATCGTGCTGTTTGTCGCGTTCCAGGTGAAGGGCAGCGCGGACATCTCGCGCGCCGCATTCACCCTCAGCATCGGCTTGGGCGGCACCTTGCTGTTGATCGGCCGCGCCCTTTTCGCGCGCGGCGTCGCAGCAAAATTCCGCGGTGGCCTGATCAATCAGCTGGTGATTGTCGATGGCACGCCGATCGATTCCTGGCTCGATGCCGATGTGAACGCAATCATGGACGCCAGCACCGCGGGCCTCAGCCCGGACCTCACCGATCCGGCAATGCTCGGAAATTTCGGGCGGCTGGCTGCGATGTTCGATCGAATCATCATCGACAGCGTCGCACCCCGGCAAAGTGCCTGGGCGCTGATGCTGAAGGGCGCGCATATCGACGGTGAAATCCTTGTCGACCGCAAGGACGATCTCGGTGTCATCGGCATGGGCAAAAGGAATGGGAAACTGAGCTTGCGAGTCTCTCATCGGCCCCTGAGCCTCACTGATCGGCTGCGCAAACGCGTCTTCGACATCGCCATCACCGTCCCCCTCATCATTGCCCTGGCCCCGCTGCTTGCCGTGGTAGCCATTCTGATCAAGCTCGACTCTCCGGGGCCGGTCCTTTTCAAGCAGGACCGGTTCGGTCGCGGCAACCAGCTGTTCAAGGTATTGAAGTTCCGCAGCATGAAAACGGAAGGGAGCGATCATTCCGGCGGGCGTTCGACATCTCGCGACGACGATCGGATCACGCGCGTCGGGCGCTTCATCCGTTCGACGAGCATTGATGAGCTCCCCCAGCTCTTCAACGTCTTGCTGGGCGACATGAGCCTGGTTGGCCCGCGTCCCCATCCGCTGGGCACAAAGGCGGCCGGCCAGCTGTTCTGGGATATCGATATCAAATATTGGCAGCGCCATCAGCTCAAGCCCGGAATTACCGGCCTGGCGCAGGTCCGCGGCTATCGCGGCGCGACTAACGAGGAGAGCGATCTCACAAATCGGCTCCAGGCTGACATGGAATATATCGAGGGATGGCGTATTTCGCGCGACATCTCGATTCTCTTCAGCACGTTCGGCGTCCTCACCCATCAGAATGCCTTTTAGGCATCCGGAGGACCGCACTGGCCGCCATCGGGCGCGAGTGCATGTCAACGCCTCGATATAACCGGCGTTTTTTCACAGTTGAGCCCCCGGCGAAAATACGATGGGACCAGTATGCATCTTGATAAGAGAATATTGATCACCGGAGGCGCCGGCTTCCTTGGATCATATCTTTGCGAGCTTCTGGTAGAGAGCGGCGCGCACGTTATCTGCGTCGACAATTTTTACACCGGCAATCATCACAATATCCAGCACCTGCGAGACTTTGCGAACTTTGAACTCGTACGGCACGACGTATGCTTTCCTTTTTACGTCGAGGTAGACGAGATCTATAACCTGGCTTGCCCGGCAAGCCCGATCCACTACCAGCGCGACCCCGTCCAGACGACCAAGACCAGCGTGTCCGGAGCGATCAACATGCTCGGCCTGGCGA
>JBDTXU010000647.1:0-1563 GCA_040006055.1 Sphingomonas bacterium | reverse complement strand
CATGCCTGTCGCGGCTGCTCGCTGGGGGCCGATCAGGTCGGCCATCTCGCGCATCTGAACGCCCGCGACACGACTTTGGTCTATGTCTCGCGCGCACCCCAGGCTGACATCACCCGGCTGAAGGCGCGGACGGGCTGGGAGATGCCCTGGTACACCATCACCGACAGCTTCGACGCGGATTTCGGTGTGGATGAATGGCACGGCCATAACGTGTTTATCCGTGACGGCGACCAGGTGTTTCGCACCTATCTCATCAACAGCCGTGGCGACGAGGCGATGGGGAGTGTGTGGAGCTATCTCGACGCGACGCCGCTCGGCCGCCAGGAGGCCTGGGAGGATTCGCCTGAAGGCTATCCCCAGAGCCCGCCCTATAAATGGTGGAACTGGCACGACAATTACGAGGCCGAGGCCGCGCCAGATCCGAAATGGGTCGAGGTGTCGGATGCCGGAGAGGCCAGCTTCCGGGAGCTCGACGCGGACGCAAAGCCGTGAGCGACGTGCGTGGTGCGGGAGCGTCCGGTGCTGCCTCTTGGCTAAGCCTCGCGGCCACGCCCGTTTTCGCGTTCATGGCCGTGCAGACCTACAGTGCTCCGGCAGATATTCTCTGTTCGGCCGCTCAGGGTGCGTCGCCGTTCAGCGGCATGGTCCCTATGTACCTGCTGATGAGCGCCTTCCATTCCGCACCCTGGGTGAGGGTCGCCCGGCGCGTTACCGCAGGGCGGCGAGCTGATCGACCAGTCGCGCGTTGGCGAGTGTGGCGGCCTTGATCGCCCCCTCCTCGTAAATCCCCGGCCGGGCGGTGAAGGTGAAGGTCTTGGCCTTGCCGAATTTCATCCCGCCCATGCCCCGCATCGCGGCGAAACCGCCAAGGATGTTCATCGCCTTCTGAACGCCGGCACCCTTGGTCGTATCCTGCATCTGGGCGAAATCGCCCTCGACCGCGACCGGCTGCTTGAGCGTGATCGTCGCTGTCTTGCCCTCCGGCGTGACGAGGTTGAGCTTCGAAAAATCGTCCACCACCGACATGCCCGATGTCACCTTGATGCCGCCGCCAAAGCTGAAGGCGCCCGGCTTTTTGGCGTCCGAGAAATCGATGAGATAGACCACGTCGATCACTGCCTGGCCGGTCGCCTTGGCATGCTGGCTCATGCCATATTGGGTGTTGCCGGCTGACATGGACATGCCCAATCCGCTGAACCCGCTCGGTGCCACGTCGCCCGGCAGCATGACCAGGCCCGGGATCGCGCCCGGCTTGTAATAGCTCGATTTGCCGGTGCTCTTCTTGTCGAGCTGCACATTCGCGTCATAGGGCGATGCGACCGGCTTGACCCGCGCGAAGGCCGCACTGGAGAACATCGGTGCGCTGTCGGCGACGGTGAAGCCCTTTGCCTCAAGCTGCGCCTTGAAGTCGGCATAGGCGGCGTCAGTGATGGCCTGCATCATCGCGGGCGTCACGCCCTCAAGGACGCTCTTCGCCTTGGTCGTTCCGCCGAACGCGCCGATCATCCCGCCGGTCGCCTTGGTGTTGTCGACCGACTGGAAGATGAAGCCGATGTTGAACGC
>JBDTXU010000646.1:0-2462 GCA_040006055.1 Sphingomonas bacterium | reverse complement strand
CGACACCGAGCAGCGCGAAGCTGACCCCGGTATAGCGGATCGGCCGGGCGACGCCCTGCAACTCGCGGCGATAGGCGGCGCGCTCGGCGGGATCGCCCAGGTTCGGTGGCGCGGTCATGGCTTCCACTCCTCACCGAGCAGGCCCCAGATGAGGCTGTCGCGCACGCCGATATGGGTTGCCCACTCGCCGCGCAGCCTGCCTTCGAGCTTGAAGCCGAGGCGTTCCAGCAACCGGTTCGACCCGAGATTCTCAGGGTCTGTATCAGCGAAAACCCGGCGCTGGCCACGCGCGAACAACAGGGTGATGAGCGCCGACACGGCTTCGCGAGCGATGCCGCTGCCCCAGGCCGCGCGTTCGAGCATATAGCCGATCTCGGTGACGCCGCCCTGGCGCTTCTCGCCAGCGGAGAGAAAGCCGATCGCGCGGTCGTCGCCGTGCCGGGTGATCGCCCAGGCATCCCAGCCGCTCCATTTTTCGCTGGGCGTGAAATAGGCGCGCACCTCCTCGACCGAGGTGAAGGGCGCGCGCGACCACCAGGTCATCAACTCGGCATCTGCGAGGGTCGGGTAGAGCGACTCCGCATCTTCGAGCGTGCGCGGGCGGAGCCGCAGCCGCTTGGTTTCGATGACCGGTACTTCGCTCACGCCGTCAGCGCGTCGACCAGCGCCTTCACCTTCTTCTGCCGCCATTGCGGGAGCGGCGCGACCAGCCAATAGCCGAGCGCCGAGGGCCGCGCCTCGCCGATCCGGACGACACGGCCAGAGGCGATATCGGCGGCGGCGAGCAATTCGGGGACGGTCGCGCGGCCAAGGCCCTCCGCCGCGGCGTCGAGCGCAAGGCCGGCGTCGCCGACCCGGACCAGCGATACCGCATCGTCGTTGAGGCAGCCCGGCCAGGAAATGCGTGTATCGATCCCGCCGCCGGGGCGTTCGACGGTGACCATGCCCTCGGATTCGAGCGCCTCGCCCTCATGCTCGCCCGGGCCATTGCCCCAGCGGATCGCGAGATCGAGATTGGCCTCGGTGAAGTCGACATCCTCGTCAGCCGAAACCAGCGCGAAGCGGAGTTCGCCGTCGCCGCGCGCGATTTCGGCGAGGCGCGGCATCAGCCATTTCTCGGTAAGGTCGCGGGGTGCTGCGATGGTGAGCGATTTCGAGGTCTGGCCCGCCTGCATCGCCCGGACCGCTTCCTCGAACTGCAGAAAGCCCTGGCGGAGCGCCGCGAGCCCCGCCTCGCCCTCGGGGGTGAGTTCGAGGCCCTTGGTGGTGCGGCGGAACAGCACGACGCCGAGCGTATCCTCGAGCGCGCGGATCTGCTGGCCGACTGCGGCCGGGGTGACGGCGAGCTCGTCGGCGGCGCGGGTGAAGGAGAGATGGCGTGCTGCGGCGTCGAGGACGCGCATGCCGTTCAGCGGGAGATGGGTGCGTTTCATTTTATCTCCCCTCCCGCTTGCGGGAGGGGTTGGGGAGGGCCTGTCCGAGAGCGGTCCGCATTTGGACACGCCCTCCCCTAGCCCAGTGCTCCCTTCCGCTCCGGTCAATCATGCCCCCGGCATGATTGAGGGACGGCCGGGGGCCGTCCCGGCCGGAACGGAAGGGGGCACTCGCAAGCGGGAGGGGAATAAGGGCGCCGACGCCGCTCATACCCCCACCGCCGGGGCGATCAGGGCGAATTTGGGGATGTCGACGTCGAAGGTCGAGCCGTCCTCGGCGAGCATGTGATAGCTGCCCTGCATCGAGCCGGTCGGCGTCGCGAGCGGGCAGCCCGAGACATAGTCGAAGCTCGCGCCGGGCAGGATCAGCGGCTGTTCGCCGACCACGCCTTCGCCCTCGACCGAGTGGCGCGCGCCGCGTCCATCAGTGATGATCCAGTGGCGCGTGAGCAGCTGGACCGACATCGGCCCCTCATTCTCCAGCCGGACATGATAGGCCCAGAACCAGCGGCCGCGCTGCGGCTCGGACTGCTCGGGCAGATAGCTGACCGACACGCGTACGATCACGCCGCGCGTCTCAGCCGAATTGGGGAAGAGCGCCTTCACAACCCGACCGCGCGCAGGGCGCCATCGAGATCCTCGATCACGTCCTGCGGGTCCTCAAGCCCGACATTGAGGCGCAGCATGCCCTCGGTCACACCCATCTCCAGCCGTTTCTCCTCCGCCACGCCCGAATGGGTCGTCGAAGCGGGGTGAGTCATCAGCGAACGGGAATCGCCGATATTGTTGGAGATGTCGATGAGTTCGAGCGCGTCGAGAAGCCCGTGCGCCTGTTCGCGCCCCTCGACCTCGAAAGCGAAGATCGGGCCGCAGGCGTCCATCTGGGCCATGGCGAGATTATGCTGCGGATGGCTGGGCAGCCCGGGATGCAGGATCTTCGGCACCCGGCCTTCGAGGAAGGTACCGACCTTCACGCTGTTCTCGCTCTGGCGGCGGATGCGCAGATCGAGCGTCTCCATCCCCTTCAGC
>JBDTXU010000645.1:0-2137 GCA_040006055.1 Sphingomonas bacterium | reverse complement strand
GTTGCCGACCGGCTCGAAGAGAATCTCGAGCTGCTGGCGCTCGCCGAGACGATGGATAACGGCAAGCCGATCCGCGAAACGCGCGCTGCAGACATCCCGCTGGCGATCGATCATTTCCGCTATTTCGCCGGCTGCGTCCGCGCCGAGGAAGGATCGATCTCGACGATCGACGAGAACACGATCGCCTATCATTTCCGCGAGCCGCTCGGCGTCGTCGGGCAGATCATCCCCTGGAATTTCCCGCTGCTGATGGCGGCGTGGAAAATCGCACCCGCCATTGCCGCCGGCAATTGCACGGTCATCAAGCCCGCATCCCAGACACCCCTGAGCCTGTTGCTTTTTGCTGAGCTCACCGCCGACATCCTGCCACCCGGCGTCGTCAACATCGTCACCGGGCCGGGCGGCGTTGTCGGCCAGGCGATCGCGGCCAACCCGCGCATCGCCAAGGTTTCCTTTACCGGTGAGACGACCACTGGCCGAAAGATAATGCAATATGCCGCCGAGCATCTGATCCCGCAGACGATGGAGCTGGGCGGCAAATCCCCCAACATCTTCATGGCCGACGTGATGCGGGACGATGACGCCTTCCTCGACAAGGCGCTCGAAGGCTTCGCCCTCTTCGCGTTCAACAAGGGTGAGGTTTGCACCTGCCCGTCGCGGGCGCTCGTGCATGAATCGATTTTTGATGCGTTCGTCGAAAAGGCCGTCGCCCGCGTCGCCACGATCCGGGTTGGGGATCCGCTCGACCCGAGCACCCAGATGGGGCCACAGGCTTCGGAGGATCAGCTCCACAAGATCCTCGGCTATATCGATATCGGCAAGCAGGAAGGCGCCGAGTGCCTGACCGGCGGCGAGCGCGCGCTCCCGGGCGGGGAACTCGACAAGGGCTTCTTCGTCAAGCCGACCGTTTTCGTCGGTCACAACAAGATGCGCATCTTCCAGGAAGAGATTTTCGGGCCGGTCCTGTCGGTGACGCCGTTCAAGACGATCGACGACGCGATCGAGATCGCCAACGACACCGTTTATGGCCTGGGCGGCGGCGTTTGGACGCGGGATGGCAATCAGGCCTATCGGCTCGGTCGCGCCATCCAGGCGGGGCGTGTCTGGACCAATTGCTATCACGTCTATCCGGCCCATGCGGCGTTCGGCGGCTACAAGGAATCCGGGTTCGGGCGCGAGAACCACAAGATGATGCTCGACCATTATCAGCAAACCAAGAACCTGCTGGTCAGCTACGACGAGACCGCGCTCGGCCTCTTCTGAATTTCCCATAATATCGGAGTTTCGCCATGCAGAAGACCATGAAAGCCGCCGTCGTGCGCGAGTTTGGCAAGCCGCTTGTGATCGAAGAGGTCGCGGTGCCGAGCCCGGGGGCCGGGCAGATCCTCGTCAAGATTGCCGCCTGCGGGGTCTGCCACACCGACTTCCACGCAGCCCAGGGCGATTGGCCGGTCAAGCCGAAGCCGCCCTTCATTCCCGGCCATGAGGGCGTGGGGTATGTCGCCGCGGTTGGCGCGGGTGTGTCGCATGTGAAGGAAGGCGACCGGGTCGGTGTGCCGTGGCTCTACAGTGCTTGCGGCCACTGCGTGCACTGCCTCGGCGGCTGGGAAACGCTGTGCGTGGAACAGCAGAATACCGGTTATTCGGTCAATGGCAGCTTTGCTGAATATGTGCTGGCCGATCCCAACTATGTCGGCCATCTACCCGCCAATATCGGCTTTGTGGAGATTGCACCGATCCTGTGCGCCGGCGTCACGGTCTATAAGGGGCTGAAGGTCACCGATACCAAGCCCGGGGACTGGGTTGCGATCTCGGGCATTGGCGGGCTGGGCCATATGGCGGTGCAATATGCCCGGGCGATGGGCCTGAATGTCGTGGCCGTGGACATCGATGATGCCAAGCTGGCCCTTGCCGAGCGGCTCGGGGCGACGTTGACGGTCAACGCCCGGGACCATGATCCGGCCGCTTTCATCAAGAAGGAAATCGGCGGGGCGCAGGGCGTGCTCGTCACCGCTGTATCGCCGATCGCGTTCCAGCAGGCGATGGGCATGGTGCGTCGGGGTGGCACGGTGTCGCTTAACGGGCTGCCGCCGGGCGATTTCCCGCTGTCGATCTTCGATACGGTGCTGAACGGCAT
>JBDTXU010000644.1:0-1944 GCA_040006055.1 Sphingomonas bacterium | reverse complement strand
TGTAGCACAGTCGTAATAAAATTACCAGCCAAACGTCGCCGGACGCTGGCCGTTATCGCTATTATTAGGACAAAGGCGACGCTTTTTTCGCGTTGCTGCCCTGTTTGCCCGACCCATTCCGGGTCAGCGGATCAACCCGCTCAGTCGCCCGTACCGGGCTCAGGCGAGAAGAATTTGTCGTATTTCCCGGTCTCGCCCTTGTGCTCGTCGGCGTCTGCCGGCGTCTGGTCATTCTTGCGGGTGACGTTGGGCCATTGGCTTGAGAAGCTATTGTTGAGTTCGAGCCACTGCTCGAGCCCGCTTTCGGTATCGGGCAGGATCGCCTCGGCCGGGCATTCCGGCTCGCAGACACCACAATCGATGCACTCGCTGGGATTGATCACCAGCATGTTCTCGCCCTCGTAGAAGCAGTCGACCGGGCAGACCTCGACGCAGTCCATGTACTTGCACTTGATGCAGGCATCGGTGACGACGTAGGTCATAAACACTCCCCAATCCGAACGCACGGGTCCGACGAAACGCCGTCTGCTATGCCCCGACGTCGCCGCCGTCAACGCCCCTCGGCTCCTGCGAGACATTCTCAGTGATAAGATCGCTGTAACACGCCTGTGCTTCGGGCGCGGGACCGCGCCGTGGCGGCAGCTTCTCGACCCTGATGGCGCGCACCCGGCTGCCCTGGACAAAGGCGAGCGTCGACCCGACGCGGACCGGGACATGGCCGCGTTCGACGCGGCGGCCATCGACGCGGAAACTGCCGGTCTGCGCCAGCGCCTGGGCGGCGCTGCGGGTCCTGGCGAGGCGGGCGAACCACAGGAAGCGGTCGAGCCGCATCGCCGCGCGAACCTCGCCTTCAGCCACGCGGCGACCCAAAAGCGGCGAGGGCGGCAAAGGCATTGTCGCGCGGCGGCGGAGCCGGTCTGGCACGAGCGATGCCGCGCCATACCCAATGCGGCGTGCCCTCGGCCACTGGCGAGGTACGGAAGCCGAGTGCCGCCATCAGCCGCGCCAGCGTCTCGCCGCTCACGCCGATCGAGGTGGCAAGCGCCGGATCGGGGGCGAAGGGCTTGCGGCCGGCGCGGGCATCATGCGCGGCGCGCGCAATTCGTTCGACCAGATCGACCCGCACCGCCTGGGCGCCCAGTGGGCGATAGCCGTCAGCGAGCGTCGCGCCCGGGCTCCCGCGATCGAGCACGGTGGCACCATCGGGCGGCCCCACCTGGACCGGACCGTCCTCGCGCGCGGCGCGCAGCAGGCGGCGCCAGCGGGCCGGCCCTGGCTTGAGCAATCGGGCGTCGAACAGATCAAGCGCGCCGATCGTCACACCGTGTGCACGGAGACGCTTGCGGCCGGCGGGATCGAGCGCGTCGACCGCCGCCGCCACATCGGCCCGGGCGATGATGCCGCCCGCGCCGACCAATGCAGCCGCCACCGCACGCAGGGCAGGCGGTGCCTGCGGGTCGCGCTGCGCTGAATCGAGCGCGACCAGCCCGGGGAGCCGGCGCGCGAGCTGATCGCCCAGCCAGAGTTCGACCCGCGCCTGGACCTGGGCCTGGAGCCCGCGATCGAGGCATTCAAGCGCGCGATCGAGCTTCACGCGGGGCCGCACGAAGCTCTGGCCGGGGGCGAGCAGCGCGACCGCCAGACCATCCCACAGGATCGTTCGGGCGTCGCTCTCGTCGAGCGTCAGGGCGGTATCGGCGGCCGCGGCCAGTGCCTTGCCCCGACGCGCGCGTTCATCGCCGAGGCGGCGTTCGGCGGCGGCGAGCAGCAGGCGCTTGTCGCCGTGGCGCGCATCGGCCGCGACAGTGAAGCGGAAGCCATGGAGCCGACCGATCGCATGATCCTCGACCATCACCTCGCCTTCAGGCCCGATCACCACCGGCAGCGCGCCGCGATCAGCGCCGATCTGGCGGAGCAGCATGGTGGTGCGCTTGTCGACGAAGC
>JBDTXU010000643.1:0-3152 GCA_040006055.1 Sphingomonas bacterium | reverse complement strand
GCGATGTATGATCTCGCGCTGACCAAGGGCGTGGCCAATGCCGATATCGTCCATCTCCACCGCGGCATCGCTTCAGCGATGTCGGGCGACAAGGAGAAGGCGCGCGCCGATTTCACCACGATCACTTCAGTGCCGCAGGTTGAAATCGCCAAGCTCTGGATCGTCTGGCTGAACTCGCCCGCCGTTACGAGCTGAGTTCGAACCGTCATGGATTGAGAAAGGGCGGCAGCGATGCCGCCCTTTTTTTCGTCGTGCCGCCTAGGCCGCCCGCACCGGGATCCCCGGCAACGCCTTGGCGGTGCGAATCGTCAGCGAGGTCTTCACGCTCGCCACATTGGGCGCCGGCGTCAGATGCGTCGTCAGGATTTCCTGGAAGCTTTTCAGGTCGGTCGCGACGATCTTCAGGATGAAATCGATCTCGCCATTGAGCATATGGCATTCGCGGATCTCGGGGATCTGCGCGACATGATCTTCGAAAGCGGCGAGATCATGCTCGGCCTGGCTGCGCAGGCTGACCATTGCGAACACCGTGATCGGATAGCCAAGCGTCGCAGCGTCGAGCTCGGCATGATAACCGCGAATCGCGCCGCCTTCCTCCAGCGAACGCACCCGGCGCAGGCAGGGCGGGGCGGTAAGTCCGACCCGCTCGGCGAGATCGACGTTCGTCATTCGGCCGTCTTCCTGTAGCAGTCCCAAAATCTGACGGTCGATCGAATCAAAAGCCATTGCGCAATGCTCCCCCGGGCGCGAATTTTCAGTCGGGCTGCCGTGCTTCAACATAAGATAATTGCTGGCGAACGCAATTGTCCCACATTGCTACGTGCCAAAATCTCTTGTTTCCGTGGCGAGCTCAGCCAGTTAAGAAATCGTTACGGCGCGGCTATCGCGACCTGCCCGGGGGGCCAGCTCAATTGCGCTTCGATGACAGTCTCGAAACGGTTCTCTCGGCGGATATGTCGACCCCGTTCGGCGCGCAATCGACATGGCGGCAGCTGGTCGACCTGATCGGCCGCGGCCGGGTTCCGCCGAGCGCTGATGCAATCGAGAAGCTGAGGGCAATCCGCAGGCATGTGCCGATGCCGGTCCGCGCCGCCAGCGCGCGCGGGGTGGCGATTGCCGATCCGCCCGCCGCGCTCGTCCAACTTTTCGCTGAAGACGAGCTGAGCATCGCCGCGCCGGTCGTGCGCATGGCGCGGCTGCGCACGCAGGAATGGATCGACATGCTGCCGGCGATGTCGCCCTCGACGAGATCGATCCTGCGCCATCGCCGCGATCTGCCGCCTGCCGTTTCGCGCGCGCTGGAAAGCTTCGGCAGCATCGATTTCGTGTTGCCGGCGGCGAGAGCTGCTCCGGTCGTCGAGGAGGTCACTCCTGCTCCGGTTTTCGCCCACGCCGACGCAGTCGAATCGGTGCCCGATGCCGCACGGGTGGAAACGAAGGCGCTCTTTGCCAGCGCGGCCGGTACCAGTGTCGACTGGACTGACGTTGTCGGCCCGAGCGTCGAAGAGACGGATGTCGTCGTGGCGCCCGTACCGGCAATAGAATCAGTCATCCACGAGTCTGACGTATGCGCGCCAGTCGCGCTGTCTCCCGAGACCTCGATCGAGCCCGTGGAATCGAGCTTCGTGTCGATTGCCAGCGTTGCGCTCGCCTTGCCAGTCGTCGCGGAGGCGCTGCGCCACGGCGATGCTGAAGCGGTCGCGCCTGGCGACGCGGAACCCGTCGCAGACGAGCCCATTGCCTATGAAGTCGCCATCCAGGATGGACCTGCGCAGGCGTCGGAAACTGTCATCGCGGTCGAACCTGCCGAGCCAATCGTCGCGCCTGAGCCATTGCCGACCGCTGAAATCGCCGTGCTGCGACCGCCGCCCGCTGAAGCGGCAAGCGGGGTGTTCCAGATCGCCGAGCTGGTCGCGCGAATCGATGCCTATCAGCGCCAGCGCGAGGAATCGCCCGCAACGCCGATCGACTCACTTGAAATCCAGCCCGAGCTGTTCGAGTTCGACCAGGCCCAGGCGCGCAGTTTCCGTTTCGAGACCGACGCGAGTGGTATGGTGCGCTGGATCGAGGGCGCGGCACGGGCGCCGCTGATCGGGCTCTCGCTTGATCTCGCCGCGACTCGGGGCGGGTCGCGTGTCGATGGCGTCGCGGCCGGGGCGTTCCGCAGGCGGGCTGGTTTCGCCAATGCCCGGCTCGTGGTCGATGGCAATTCCGATGCGGCGGGGCATTGGCGGATCACGGGCGTTCCGGTGTTCGATCGCGAGACCGGGCGCTTCACGGGCTATCGCGGCACCGCCCGGCGCCCGCGCGCCGACGAATCCGCCGAGCCGGTGCGGGATGGCCGCAACCCGGCTTCGGATGCGCTGCGTCAGCTCGTGCACGAACTGCGCACCCCGACAAATGCGATTGCCGGCTTTGCCGAGATGATCGAATCGCAGCTGCTCGGCCCAGTGCCCCAGGCCTATCGCGCGCACGCCGCGGCGATCCGGTCGCAGGCGGGCGACCTGCTAATCGCGATCGACGATATCGACATGGCGACACGGATCGAATCCAACGCGCTCGATCTGCGCGCGGCCGAAGTGCCGGTGGCACCGCTGCTCGAGCGGATCGCCGACGACCTCAAGCCACTCGCGCGGCTGCGCGGTACCAATATCGATCTCTTCACAGGCGATGCGGATCTCGCGATCGACGGCGATGATCGCGCGGTCGAGCGGTTGATCGCACGCCTGATGGCGACACTCGTCGCCTCGGGCAGCCCGGGCGAACGGATCGGTGTTTCGGCGACCAGCGATGTCGATGCGATGGTCGCGATCATGTTCGATCGCCCACGCTCGCTCGATGCTTATGCTGGCGATGCCCTTCTCTCGATCGACGCCGAGACCGAATCCGATCGCGAGGGTGCGCCGCTGCTCGGCACGGGTTTTGCCCTGCGGCTTGCGCGGAACCTCGCGGCCGAGCTGCGCGGCACGCTCACGATTGGCGACAATGCCTTGACTTTGCGGCTCCCGGCCGCCGTTATCGAGCCTGTGGAGCAGGTTTTTTCCAGCTGATCGTGGCCGCGTCCACATCCTCCGCCCCGGCGGCGCCGGGCTACCGTGTCCCGCCGCCTGCCGCCGCCGATCTGATCGCCTGGCCCGAGAGCTTCGGCACGC
>JBDTXU010000642.1:0-4335 GCA_040006055.1 Sphingomonas bacterium | reverse complement strand
TTCAACAGCAAGGCGAAATCGGTTTTTATGATGCGGATCTTCATGAGGAGGACGCTGACATGATCGAGCATCAAGTTGAATCAAGCGAAGGTACGGGTGGCACGGTGGATGCGGCCGCGCCCGGCGACTGGACGATCGGGAAAGGCAAGCCGCCTACCGAATATCAGTTCCCGAAAGGGCGATCGGGCAATCCGGCAGGCCGCCCTCGCCGCTCGGGCGCGCCGGGCGACCGGCTACGCGGCTCGAACGAGCCGACCCGGCAGATGATCCTCGACGAAGCGTACCGCCCGGTCGAGATGCGCGAGGGCGACACCGTGCTCAACCTTTCCATGAACCAAGCAGTGTTCCGCGCCCTCGGCATGGCGGCGCTGAACGGCAACCAGCGCGCGCAAGAGCGCTGGGCAGCGATGGTGCAGGCGGCGGAGCATGAGCAGAAACGGGCGCAGCTGGCGATCTTCAATGTGATCGAGCGCGATGAGCAGGAACGGGCCGCCAAGCGGCGGGAGCGGCTTGGGACTGAAGACGGACATGATCCCTATGCGGAGGATATCATTATCGACCAGCGATCGGGATCGGTAGTGATCCGGCATGTTGGGGAGCGGGATGAGAGCTGACTCGTGGATCGCCGTGGGGGAGCCGGGTTGCCCCGGCCCCTCCACAAGTGGCGACACGTGTAGTCAGCCCTTAATGTGGTTGGCTCCCCCCAGCCCGGACGATGCCGATCACCGATCGCTCATGGCGTCTCACCGAACAAGGCATGCATCTGATCGACGAGGCGATCACCTCCCATTTCAGCACCGCCGCGCGGGCGGCGAACGGGCTTCGTGGAGACGAATGCGCTGAGCTTGCTCGTTTGTTGCGGGTGTTTCGGTTGCAGTTGGAGTGAGTGGTTGGTTCGGTGATGGGCGAGAGGCTAAGAACTCAAGGCGCAGTCGGCGCCCGAGAAAAGGGGGCGCGTGTCACTACAATCACGTTAGAGCCACCCTTTCTCCCTGGCGATGCGGCCAGCCTCGACGCGATTATGCGCACCGACCTTTGCCGCCGCCTCGGACAGATAGTTGCGCACGGTCCCCGGCGACAACGAAAGCTGACGCCCGATCTCCTTGTTGGACAACCCCTCTTCCGCCAGCCGGAGCGACGCGCGCTCACGCTCGGTGAGTGGATCGCTTGCCTCCCAGGCAGCTGCAGCGAGATCGGCCGCGATCGCGCGCCCACCGCCAGCGACCGTGCGAATAGCGGCGGCAAGTTGCTCGACCGGACTGTCCTTCAGAAGATAGCCGCGCACGCCGGCGTTCTGCGCGCGCCGCAGATATCCCGGCCTGCCAAACGTGGTGACGATTACCACGCGCGTCGCGAGTCGTTCGTCAGCGATCGCCTGCGCCACCTCGATTCCCGAACGCCGCGGCATCTCGATGTCGGACAAAAGGACATCGGGTGCGACGGCGCGAACGAGCTCGAGCGCTTCGTCGCCATTGGCGGCGCGTCCCACCACCTCAATGTCGGCTTCATACCCCAGCAATGTCGCGATCGCGCCCAGCACCAGCGCCTGATCCTCGGCGACCACCACGCGGATCATATGGCGCCCGACGGAACCATCGCGGCCAGCCGTGTCCCGGGTGCCGCGCGCTCGAGCGACAGACTGCCGCCCGCGGCCGTCAGCCTTTGCCGCATGCCGCCGAGGCCAGTTCCTTCGTTAAACGAGCCGCCGCAACCATCGTCCTCGACCGTCAGTCGTGCCACGCCATCGAGGATCGAGATCGCCATGTGGCAATGCCCCGCGCCGGCGTGCCGGATGACGTTCGTCACAGCCTCGCGCAAGGTCATAGCCAAGACCGCGCCGGCATCCGGCGGCACACTCTCCGGATCACCTTCGAACGCCGATGCCACGCCCGCCGCCGCCAGCACACCACGCGACACCTCGGCCTCGCGTGCCAGCGAGCCCCCGGCGACCCCGGCGAGCGCCGCGCGCAGTTCGCTCAGCCCCTCGCGTGCCGCAACCGCGACGTTGCGCATTTCCTCGGCAGCGGCGGTCGGGTCATCCGCGGACAATCGCACGGCGATGTCGGACTTGAGCGCGATGAGCGTCAGGGTACGGCCGACCACATCGTGCAGGTCACGCGTGATGCGTTCGCGTTCAGCCGTGCGGCTGAGCCGACGCACTTCCTCCTGCGCCGACAGCAACGCCTCGTTGCGGTCATGGATCGCCTCGCGCTGCATCACGCTGAACCCGGTCGTCACAGCCAGCAGGACGCCCGGCATCCACCAGAGCAACGGCTGCGAAAGCGCAACGCCGAGCGCGGCCGTCAGGAGGGCGAAACCGCCAATCGTCCATCCGGCCAGCCGGGTGCTCCGCAGGCCACCGGCCATCGCCGCCGCATAGATCGCGTAGACGGTCCAGTTGCCGCCCAGGGACGCGAGCGCCGCGGCCACCGCCATGACGATGCAAGAGGAGACCAGGCGGCGCATCCCGGTCGCGCGGTACCCCGTCAGATAGACGGGGAGGAAGACGGCCAACCCGACAACGGACGCAATGATGGCGAGGCGTGTCGGAGGCCGCCACAGCCAGGGCACGACGTAGAACGGCAAATAGGCCAGCCAGGGCAAGGGTCCGTTGAGGAAACTTCGCCTGCCGATCTCGTTCCGCATCGCTCGCCGGGCATGTTCCATCATTGCGAGGTTCCCCGTTGCAGGACGCCGCGTCAAGCCGCGCTGCGACGCCACCCCGACCATGCCCATGCAGCGGCCAGGGCGACCATCAACGCCAGCACCAGGATGTGAACGACCATATCGCCCATGACCGGCGCGCCGACGACAGCGCGTGCGATCTGGCCGAGATGATACGCGGGCACCGCCTGCCCGATCGTCTGCATCCATACAGGCAGCATCGACGAGGGGATCCAGAGACCGC
This sequence comes from Sphingomonas bacterium, assembly GCA_040006055.1. Classification (GTDB taxonomy): domain Bacteria; phylum Pseudomonadota; class Alphaproteobacteria; order Sphingomonadales; family Sphingomonadaceae; genus Sphingomonas. The sequence continues at coordinate 1,427 of JBDTXU010000642.1, read as the reverse complement.
CGATGACGGCTGACCCGAGGAACAGCGCGTTTGCCATTGCGACGGCGCCCTTGCCGCCCATCCGCATGCCGATCCCGAAGCCGATCAGCGCATAAGGTATGGTCGAGACGAGGTGCAGGCCGGCGAGCAGCGCCCAGCGCCCCGGCGACAGGCGCACGCCACCAACCAGCGACAGCGCGTAGATGAGGGCGATAGCCGCGCCTGTCGCGGCGACCGCCGCGGCGAGCTTCGCGGCGACATAGGCCCCGGGCGGGATCGGCGACACGCGCTTGAGCTCGACCAGGCCTTGCTCGCGCTCCATCGCCACGCCTGCACCGAACCCGAACAAGGCCGGGCCGATCGATGCGAACACGCCGTATCCCGCGAGCGAGGCAGCCGCCGCCTCGGGGGACGACTTGGCGAGTGCGAGCGTAAAAAGCGCGTAGAACGCTGCCGGCGTCAGGACTGACGGCAGCATGAACTGAGGCAGACGCCACGACCGGCGCAACTCGGCAATGCATTCCCGGCGCCAGACACCGGCGGGCATGGCGATCGTGCTCATGCCGCGACCTTCATGTTGGCGCTGAGTAATCCGGCCAAGGCATCGTCCAGCGAAGCGTCGCTGATCCGCAGGTCAGCTAGCCCCGCATCGGCCGCGACAAGCGAGCGGACCGTCGCCACCGCGTCGCCCGACCGGATGATGACCTCGGCGCCAGCACGCTCCACGCTATGAACCGACGGCAGCGCCATGAGGTTCGCCTGCGCCAGATCGGTGCGGCAGCGCAGCGTCGATCCTCCAACCCGTGCGCGGATCGCCGCCGGCGTGTCGGCGGCTATTATGGAGCCCGCGTCCATGACGAGCACGCGATCGGCAAGCGCGTCGGCTTCGGCAAGATCATGGGTTGTAAGCAACACCGCCGCGCCATTGTCTGCAGCGGCGCGCACCGTCGCCCATAAGGCGATACGCGCCTCCCGATCCATGGCCGCTGTCGGTTCATCGAGCACCAGCAGGTCCGGCCGCCCGCAGATCGCCAGCGCATATTGTACGCGCCGTGCCTGTCCTCCCGACAAGGCGCCGCAGCGACGGTCTTTCAGGTCGGTCAGGCCCGCGATCGCCAGCGTCTCGTCGACGGAGCGCGGATCGGCATAATAGCCTGATTGCAGGGCGACGATCTCGCTTATGGTCAGCACGTCGGGCAGGCCGGCCCATTGCAGCATCACGCCCATCCGCCCACGCGCCGCTGGACGACCAGGATCGAGGCCGAACAGGCGTGCCTGACCGGCGTCCGGCCGCAAACGACCCGTCAGCAGGCTGACGCAGGTGGTCTTGCCGGCGCCGTTAGGGCCGAGCAAGGCAGTCACCTCCCCCGCGCGAACCCCGAGATCGAGATTGGCGAGAACCATATTGCCCCCGAGCGCCTTCGACACGCCGATCAGGGCGGCAACGA
>JBDTXU010000641.1:0-1985 GCA_040006055.1 Sphingomonas bacterium | reverse complement strand
TCGCGGCGAAGGTCGGGTTGACGCCCGAGCAGATCGAATCGGCCGTGACCGCGCTGGGCCAGGCCCATGCCGCGCCCGGTGACACCGTCGACACGGCCGCCGCGTCGACCGGGCTGCCCGCTGATATCCTGCAACAGATCGTCGGCCATATCGGCGGCGAGGGCGCGCTGGGCAAGTTCGCCGGCCTCCTCAACGCCAAGGATGGCGGCGGTTTGCTCAGTGAATTGGGCGGGCTCGCCTCGGGGCTCTTCACAAAGAGCTGAGGCAGGGTCTCCAGACTGGGCCTCAGACCGGCTCGACCAGCAGCACACCCCCCGCCGCGCCGGTGATCCGCACGGTCGCGCCGGCTTTCGCGTCGGCCCCTTGAGCGATCCACGCGCCGTCACCGACCCGCACCCGGCCCTTGCCAGCGACGATCGGCTCGCAAACCTCGGCGGTCGTCCCGATCAGCCGCGCCGCGCGATCGTTGAGCAAGGGATCGGCGGCTGGCGGCCCCTGCCTGTACCACTGCCGGCCGAGCCAGACCGCGCCCGTGGTGAACAGCGCAAAGAACAGCATCTGGAGGATGAGCGGTGTGCCGGGCACGATCAGCACGGCCACACCCGTGAGCACGGCCCCGACCGCGAGGAAGATCATGAAGAAGCCGGGCGCGATCAGCTCGGCGATGGCAAGCATCAGTGCGCCCGCGAGCCAGAGCGCGCCCAGGCTCCATTCCAATCCGAACAGGGTCATGCCGGACCTCCTTCAAAGGGGCCGCGTGGTTTCTGGGCGCGCGGGGGCTGGGAAGGGCGGTCGCCAAGCGCATCGCGCGCCAGCTCGCCGATCCCGCCAAGCGTGCCGATCAGCTGAGTCGCCTCGACCGGGAACAGGATCGTCTTGGCATTGGGCGAGGTCGCGAACTTGCCGATCGCCTCGACATATTTCTGCGCGATGAAATAGTTGATCGCCTGGGTGCTGCCGCCCTCGATCGCGTCGGACACCATCTTCGTCGCGCTCGCTTCGGCCTGGGCCGAGCGTTCGCGCGCCTCGGCGTCGCGGAACGCGGCTTCCTTGCGGCCCTCGGCCTCGAGGATCTGCGCCTGTTTCAGGCCCTCGGCCCGATTGATCTCGTTCTGCCGTGCAGCCTCGGATTCAAGGATCGTCGCGCGCTTCTCGCGCTCGGCCTTCATCTGCCGGGTCATCGCATTGACGATGTCGGCGGGCGGGCGGATATCCTTCAGCTCGACACGGGTGATCTTCACGCCCCACGCCTCGGTTGCCTGATCGACGACGTGGAGCAGGCGGGTGTTGATCTCGTCGCGCTTCGACAGGGTCTCGTCGAGGTCCATCGAACCCATCACGGTGCGCAGATTGGTGGTCGAGAGCTGCATGATCGCGAGATAGAGGTCGCTCACCTCATAAGCTGCCTTGGCGGCATCGAGCACCTGGAAGAACACCACGCCATCGACCGCGACCATCGCATTGTCCTTGGTGATGATCTCCTGGCCGGGAATGTCGAGCACCTGCTCCATCATGTTCACGCGCCGGCCGACCCGGTAGAAGAATGCCGGGTAGAAATTGAGGCCCGGCCTGGCGACCGTGGTGAAGCGACCGAAATGCTCGATCGTATAATGATAGCCCTGGCGGACCACCTTTATGCTCGTCATGAAATAGAAGACCACGGCAAGCAGCACGAGGCCGGAGATGGTGAGCGTCATGGGTGAAATCCCCCCGATTATCGATGCCGCGCGAACCACGGCAATGCGTGCAGAATAGCAGATCGCTGGCGACGTTATAGAGAAATGCGACGCACTTAACCGTCATGCCGGACTTGTTCCGGCATCCCCGTCCCGCAGGCTCCGCAGCCGTGATGTTCGCGGCCCGGTGGACCCCGGAACAAGTCCGGGGTGACGGCGGGATTGGGGGCTCACGCAATCCCAGCACCCCTCTGGCGCATCTAAGCCCCCTTGTTTACATGGACCGCCACGACTCGCCCCCCATGCGCA
>JBDTXU010000640.1:0-17262 GCA_040006055.1 Sphingomonas bacterium | reverse complement strand
GGGCGCTGGTCGACCCAAAGGATACCGAGGGAATCCTGGACTCGGTTGCGCGCGCGGCCGCCAATCATGAGCCGCGGATCGCGTTCCAATATCGTTTCGCGCAGGCGGATGGCGCAATCCGCACGATCGAGGGCTCGGCCCGGTGCCTTTATGACGCGAAAGGCGAACTCGAAGCCGTTATCGCGGCGAATATCGACGTCACCGAGCACAAGGAGCGCGAGGCCGCGCAGCAATTGCAATCCATCATTGAAACCGTGCCCGACGCGACGATCGTCATCGACTGCGCCGGCACGATCCGAAGCTTCAGCACCGCCGCCGAGCGGATGTTCGGCTATGACGGCGAGACCGCGATTGGCAGCAACGTCAAGCTCATGATCCCCGATTTGATTGTCGCGGGGGATGCGGATTCGATCGACCCCCATCTGGTGGGAGCGCACGGCGCGAACGACAACGCGCATGAATTAACCGCCCGGCGTGCGGACGGCACCCTGTTCCCAGCCGAGCTGAATGTCGGTGAAGCGTGGCTGGGCGCTGAGCGCATCTTCACCGCCGTGATCCGTGACGTTTCGGATCGGCGGGCGGCGGAACAACGGCTGAGCGAGCTCAACGCTGAACTCGCGCATCTCTCGCGGCAGAGCGCCATGAGCGAACTGGCGGCTGATCTGGCGCATGAATTGAATCAGCCGCTGAGCGCCACCGCGAATTTCCTCGCCGCAGCACGCACGCTGATCGCGCGCGGCGACAATGGCGCGCAGGTCGCCGACCTGCTCCGCCTCGGCGAGGAGCAGACGCTGCGATCGGGCGAGATCATCCGCAGGCTGCGCGATTTCCTTGCGAAGCGCGAAGGGGAAATGCGGCCCGAATCGCTGGAGCATGTCGTGCGCGAGGCGGTCCAGCTCGTCCTGTTCGGCACCGCGCAATTCGATATCCGCCTGACCTACCGGCTCGATCCCGCCGCGGACATGATCTTCGCTGACCGCATCCAGGTGCAGCAGGTCCTGGTCAACCTGCTGCGCAACGCAGTCGACGCCTTGCGCGGTCAGCCGGCCAAGAAGCGGGAGATCTTCATCGCCTCCCGCGCGGTTGCCGAGGACATGACCGAGATTTCAGTGAGCGATAACGGGCCGGGCCTTCCGGAAGCTTTGAGCGAACAGCTTTATTCCCGTTTCGCCACGAAAAAGGGCGGGGCCGCGATGGGAATCGGCCTCTCCATTTCGAGACGGATCGTCGAGGCCCATGGCGGGACGCTCGTGGCCGAAAACAGACCGGAAGGGGGAGCGCGGTTCCGCTTCACGCTGCCGGCGCCAGGGGAGATAGAAGAATGATGCGCAATATCTATCTGGTCGATGATGATGATGCGGTCCGTGCCTCGCTGCACAGCCTTTTGTCGCTGCAGTCGGACCTCGCGGTCCGGAGCTTTCGCAGCGGCGACGGGTTTCTGGAAGATGCCCGGGCGCTCGACACGGGGGTTCTGCTGCTCGATTTCCATATGCCGGGGCTGAACGGAATCGAGGTTCTCAATGCACTTGCCGCATCGGAGCCCGGGAAGTTCGCGACCGTGATCCTGACCGGTGAGGGCAATGTCGGGCTGGCCGTGCAGGCAATGAAGGCCGGCGCGCTCGATTTCATCGAAAAGCCCTATGAAGCCGAGGCACTGATCGGGATCATCAACGCAGCCTTTTCACGCCTGGAGCATGACAGCGCTTCTGCTGCCCAGATCGAACAGGCCAGTGCGAAGATCGAGGGTCTCTCGCCGCGCGAGCGCGATGTGCTGATGGGCCTGATCGAAGGCCGGGCAAACAAGGTGATCGCGTATGAGCTCGACATCAGCCCACGAACCGTCGAAATCTATCGCGCCAACCTGATGACCAAGCTTGGTGTAAGAAGCCTTCCCGAGGCGCTGCGCATCGCCTTTGCCGCCGGCCTGATACCCCAATGCTGACAGAGCCCGTGCTGACGGCGCTTAAGCCGCCATCGGCGAGCGCCAGAGTGCCAGCTCTCGCCCGACCTCGATATGCGCATCGCGACGATCGATGGTGCAGACCTGGTTCGAGCCGCTCTCCCGCGCGTGATCGGCAAGGATGATGATGCGTTTCCATTGTCCGCCATCGAGCAGCAATGGAAGTTCATCGCCCAGCGATTCCGAATCGACCACGAGGATCTTCGGTCCAAGCGCAATCCTGTCCAGCAGCGGGTCCCGGGGATTGATGTCGAGCGTCATGAGATTTTCGCCCTGAAGCGACAGGCGCGCGATCACGGCACTGCGCAGCCCGTCATTGCGCACGATCATGACGATCAGTTCCCGTGAGGCCATAAGGCGATCCCGATATGCGGATTTTCACCGCGCAAAATCATGTAACCCCGGCCAACCCACCCGCTCGCCGAACACCCATGGTGCCTTTGCATGATCGCGCATCTTGCTTAGCGCCCGGTTGCGATCGCCCTATGTAATTTCCGATCGTCCTAAAGGATGATGCGGAATAGCGCGCCGCCGGCGCTGCCCTCGGCAATATCGATGGTGCCGCCATGCCCCACCACCACCTGGCGCGCGAGGTTGAGGCCGACACCGGTTCCCTCCGCACGGGTCGTGAAGAAGGGAAGGAAGATGTCGCGCCGCAGATTTTCGGGCACGCCCTTGCCGCTGTCCTCGATCTCGATCCAGACCTGGCCCGCCACAATCGAGAAGCCGAGCCGCATCCATTGCTCTCCCCCGCCACGCTGCACCGCCTGGGCGCCGTTGCGCAACAGGTTGATCAGCACCTGCGCAAGCAGATCGGGATCGGCATCAAGGACCAGATCCGGCTGGACCTCAACCGCGAGCGGCACGTCCGGCCATTCGGCCGCGAACAACCGGGCGAGCTCAGTGGCGAACGGCCCCGCCGCGAAGCGCCGGCGTCGCAGAACCGGTGCGTGCGACACCGCCCGGTAGCTGTCGATGAAGCGGCGCAGCCCCTCGGCACGCCGCGCCAGTGTCGTCACCGCGACCCGGGCATCGGGCACGTCGGGCGGTTCAGCATCGAGCAGGGCCGCCGCGGTCTCGGCGAGCGATGTTACGGGCGTGAGCGAGTTGAGAATCTCGTGCGTCAGCACCCTGACGAGATCGGTCTGGGCCGCCATCTCGATCGTATCGAGCGCGCCCTGGACCGGCTCGACGGTTACCGCGCGAATCCGCAGGCCGAGCCGTTCGAGCGAGGCGGAGCGCACGATCGCGCGCTGCGGGCCGCCCGGCATGCGCAGGATCAGCACTTCCTGCCGCGCCTCGCCCTCATCGCCGAGCCGCGCGGCCAGCGTTGCGCCATAGACGCCGAAATCCTCGGGTCGCACGCCTTCGTGGCGATTGAACAGCCGGCGCGCTGCCTTGTTGGCCGGGGTGACGCCGTGCGCCGCGTCGACCGTCAGCAGCGCCACCGGCATGTCGTCGACCAGCGCCTCGAGATAGCGCATCTCTCGCGCCGAGCGATCACGTTCCGCTTGCAGCCCGCGCATGGCGCCGCTGAGCGCCTCGCCGAGCGTACCAAAGCCGGCGCCGCCGCGCCCGTCGAAACGGGTCGCGAAATCGCCGTGGCCGAGCGCCTCGACGAAACCCGCGATGCTGCGATTGGTGCGGTCGATATGCCGCCACAGCCCGGCGGCCATGGCGATGACGACCAGCCCAGCGAGAATGCGGGCCGCCGCCAGCCCGTCCATCTCGAGCGCCCAGATGAAGCCGACCAGCGCCAAGAACAGCGCAAGCACCCATGCCGCAAGACCCAGCGTGAAGCGCCGGTCAAAGCCCATGCTTCTCCATCCGCCGGTAGAGCGCGGCACGCGAGAGGCCGAGCTCGGTTGCCGCCATCGAGATATTATAGCCGTGCTTCTTCAGCGCCTCTTCGACGAGCCGACGCTCGACGCGTTCGAGATTATACTCCGTGGCGGCCGGCGCGACGACCGCCTCTGGAGCGACCCGCGGCGTGACGGCGCCGAGTGGGAAATCTTCCGCCTCAAGCGGCGCATCGCCGGCGAGGATCACCGCGCGTTCAATTGCGTGGCGCAGTGCCCGGACGTTGCCGGGCCAGTCATGCGCGGTCAGCGCCGCCCGCGCACCCGGGCTCAGCACCGGCGCCGGGCGATTATAGCGTCGCGCATAATGATCCAGGAAATGGTCGACCAGAGCGGCGACGTCCTCCTGGCGTTCGCGCAAAGGGGGTAGCTCGATCTCGACCGTATTGAGGCGGAACAGCAGATCCTGGCGGAAATGCCGATCGTCGCGCAGCATCTGCGGCGTCATGTTGGTCGCGGCGATCACCCGGATATCGACGGGAATCGGGCGGTTCGCACCGACCGGCGTGACCTTGCGCTGCTCGAGCACGGTCAGCAATTTGGGCTGGAGATGGAGCGGCAGATTGCCGATCTCGTCGAGGAACAGGGTGCCTCCATCAGCCGCCTGGATACGACCGATGCGGTCTGCCCGGGCATCAGTGAAGGCGCCCTTTACATGGCCGAACAGCTCCGAATCAATCAATTCGGTGGCGATTGCACCGAGATCGACGGTCAGCATCGGCTGCCGCGTGCGAAGCGACTGGGTGTGGAGCGCGCGCGCCACCAGTTCCTTGCCAGTGCCGTTCTCGCCGAGCACCAGGACATTGGCTTCTGTGGGTGCGGCGCGGGAGATCAGTGAATGGACTCGCGCCATCGCGGGCGATTTGCCGATCAGCGGCGTGTTGGCGCCGGGCGCGGGATCAGTGATCGCAACCACCCGCGCCTTTTCGACGGCGACGGCGCGGCGCGAGCGGCGGAGCGAGGCCGCAGTCCTGACCGTCGCCAGCAACCGCTCGTTCGACCAAGGCTTGGAGACGAAATCGGTCGCGCCCCGCTTCATCGCCTCGACCGCGACATTTACCCCGGCATGCGCGGTGATCATCACGACGATCAGGTCGGGGTCGATCGCGAGCAGCCGGTCGAGCCAGGCCAGCCCCTCAGCCGCATCAGTCGCGCCGCGCGCGAAATTGGCGTCGAGCAGCACGACATCGGCCGAGCGGCCGGCGATCGCCGCGATCGCCTCATCGGGCGCACGCGCCGTGACCACGTCGGTGAACAGGCCGCGCAGCAACAGCCGCGCGGCGGTGAGAATGTCCTCATCGTCGTCGACCACAACACAAAGGTCGAATTCCGCCGTCTTCCCCATTGACCGCTCCCGTACATTCAGCGTGCGGAATCGGACAGTCAATTTCCGTGCCAGTATCGGGCAGGTCCGGCGAACACCCCGCAAATCCGCCGATTTCCCCATTTGGCATGCCCCATGCTGAACAGGACATTGCCAACCCGGCCTAGACAAGGAACCATGTCATGAACAGCAGCTGGAAGACTCAATTCGTCAGCGCCCTCGGCGCTTTTACCGCAATGATCTGCCTGACCATCGCCGCGACGACACCACTCGCCAACGCCGCAACCTTCGTCCCCGGACTGGTTGCGTGAACCGAATCCGCGTCCGGTTCCGAACGCTCGTGTCCGGAACCGGACAGTCGGAAAGGTTTTCCAAGTGAGCCCGTCCGGCATCCCGACTGGCACGCAGCTTGCTGAGCAGGATGTCGTCAGGGGAACACCGATGAGCGTTGTGCGGATGAAGGGAGAAGCGAAGGGCGACCGCCCCGTCACCGGTAGCGGGATGGACCGCACCGTCGAGACGCGGCGCATGCCCCAGCGCACCAAGGTCACGCTTGGCGTCGCCGGCTTGCTGCTCATCCTCCTCGCCTTCTGGTTCTTCGCGCCACGCGCCGGATCGCAGACCGTCGCCGCCGACCGGCTGACGATATCGCCGGTCCGCACCGGCACCTTCGAAGACTTCATTCCCTTGCGCGCCCGCGTCACGCCGCTCCTCACCGTCTATCTCGATGCGATCGAGGGCGGTCGGGTCGAGAAGGTGATCGCCGAGGACGGCACGATGCTCGCCAAGGGCCAGCCGATCGTGGTGCTCTCCAACGCCGAGCTCCAGCTCTCCACCCTCGCCCGCCAGACCGAGGTCGAGCAGCAGATCAACAATATGCGCAGCCAGGAGCTTGCGCTCGCCCAGACCCGGCTTGCGAACGAACGCGCCGTGCTCGAGGCAGGGCTCGCCGCCGCCAAGGCCAAGCGCCAATTTGATCTCGAAGCCCCGCTTGCGCAGCGCGGTTTCGTCTCGGGCAAGCAGTTCAACGATACCCGCGACCAATATCAGTACGAACAGCGGCGCATCGCCGTTGTCCGCCACGGTCAGGCGACCGACGAGAAGCTCCAGGCAAGCCAGCTCGCCCAGCAGCGCGCTTCGACCTCGTCGATGCAGTCGAGCCTGGAGCTCGCCCGCGCGAACCTCGATGCGCTCAACCTCCGTGCGCCGGTGGCGGGGCAGCTTTCGGGCTTCTCGATCCAGATCGGCCAGTCGCTCCAGCGCGGCGAGCGGATCGGCCAGATCGACAGCCCCGGCCGCAACAAGCTGATGGCGGGCGTCGATGAATTCTATCTCGGCCGGGTCCAGCTCGGCCAGAAGGCGAGCATCGACTGGGGCGGCAAGCTCTATGCCGCCAAGGTCACCAAAATCTATCCGCAGGTCCAGAACGGCCAGTTCCAGGTCGACCTGCAATTCACGAGCGGCGAGCCGGCCAACATCCAGCGCGGCCAGACGCTCCAGGCGAAGCTGACGCTCGGCGACCCGGCGCCTGCCCGCCTCATCCCGGCCGGCGCCTTTTACAACGAGACCGGCGGCAACTGGGTGTTCGTGGTCTCGCCCGACGGCAAGAGCGCGGTGAAGCGCCAGGTTCGCCTCGGCCGCCGCAACCCCGATTCGATCGAAGTGCTCGAAGGGCTCGACCCGGGCGAGCGCGTCATCACCTCCCCTTACACCGGTTTCGCCGACAAGGACCGGCTCGACCTCACAGCAAAGGACTGAACATGCTCGAGATGCGCGCGCTTTCGCGGACCTACCGCACCGACACGATCGAGACGACCGCGCTCGATGCGATCGACCTCGACATCGCCGACGGCGAGTTCGTCGCGGTGATGGGCCCGTCGGGCTGCGGCAAATCGACCCTGCTCAACCTGATGGGCATGCTCGATAGCCCATCGGGCGGCTCCTATGTGTTCAACGGCACCGAGGTCGCCGGGCTCGGCGAGAACAAGCTCGCCGAGTTCCGCAAGGCCAATATCGGCTTCATCTTCCAGAGCTTCAATCTCGTCGACGAGCTGTCGGTGCGCGAGAATGTCGAGCTGGCCCTGCTCTATCACGACGTCCCCGCCGCCGAACGCAAGCGCCGCACCGATGCGGTGATGGACCGGGTCGGCATCGCCCACCGCGCCCGCCACCGGCCGAGCCAGCTCTCGGGCGGCCAGCAACAGCGCGTCGCGGTCGCCCGCGCGCTGGTCGCCGAGCCCAAGCTGATCCTCGCCGACGAGCCGACCGGCAACCTCGACACCAACCACGGCGAAGAGGTGATGCGGATGTTCCAGCAGCTGAACGCGGAAGGCTCGACGATCGTGATGGTCACGCACTCACCCGCCCATGCCGATTATGCCAGCCGGGTGGTCAACATGCTCGACGGCCGCATCCTGCAACAGCACCGCCGCGCGGCCTGACGCCAGATATTTGGGACCAGGGATATGTGGCGCAATTACATGATCGTCGGCCTCCGGGCGCTCGCCAGGAACCGCACCTATGCCGCGGTCAACATTGGGGGCCTCGCGCTCGGGCTCGCCGGCTGCCTGCTGATCCTGGGCTATGTCCGCTACGAGCAGAGCTATGACGCATGGCTGCCCGACAGCGATCGTGTCCATCAGGTCCAGACCACGATTCGTCCTCCCGCCCAGGCAATCGTCCACATGCAGACGAGCTCCTTTCCGTTGTACGACAGGCTGGCCGGCGGCTTTCCGCAGATCGAAGCCATTACGTCAGTCTCCTTGGGAAAGACCGTCACCGAGCATGACGGCCAACCGATGTTCATCGACGTGATCACCGTCGACCCGGATTTCTTCAAGATATTCGCCTTGCCCTTCGCCCAGGGTTCGGCGGCGACCGCACTCCGCGACACCAATACGGTCGTGTTGACCGAGCGCGAGGCGATCCGCCAATTCGGCACCGCCGATGCGCTGGGCAAGCGCTTGAGCCTCGGCGCCGGGCCGGGCAAGCGCGACCGTCGGGTCAGCGGCGTGCTGCGCGACCTGCCGCGCAACACCAGCCTGAAGCTGGGCATCGTCGTCCGCCGCGATCCGGGCCAGAGCCCGAATCGCGGCTGGGGCAATTTCAACCAGCAGCATTTCGTCAAGCTGCGCGCCGGCGCGGACGTCGCGGCGATCAATGCCGCGCTTCCGGCCTGGGAAAAGCGCGCGATCACGCCAGAGGCGATCGACGGCAAGCGCGGATCGATGGCCGATGTCATGGACTTCCAGCTGGTGCCGCTCGGGCAGGTCCATTTGGGCGTGGCGCAGGAAGCGGCGATGATGCCCGGCGGCGATCCGCGCTCACTCGCGACCTTCGCGATCGTGGCACTGCTGACGCTCGGCATGGCGGTGATGAACTTCGTCAACCTCTCCACCGCGCGCGCCACCCAGCGGGCCCGGGAGGTAGCGCTGCGGAAGGTGCTCGGCGCATCGCGCGGGCAGCTGATCGTTCAGTTCCTGGGAGAGAGCCTGGTGCTGGCGGCGTTCGCGATGCTGCTCGCGCTGACGATCGTCGAGCTGGCTACGCCGTGGATCGCCGTCTGGATGGGCGCGGATCTCCACATCGCATATCTCGGCAAGGGCGGCATGCTGTGGCCCGCGCTGGGGTTGTTCGCCGCGACCGGGCTGTTGGGCGGCCTTTATCCGGCCTTCTATCTCAGTCGCTTCCAGCCAGCTATGGTGCTCCGCGCCAACAGATCCTCGGTCGAAACGCCGGGCAGCGGCCGGTTTCGCGCCGCGCTGGTCCTTTTTCAGTTCGCCATCGCCATCGGGCTGATCGTCTGCACCTCGGTGATCTATTCCCAGACCCGCTATGTCGAAACGGTCGATCCCGGCTACCGCCGCGATGGGCTGGTCCAGATCGCAAACGCCTGGCGCTTCACCCAAGGCTCGGAATATGAGGCCGCGCGCACCGCGATTCTCGCGATCCCGGGCGTCACCGGCGTCGGCCGCACCGGGCTGGGGCTCGCCCCGACCGACAAGCCTCTCCGACTGATGCAGGCGTCCGGCGCGTCCGACTATGTCTCGATGGGCTTTTACGGCATCGACGCGGACTTCCTCCAGACGAGGGACATCAAGCTGCTCGCCGGCCGCCCGCTCGGCGATCGCTTCGCCGCCGACCGGATCGCCGGCGTAACTACGGGCGAGCTCGTCTCCCGCGGCCTCAATGTGGTGATCAACCGGTCCGCCGCGGCCAAGCTCGGCTATCGTTCCCCGCAGGCGGCGATCGGGCGCGTGGTTCGGGTCGGGTTCGACGGATTTACGATGGTCCCGGCGACGGTCGCCGGGGTGGTCGAGGACACCCGGTTTCGTACCGCGCGGGATGCGATCGAGCCGATCGTCTATGCCTATGATCCCGAGCATACCAACCAGGTGCTCGTCCGCTACACCGCGGCACGCCCCGGCGAAGTGATGGCGGCGCTGAACAAGGTCTGGCGCAAGCTCGAGCCTGAAATCCCGTTCGAGGCCCGCTTTGCCGACGATATCGTGCGCGAGCTCTACGCCGCCGACCGCGCCCGCACTGCGCTGTTCGCGTGCTTCTCGCTGCTCGCGATCGTGATCGCCTGCCTGGGCCTTTACAGCCTCGCCTCGTTTGCGACCGAGCGGCGCACCAAGGAGATCGGCATCCGCAAGGTGCTCGGCGCCAAGGTGCGCGATATCGTCCAGCTGCTCGCCTGGCAGTTCTCCAAGCCCGTTGTGCTCGCCAATCTCGTCGCCTGGCCGGTGGCGTGGTGGGCGATGCGCGATTGGCTCAACAGCTTCGACACAAGGATCGCGCTGACGCTCACACCGTTCGCGCTGGCCAGCGTGATGGCGCTCGCCATCGCGCTGGCGACGGTGGCGGGCCAGTCGATCCGCGTCGCCCGCACCAACCCCATCCACGCCCTCCGTTACGAATAGGACCAAGCACATGTGGCGCAATTACATGACCGTCGGCGTCCGGGCGCTCGCCAAGAACCGGGCCTATGCCGCGATCAATATCGCAGGACTCGCGCTCGGCATTGCCGCGTGCCTGCTGATCCTCGGCTTTGTGCGCTATGAGTTCAGCTATGACAGCTGGCTGCCTGAAGCCGATCAAGCCTACCAGCTGCAGGACTTCTACCACCCGACCAAGGAGGGTGGCGAAGAATATAAGATGCAGATCACGAGCTACCCAGCGGGCCCGGCGCTGAAGAAGGATTTTCCCCAGGTCGAGCAAGCGGTGTACGTAAAGGGTGTCAATCTGGTCGCAATCAGGGACGGGCAGCCGGCGGCCATCGACGACGCCTATATGGTCGATGGGCCGCTGTTCAACGTCGTGCAGCTGCCCTTTGTCCAGGGTGACCCGGCGCATGCGCTTGACGATCCGCATGCCGCAACGCTTAGCGAAACCCAGGCAAAGACCTTGTTCGGCAGCGCCAATCCGATCGGCCAGACACTGACGCTCATCAGCGGCGACACCACCGCCGACTATCGGGTCACCGGGGTATATCGCGACCTGCCCAAAAATTCGTCGCTCAAGATGAACATCGTCGCGCGGTTCGACCCGGCTGCCTATTTTGCCAAGATCCCCACCGTACTGACCAGCTGGGACAGCCAGGGCGGCGGCTATTTCGTTCGCCTGCGCAAGGGGGCCGATGTCAACGCGATCAACGCGGCGCTGCCGGCGTGGGAAAAGCGGAACATTCCGGATGAGGACGACGGCACGCGCAAGACCAATTCAGGAGACAATCAGGATTGGAAGCTGGCCAATATTCGCGATGTTCACCTCGGCGAGGCGCAGATGGGGTCGATGCGGCCGGGCAACGATCGCAGCACCATCCTGACCTTCGCGGTCATCGCCCTGCTGATCCTCGCCATGGCGTGCGTGAACTTCACCAACCTCGCGACCGCCCGTGCCACCCAGCGTGCGCGCGAAGTGGCGTTGCGCAAGGTGCTCGGCGCGACGCGGCAGCAGCTCATCACCCAGTTCATCGGCGAATCGATACTGCTCGCGGCGATCGCAATGCTGGTCGCGCTCGCGCTGGTCGAACTGACGCTGCCGGGGCTCAATGCCTTTCTCGATGCGGACATCAAGCTGCGCTATTTCTCTCTCGACGGACTGATGCTGCCGGTGATCGCGCTCACCCTGGTGGTGGGGCTTGCGGGCGGCCTTTATCCGGCGCTCGTCCTCTCCCGCTTCGAGCCGGCGCGCGTGCTGAAAGCCAACAAGTCGGCTGCGGATGCGGAAGGTTCCGGCCGGCTGCGCAACATCCTCGTGGTCGGCCAGTTCGCTGTGTCGATCGGGCTGATCATCTGTACTGCTATCGTCTACGCCCAGACTGTGTATGCACGGACCGGCGATGCCGGCTACAAGCGCGATGGCGTGATTCAGATCCAGAATGTCGGCCGCCCACAGGCCGAGCGGGTCGCGCGCTCGCTGATGGAGGAGATGCGGCGCGTGCCGGGCGTAACCGCGGTCGCGCGTTCGACGATCGCGGTCAATGGCGGCAACAACTCGGTGACCAGGGTCAACCTGCCGGGCAGTTCAAACCCGGTCGCGCTGGGCGCGTACGGCGCCGATCCCGACTTCTTCAAGGCAATGGGGATCAGGCTGATCGCCGGCCGGACCTTCTCCGAAAACGAGCCGAGGGACGACGCCACCACGCCACAGCCAGTCGTTCCGGCGGCCGAGCGCACTCTGGTCCAGCGTGGTGTCAACATCGTCCTGAGCAAGGAGGCGACACAGCGGCTCGGTTTCGCGCAGCCGGAAGCGGCGCTGGGCAAGACCATCATGACCGGCCTCACCCTGCCCGAATATGGTCAGGTTCCGGCGACCGTGGTGGGAATCGTCAGCGATGCCCGCTACCGCTCCGTTCGCGACCCGCTACAGCCGATGTTCTATTTCCATCAGACCAACAGCTATAACAGCATGGCGGTGCGTTTTCAGGGCGTCGCGCCCAAGGCGGTCTATGACCGGATCGAAACCGTGTGGAAGCACCAGGTGCCCGACATCCCGTTCAGCGCCAAGTTCGTCGACGATGTCGTCCGCGACCTGTACAAGGCCGACGCAGCACGTGCGGCACTGTTCGGTAGTTTCGCTATCCTTGCCGTGGTGATCGGGTGCCTCGGGTTGTTCGGGCTCGCTGCCTTCACGGCTGAGCGGCGCACCAAGGAAATCGGCATCCGCAAGGTGCTGGGTGCGCGGACGCGGGACATCCTCAGGTTGCTGGTCTGGCAGTTCAGCCGCCCGGTGCTGATCGCCAATCTGATCGCGTGGCCGATCGCCTGGTGGGTGATGCGGGGCTGGCTGAACGGGTTCGACGACAGGATCGCATTGACCCCGGTTCCGTTCCTCGCAGCCGGGATCCTGGCGATGCTGATCGCGATCGTGACGATCTCGGCCCATGCCTGGCGGGTGGCGCGCACCAGCCCGATCCGCGCGTTACGCTACGAGTAAGAAGAGGTCACGGCAGGCCCATTCCCTCGGCCTGCCGTGACTTGGCGCGACAGGCTATTCGCGATCGATCATGGAATTTCGGGAGTCTGTAACCGGGGCGCCGATCTTGAGGTCGATCAAAGTTTTTACTATGATCCGTGACTATAGCTTAGCAAAAATGCGGACATCATCGGCATATTATCTGCATTTATTCGGAATTTATTCTTATAGAGCGCACAGAATTGACTGCGTAATTTCGGTATTACAGTGTTTTATACTTCAAGGCTGGAGCGAAGCAACAAAGCCCGATAGGAACGCTTCCAGCTTCGCGCGCACGGCTTCGTCGGTGAGGTTGCCTTCCTCGTCAAACGCCTTGCCCGCGCCCGAAACCATCAGCCGTCCGCCCGTCCACAGCTCGGCGCCGAGGGTGCGCAGCGTCGGGAGCCAGGCATTTTGCGAGAGGATCGTGCCGAAATTGCTGGGCGAGGCGCCGATCAGCGCCACCGGTTTGCCGCCGAACACGCGCTGGATGTCAGCAGGCGGGCGCGACATCCAGTCGATCGCGTTCTTGAACACGCCGGGCACGCCGTTGTTGTACTCGGGCGTGACGAGCAACAGCCCATCTGCCCCGGCAACCGCATCCTTCAGCACGGCCACCGCGGCCGGGATGCCCTCAGCCTCCACGTCCGCATTATAGAGCGGCACCCCGGCGATCGAGTGGATCGCCAGGTCCGCTCCGTCCGGCATCGCGTCTCGCGCGGCCCGCAACAGGCCGGCATTATAGGAGTGCCGGCGAAGGCTCCCCGAAATGCCGACCAATTGCATGCGCTTAGCGCTCGCCGTCGACCAGTCGCTCGATGCCGAGCGGGTTCGCCTGCTTCAGCGCATCGGGGAGAAGGTCGTCGGGCAGGTCCTGATAGGAGACCGGCCGCAGGAAGCGATCGATCGCCATGCTGCCGACCGAGGTCGAGCGGCCGTCTGCGGTCGACGGATAAGGTCCGCCATGGACCATCGCATGCGCGACCTCCACGCCGGTGCCGAAGCCGTTGACCAGGATGCGGCCGACCTTGCGCTCGAGATGCGGGATCAGCTTGCGTGCCTCGGGATGATCGGCCTCGACGATATGGATCGCGGCAGTGAGCTGGCCTTCGAGATGATCCACGACCGTCGTGACCGTCTCCTGATCGGGGCAGCGCACGACCAGCGAGGCAGCACCGAAAATCTCGTCCTGCAGCTCGTGATGGGCGAGGAAATCGGCCGCCGTGGTCAGGAACAGGCCGGCCTGGCCCTGGCAATTATGGCCGGGCTTGCCGCGCGCAACCGTCTCGACCGTGTTGTGGCTGCCGATCGCCTCGACGCCGGTCTGATAGGCCTTGGCGATGCCAGGGGTGAGCATCGTCGCCGCCGGCATATCGCCGAGCGCAGCCGCTGCGGCAGCGATGAAGGTATCGAGATCAGGGCCTTCGACGGCGAGGATCAGGCCCGGATTGGTGCAGAACTGGCCTGCGCCGAGCGTCAGCGAGCCAACGAACGCCTTGGCGGTCGCCTCGGCCTTGGCGGCGAGCGCGTTCGGGAACAGGATGACCGGGTTGATCGAGCTCATCTCGGCATAGACCGGGATCGGCTCGGGGCGGTTCTGCGCGATCTTCATCAGCGCCGCGCCGCCGCCGCGCGAGCCGGTGAAGCCGGCCGCCTTGATGCGCGGATCAGCGACCAGGCCCTGGCCGATCGACCGGCCCGAATCGTATAGCAGCGAGAAGACGCCTTCGGGCAGGCCGCAATCGGCGACTGCCTTTTGCACGGCGGCACCGACCAGTGCCGAGGTGCCGGGGTGTGCGCCATGCGCCTTGGCGACGACCGGGCAGCCGGCGGCGAGCGCCGAGGCGGTGTCGCCGCCCGCGACCGAGAAGGCGAGCGGGAAGTTCGAGGCGCCGAACACGGCGACGGGGCCGAGCCCGATGTTGCGCAGACGCAGATCGGGGCGCGGCGCTGGCTGGCGCTCGGGCTGGGCCGGATCGATCCGCACATCGAGATAGCGGCCTGCGCGCACGACGCCCGCGAACAGCTTGAGCTGGCCGCAGGTCCGGCCGCGCTCGCCTTCGAGGCGCCCGCGCGGCAGGCCGGTCTCGGCCATGGCGCGCTCGATCAGCTCGTCGCCGATCGCCATGATGTTGGCGGCGATCGTTTCGAGGAAGGTCGCCCGCAGCTCGGGTGACGTCTCGCGATAGGTGTCGAAAGCCGCATCGGCGAGCGCGCAGGCGGTATCGAGATCCTCGAGCGTCGCGCCGCCGAAGCTCGGCTCCATCGTCTCGCCGGTGTCGGCATTGATGCCGCGGATCTCGCCCTGTGTTCCGCGTACCGCGCGCGCACCGATGAGCAAATCGCCGTTGATCGTCATATTCCTGGTCTCCCTTGAGCGTTCTCGAAGCTCGCTGGGACAGCGACTCGAAAAAACGCGGCAAAATCCTGCGCGCTGGTAGCGCTACCGTCGCTGCTTAGATAGTCATTGTGCCGGCGCGTTCGAGGGGGGCCGGCAAAGGGAATCGAGCATCTTCGATACATTCTCTACCGGCGTCACGGTCAGGCCCTTGGCCTGCAGCTGCTGCCAGCGGGGCAATGCGGGAGGGAGGTTCGGGTCCATATCCGCCGCGAAGACCGGATCTGCCTCGGCTTTTGCGAGGGTGGTGACGGCGAATCCTTCAGCGCGATATTGCGCGAGCAGGCGCGGCAGCATCCGCGCGTCGAGTGCGCCGAGATGCATCAGCAGCACATAGGGAATATCGCGGCCGTACAGCGCCCGAGCGTCCTTGCGGGTGGCCGCGGCAGTCTCGGCGGCGACGCGGAGATAGCTTGTCTCGAGGGTTGCGATCGCCGCCTTGTCGCCGGCCGCGGCGCAGCGGGCATAGGGCTCGTTCCACATATAATCGCCGAAGCTCATCGTGACCTGAGCGATGCGATAGCCACGCGCGGCGAGCGCCTTGCGGACCTCCATGCGCTTTGCCGGATCATCGCCCTCCGCAAGGAAGGGGTAGCGGAACCATTTAAAGTCAGCGCCCTTCATCAGCGGGGCGATCACGCTTTCGGTGTGATCGATGTCAGCGAGATAATCGGCGACGCTCGCCTGGTTGAGGCTGAGATGCGACCAGCCGTGGTTGCCAAGCGGGAGCCCGGCCGCGCGCCACATGTCCAGCACGGGCGCGGCATCGGGCTCCTTTCCGACCTGCGAGCCGTTGACGAAGCCGTACACCTCGACCTTCTCGGCCTTGAACGCAGCAATCGTCTTGCGCGCGATCTCGACGCGGGTCGTGTCGGGCGGGAGCGCGCTATGCGCGGGCAGATCGTCGAAGGTCAGCGCGATCACCGGCTTTGTCTCGCGCGCTGCCGCCGGGGCGGCGAGCAGGGCGAGCAACGCAAGAGCTGCGCGGGCGCTCATTTGAACAACTCCAGCGGGATCGACTCCGCCATCGCGCGATATCCTGCAGCCGAAGGGTGGAGATGATCGCCGGAATCATAGGCTGGCTTCATCCGCATCGGATTGGCGGGATCGCGGGTGAGGGCGTCGAAATCGACCACTGCGTCGAAATTGCCCCGCGTGCGGATCCAGCGGTTGATCGCCTGCCGGTCAGCCTCATTGGTCGCGTCGGGGTGATAATAGTCCGATCCGCCATAAGGCAGGATGGTCGCGCCGATCGCCTTGATGCCATTGGCCCGTGCGCGCGCGACCATCTGACGATAGGCGCCGATAATCCGCGCAACGAGGCTCGCATGCGCCTCGGCGCTTTGCGGCGCTTCCCGCGTGAAGGTGCCGAGATCGTTCACGCCCTCGAGCACGATCAGATAGCGCACGCCGGTCTGCGCAATCACGTCGCGTTCGAACCGGGCGAGCGCATTGGGGCCGAGCCCGTCCAGCAGCAACCGCCCGCCGCCCACGCCGTGGTTGAGCACCGCGACGTTGCGCGTCGCGGGCGAGGCCTGGAGCCGATCGGCCAGTCGGTCAGGCCAGCGATTGTCGCCATTGGTGGTCGCGCCGCGACCGTCAGTGATCGAATCGCCGATCGTCACGATGGCGCGCGCGCCGGCCGGGGCGGCGACCTCGACACCTGCGAGTTGGAACCAGTGCTCGACCTTTTTCGCATCGGCCAGATCGGCTGCGGCGACCTGGTTGCCATGGACATACCAGGAGGTCGCGCGCGAGCCGGGATGGCTGGTCTGACCCTTGGGCGCTTCGGGGAGGTGGATGGTCACAGCCAGGCTGGTGAGCGCGGGGACGGGAAAGGCGAGCGGGTCGGAGAGATAGCTCGCGCCGGCTGGGATGGTTACCCCTGCTTCGCCATCGAACGTCAGCGCATGGTCGCTGCCTGGCTTGGTCCGCGCCGTATCGCGCGCCGCCGACAAGGCGATATGCGCTGCGTCGATCCGCAAGGGCGCCGTGCCGAAGGCGTTGGAGAACATCACCCGGAGGCGCGGTCCGCCGACAGTGACCCGGACGATCTGGCGGAGAGTCGTATCGGTCAGATCGGCATCGGGAAGCATGTTGCGATCCTCGGGGATCTGCTGCGACGATCCCCAGCTCCGCAGCCAGGCATCGCGCGGCGCGGGTGCCGCCGATGCCGCCATGGCGGCGCACAAGATCGTCAGGGCGACCGCGCGCTTGAGCATCCTCATCGGCATTTTCCTCCCTCGATCATCGTTTCGCGACG
>JBDTXU010000639.1:0-11073 GCA_040006055.1 Sphingomonas bacterium | reverse complement strand
TCCGACCGTTCGGCTTCTGGACCGCGACCGCGCTTGTGGTGGGCGGGATGATCGGGTCGGGCATCTTCGTCCTGCCCTCGCAACTAGCGCCCTATGGGTGGACCGGTGTGGCGGCCTGGGTGGCCGGGATCGCAGGCACCGCGCTGCTCGCCTGGGTGCTCTCGCGGCTCGCCATCGCCATGCCCGAGGCACCGGGCGGGGTCGCGATCACCGGGCGGGTGCTGGGGCCGCTGTCGGGCGTGCTGATCGGCTGGAGCTATTGGGTCGGCATCTGGTCGGCCAATGCGATCATCGCACTGACCGCGGTGCGCTATCTCGCGGTGTTCCTGCCCTTCCTCGCCCCGGCCGTGCCGCAAGCGGTTGGCGCGGTGGTGGTGGTCTGGGCGCTCACCTTGCTCAACCTGCGCGGCGCGCGCGCCGCCGGGCGTTTTCAGCTGGTGACGACTGTGCTGAAGATATTGCCGCTCGTCCTGGTGATCCTGATTCTGATCGCGCTCTGGACCGGGCTGGTGGTGTCACCGGGCGACCCGGGGCCGCATACCGGTTTCGCTGCCGGCGGCGTCACTCCTGCCCTCGCTTTGGCCTTTTACGCGCTGGTCGGCTTCGAATGCGCCAGCGTCGCGGCCGAGCGGGTCAACCGACCCGAGGTGAATGTGGTGCGCGCAACGCTCGCTGGCGGCATCCTGACCGGGTTGCTCTACATCGTGGTCTGCTCGGGCATAGTCTTCGCCTTGCCCGAAGCGGTGGTGCGCGATGCGCCCGCGCCGATCTCGATGTTCGTCGGCACCTTTCTCGGCCGGAACGCCGAGCTCGCGGTCGCTGCCTTCACGGTGATCGCGGCGGTCGGCGCGCTCAACGGCTGGGTCCTCGTGCAGGGCGAGGTCCCGCTCGGCATGGCGCGCGCCGACCTGTTGCCGCGCTGGATCGGCAGAACCAACAGTCGCGACGTACCGGCCGGCGTGCTGCTCTTTACCAGCCTGTGCGCGAGCATCCTGATCCTGAGCAGTGCCGTCGGAGCGGGCAACGTCCTGGACTTCATGCTCAGGATGACGGCGGCCGCTACGATGTGGCTTTATGTCGGTGCCTGCGTGGCCGCACTGAAGCTTGGCGTCGCCCGGATCGCAGCTGCGCTCGGCCTGATCTTCTGCGGCTGGGTACTTGTCGGCACCGGCCTTGAGGCGAATGCGCTGTGCTTCGTGCTGATCATCAGCGCGGTGCCACTGTATTTGCTGCGGACGCGCGTAATGGTTGAACAGTCGGCATAGCGCTGCACGTTGCCATCGTCTGAAATTCGCGAAAGCACCCGTTAAGGTGATCTCCCATAGGGCATGAGCAGACCGCAAACGGTCTATCGGGAGAAGGCGAATGCTACGCTACTGGTTAATCGCCGCCCTCGTTCTTGCTTACCCCTTGGCTAGCGAACCAGCGCATGCCTGCTGGACACAGGTTCCACTCGTCCCGGACGACATCAAATATGCGGACGTTGTGGTGGTGGGCCGCATTGCGAACTACAGGTTCGTTCGCGATGAGGAATTCCGTCGCAGGATGCTGGCCAATCCCGCTTTGTCGCCGGAAATGCGCAAGCATTACGAGGATAAGGATGCCACGCTCATGGGAGATTATGCACGTTTCGACGTGCTGGTCGATCAGGTGCTGGTTGGAAAGCCGCCGCGCACGATATCGGTAACCCGGTACAATTCGACCTTTGGGACACCCAAGGCAATCGACCCCGGGCTGTTGCTTGTTGCGTTGCGCAAGGCGAGTTCGGCGATGCCACCGCTGCGCGGCCCGAGCGCTACCGTGTGGCCTAACGCCGAGCCGGATTCCATGACAGTGCTGCAAGCGCCGTGCTCAAGTCCGTTCATGCTCCCGAGCATGGGCGATGAAGCACGCGCGGTTCGCGCGATTCTGGATGCTCGGCCGAGATAGGCGCCTTCCCAATCTGGTAGACAGCGGCCGTTATCACTCAAGAAAATTGGTTCACGAGCCATATGAAGGGCGGCTGGGAGCCATAAAGGGCTTTCTCCTCCGCTGAGAAATTCTTCCACATCAGCTTGAAGGTGAATCCTCCCGTCCCCTTTCCATCAATCACGTAGAGCCAGTCGGAGACCCGATCTCTATCAATGCTTATAGAATCTCCTTCGGATACCTCATCGGTACAGACCGGATCAGGAAGCTGGTCGAGCAGACACTCGACCCGATTGTCTCGGCCTATTTCAAGAACGTCGCCCAGAAGAAGACGCTGATCGAACTGCTCCAGGAGCGCAGCGAGCTCCAGGAACAGGCGGGCGAGGAAATGCGCGGCCGCTTCTCGCACTATAATCTCGAGATGCAGGAGGTGCTGATCGGCACCCCCCGTGCCGCCGAGGGCAATGACCAGATCGAGCAGGTGCTCAACCAGCTCCGCCAACGCCAGGTCGCGGCCGAAAAGGTCGATACCTACAAGAAGCAGCAGACCGCCGCCGACAGCGAGCGGACCCTGCGCGAGGCCGAGGCGCGGGCGCAGCAACAGACCGGCATCACCCAGTCCGAGCTCTCGATCACCATCCAGGAGAATGAGGGCAAGGCCGCCGCGAAACGCGCCCAGCAGGATGCCGACCGTACCCGGACCATGGCACAGGCCGAATCCGACCGAATCCGGCTCACCGGCGAGGGCGAAGCGGCCAAGATCATCGCTATTGCAGGCGCCGACGCCGAGCGCATCACCAAGACCGGTCTCGCGACCGCCGAGGCGATCGGGCAGCAGGTGACCGCATCGGGCGGCGCGCAGTTCCAGCTCACCGTCAGATCGTCGAGCGCATCGCCGAGGCGCTTGAAACCTCGGGCGTGGAAATCGTCCCGCGCGTGCAGATCAACAGCGGTGGCGAGGGCGGTGGCGGCATGCTGCAGTCGCTGATCGGCATGCTGTTGTCGGAGAAGGGGCTGGCGCTGCAGGCGGGGCCGGCGGCCAATGACGACGCCGGTGGTGACCGGGCGGTGGGGCCGATTGCCGCTGAATGAAGGCGTGACGCGCCAGATTTTTCAGATCGCAGCCGGGGCGCTTTGCTCCGGCTTCGATTTCCTCGCTCCGGCAGCCGTTAACCCTTCCCTGAGGATCACCCTGTTAAAACCAGGTATGACGGGGCGGGATGTGGCAATGGAATCGATCCCGCACCGCGCAAGTGACGGGCGGAATGCCAGCGTCGACGTGTTTCGCGGGCTGCTGGTCCTCCTCGTTATGCTTGGCCATTTTTCCGAGCTCTCACAGCGCCAGAATTTCCTGACCTGGCTCGGCTTCGGGTTCCGGATGCCGGTCTTCATCGGCTTGACCGGCTATTTGTTCAACCTGGAACAGGCCCGATCCATGAGGCTGCCGGCACTGTTCGAGAAATATTATGGCAGGCTGATCCTTCCATGGCTCGTCGCGTGCGCGGTTCATCTCGCCCTCGTTGGCGCAATGGACCAATTCGCCCCGCTGAGTGCCGTCTTCAGGCCGCCATTCCATCTGTGGTTCGTGCCAGTGATGGTGGCCTTCATCTTTGCGGCGCGGGCGTGCCGGCTCGATCCCACCCGAATGCTGGCGATCGCGGTTCCGGCAAGCATCGCTGCGATGTACATCTTCGGCGTCGGGTATAATATCGAACAATATCATGCGTGGGTGCCGGATCGCCGCTACTTCATCTACCCGATTTATTTCACCTTCGGCATGTGGGTAGCACGCCGGCCCTTCGATCCGTCACTCCGCAACGTGCCGGTGCTGATCGCGCTGATCGGGCTCTTCTGGTGGTGCCGGCTCTACGATCACCCCCTGCGCGCAGGCGAAGTGGCGGCCGAACTGATCCTGTGCGTGCCGCTGATCCTGCTGTTGCCCCGGATTCGACAGCTGGACCTCAACCTGCCGCTGATCGCAAGTGTCGGGCGCGACAGCCTGTTCGTCTATCTCTGGCATCCGCTCGTGTTCGGCCTATGGGCGAGCCAGGGCGTGTACGGCTTCCCGCTGCTGGCATTGTCGCTGATGTCGATGCTGGTCGCCGGGGCGGTGATTGCCCGGGTGCCGAGCCTGCGTGACGTGCTGGGCGTTCGCGCGGCCGATCCGCCCGCTGGGACCGAGCCGAAACCAGCACATTATGCTCCCTCACCCGAATTGGCCGCGCCATGAGCGTGATGCAACAGCTGCTCCGCACGGCGGCGCTGACCATCGCCTGGCTGATGGTGGTTCCGTGCCTCATCGTCCTGATTTCGGCGATCGTGCCGATCGTTCCGTGGTTGCGCATCTACGCCTTCAATGTGGTCCCCAATCGTACCTCCTGGTTCTTCCTGTGGTCCATCGCCGCGCTGATCGTCGGGCTGCTTTCCCATTCGCTGGTCCAGACGCGGCTTGCGTCCGCCCTGGCGGCGACATCGGCAGTCACCGTACTGTTAACGGCAGGAGTGATGATCCATCTCCTGTATATCGCCGAAAGCAACGGCGCGCGGATCGATCTGGTCCGCGCGTTGTCGTTGCGCGATGTAGACGACGGCGCCGGGCCGGATGAGAGCCGGATCTATGCTCGTCCAGAAGGCGAGGCGCTCTGGCTCGACATCTATCATCCGCACAAAGCCAAGCCGAATGTGCTAAGCCCGGTCATGGTCGTCGTCCATGGCGGTGGTTTCCTCGCCGGCAGCCGCGCTTTTGGCGCGGCGAATTCGCGCTGGTATGCCGCTCATGGCTGGACCGTAATCAGCGTCGATTATCGGCTGTCCCGGCCTGGTCGCCCGACCTGGAATCTGGCCACACAAGATGTCCAATGCGCACTGGCTTGGATCGCCGCCAACGCGGCGTCGCTGGGCGTGGACATCAACCGGCTGACGCTGAGCGGCGGTTCGGCCGGCGGCACGCTCGCCATGGCCGCCGCTTATGCGGCCAATGCCGAATCATCGAACCCGAAACGTGGCACGCGCGTGCCTCATGTCGCGGCCGTCATCGCCAAGGTGCCGCTGATCGACATGGTCGGCTCCTGGCGGCATCCCGGGGAGCTACGCGGCGAGCAACGCATTTATCTCACCAGCTATCTCGGTGGGTCACCTGAGCAATATCCGGAGCGCTACGCCGCCGCTGATCTCCGTCGCTCTTTTGGGCCGGGCGATCCGCCAACGCTGATTCTCGGCGGCGCCGAGGATCCGCTGGTGCCGCCTGAAGGTGCCACGGATTTCGCGCGCAAGGCAGAAGCGGCCGGTTACCCGGTCCGACACATATTGTTTCCCTATTCGGGCCATGACTTCAACACCACCTATGACGGCATCACCAACCAGGCATTGCTTCAGATCATAGCGCAATTCGCAATCGATCATGATGCGGGACCGATAGCTCCTGGCACACAGCTGTCATCTGCGAGCCGCCGGGCGGCCAGCAGGCGCTCCGTCAGCCCGCGCGGGTGATCACCGATCAGGCGCGCTTGCGGAATAGCCGGCCAAGCAGGCTGCGATCAGCGAGGATCTCATGCGCCGCATTGTGCCCGGGCGCGCCGGTGACGCCGCCGCCCGGATGCGTCCCCGCGCCGCACATATAGAGGCCGCTGATAGGTGCGCGGTAATCGCCGTGGCCGAGCACCGGCCGCGCCGCCCAGAGCTGGTCGAGCGACATGTGGCCGTGCATGATATCGCCGCCGATCAGCCCGAACTTGCGCTCGAGATCGAGCGGCGAATGGATCTGCCGCGCGATCACCGCGCCCTTGAAATTGGGGGCGTGTTTGGTGACCGTATCGATGATCAGGTCAGCCGCCGCCTCGCGCTCATCGTCCCATGATCGGCCGTCCGGGAGAACGGGCGCGAATTGCTGGCAGAACAGGCTGGCGATGTGCATCCCCGGCGGCGCGAGGCTGTCGTCGATCGAGGTCGGCAGCTTCATCTCGACGATCGGCTCGTCGGACCAGCCCTTCGCCTTCGCGTCGGTGAAGGCCTTGTCCATATAATCGAGGGTCGGCGAGATGATGATGCCGCAGGTGTGATGCTCGGCCACTTGCCTGCCCGGCAGCACCGAGAAATCGGGGAGTTCGGAGAGCGCGACGTTCATCCGGAAGGTGCCGGAGCCGGCCTTGAAATTGTCCATTCGCCTGGCGAATTCAGGGCTCATATCAGCGCGGTCGACCAGTTGGCGGTAGAGCAATGCAGGCCCGACATTGGCGGCGACGATATCGGCCGCGATCTCCTCGCCGCTTTCGAGCCGTACGCCGACCGCGTGGTTGCCATCGACCAGCACCCGGGCGACCGGCGCTTCCAGGCTGATCTCGACGCCGAGTTCTTCGCACGCCTCGGCCATATAGCGTGTGATCTCGCCCATGCCGCCGACCGAATGGCCCCAGGCGCCCTTCTTGCCGTTCACCTCGCCAAAGACATGGTGGAGCAGCACATAGGCGGAGCCCGGCGTATCGACGCTGGCGTAATTGCCGACCACAGCATCGAAGCCGAAGGCGGCCTTCACATATTCATTCTCGTACCAGCTATCGAGGAAGTCGCGCGCCGACTTCATGAACAGGTCCATCACATCGCGCTGCGCCTCGATGTCCATGCCGGCGAGCCTTTTGCCCTGCGCTGCCGCCGCGATCAGCGCGCGGACGCCGCCGCCGACATTGGGGGGCGTCTTGAGCGCCATGTCGCGCAACACCTCGGCGACGCGTTCGAGCGCTGCCTCATATTTCGGGAAGGTCTCTGCATCTTTCGGCGAATAGCGCGCGAATTCGGCGCGGGTCCGTGCTTCGCCGCCGCCGAGTTTCAGATAGCCATTCTCGTTGGGGAAGAAGTTCGAGATGGTGCGCTCGATGATCCGCCAGCCGCGTTCGTGGAGGCGCATGTCGCGGATCACCTTGGGCCTGAGCAGGCTGACGGTGTAGCTTGCGGTCGAGTTGCGGAAGCCGGGGTGGAACTCCTCGGTGACGGCCGCGCCGCCGACGATGTGGCGGCGTTCGAGGATGCGGACCTTGAGGCCTGCGCGGGCGAGATAGAAGGCGCAGACCAGGCCGTTATGGCCACCGCCGATGATGAGCGCGTCGTATTTTTGGGTCATTCTTACTCCCCTCCCACTTGTGGGAGGGGTCGGGGGAGGGCTTGTTCCTGCCATACCACCGACAGGCCCTCCCCTAGCCCAGTTTCAGGTGAACGATGCCCCGCATCGTTCAGGTCAGGCTGGGAGCCTGACCGACCTGAAACGCGCAAGCGGGAGGGGGATGATGTTGCGCTCCATCCTAGCGGCGGCGCCTTGTGCAGCCGCGCTTCCGGAATGAGCGCCCGGATCTTCTTCGCAAAGCTCCGCAAACACACTTCGCTCCGGCCGATTGGTCCAGCGGTGTAACTCTGCGACGCCATCCCCTGCTGCACCCGCGTGATGAGCCAGGTGTCCTCGGCATTGACCGTACGGTTGATCCGCCAGTTGGCGTAGCGCACCAGCTTCATCTCGCGGCGGTCATCAGGGAGCGCAAACGCCATCTCGCGCAGGACGCAGGTGGTCGGCGACAGCGGCAGCCACTGCATGAAATCGACCTGATCGGGGTAGATGTCGAACGCCATGCTCGGCCAGAGCTTGTAATAGAGCCAGAGCTTCTGCTGCTCCTCGGGCAGGTGCTCTGAACGCGGCAGATGCGCCTGGTACAACCGCTCCCAGCGATCGTTCGAGGGCTTGTCGGCAAGATAGCCGGACATCTTGTCGACCCACGACTGCGCCTCGATCGCATAGCTCTTGCCGAACAGCCGGGTCAGGCCGGCATGGGCGACCGGGATGTGGAGGTTGTCCGAATAATTGTCGCCGACATTCTTCCAGTTCACCGCGCGCTCGCGCAGGCGGACCGAGCTGAGCGTCCGCATGTCCTCGAAGCGATAGGGGGCGATCTCGCGGTCATAGGGCGCCATCATCGCGGCGACCGGAGGGCCGCCATCATCCTCGAGACGGACGAAGATGAAGCCGTTCCAGATCTCGAGCTCGACTGATGCCAGCCCATTTTGAGTCATGTCGAGCGCTGGGTAGTCGGCCTTCATCGGCACGCCGGTGAGCCGGCCATCAAGCTCATAGGCCCAGGCGTGATAGGGGCAGACCAGCTTCTTCGCGCATCCTGCCGGCCCTTCGACCAGCCGCATCGCACGGTGGCGGCAGACGTTGGCGAAGGCGCGCACCGCACCGTCCTCGCCGCGCATGACGATCACGCTTTCGCCGATATAATCGAGCGTGTGGTAATCGCCTGGGTTTGGCACATCGCTGAGATGACAGACAATCTGCCACGATGGCCGGATGACGCGCGCCATCTCGACGTCGAAAAATTCGGGATCGGTATAGAGCCAGCCGGGCAGGCTCCAGTCGGCGTCGGGGTCCGGCGCCTCGATCATTTCCGCCAGACGATGCGCCATGCGAGACTCCTTGTTGTACGATCGTATAATAAGACCATGAACAACACAAGTTATCGTCACCCTGGACTTGTTCCGGGGTCCACCGTCCCGCATACCGAAGGCCGAGGTTCTCGCGGAACAGTGGATGCCGGAACAAGCCCGGCATGACGGAGAATATGGTCAAACCCGCCTTCACCCGCGCCGAGCCCGATGCGCGCCGCGCCAGCCTGATCGAGGCCTGCGCCCGCGTCCTTGCCCGCGATGGCGCGAGCGGCACCTCGGTTCGCAGCATAGCCGCTGAGGCCGGGGTATCGCCGGGCCTGGTTGGCCATTATTTCGACGGCGTGGATGCGCTGGTCGCGGCGACTTATGCGCATGTCGGCGTGAAGGTTTCGACAGCGCTCGATGAGGCCATCGACGCGGCCGGCGACGCCCCTCGCGCGCGGCTGCTCGCTTATGCGACCGCCAGCTTCGCCGCGCCGATCGCCGACCCTGCCCTGCTCGCGACCTGGGTCGCGTTCTGGAGCCTGGTCAAGGCTCGCCCCGACATCGCCGCGCTGCACGACGATCTCTACGGCGCGTACCGCCGCGATCTCGAAACGTTGCTCGCTGCGTGCGGCGTGCCGGGCGCCGACCAGCGGCTTGCCGCCATCGCGATCACCGCGCTGGTCGATGGTCTCTGGCTCGAGCTCTGCCTGTCGCCCCAGGCCTTCACCCCCGCCGAAGCCAGCACCATCGCTGAGCGCCATATCGATGCTCTATTTCCTGCCCGACCGTGAGGAAGAATTTCCCCATCGCGATCGTGTCACTAGCTCCCGCCGCGCAGCATTTGAATCGAGACCCAGGCCGATCGCGGCTGTTGGAAATGTCATGCGAGTCGCTGACATTTTTGCATTCTCCAACAACCCGCCTCAATTATATTTCTAGCATTATCAGCTATTTAGTATTTTGCACATTTGCCGTGGCGGCCGACAAATGTCAGCCGCCACGCAAACTGTGCCTCCCGAGCCGGCCAATTCCGTCCCTCAAAGGCGGATCGAAAGTTCGACATCGTCAGTGAACGACATCGACCAATAACCATTCGCCGCCGAGCCGACCCGTTCGAGATATTCGGGGCAGTAATCGGTGTTGTCGGCGACGATCACAGCGCCCGGCCGGAGGCGGCTTTCGACCAGCGTCAGTATGTCCATGTACAGCGATTTTGCGCCGTCGAGGAGAAGCAGGTCGATCGTATCGGGCAGATCGGACGCCAGCGTTTCCAGCGCATCGCCTTCGCGGAATTCGACCAGCTCCGACAGGCCTCCGGCGGCGAGATTCTCCCTGGCTTTTGCCAGCTTCGACGGTTCGAATTCACAGGTGATCAGCCGCCCGCCGCCATTTTCCCGCAAGGCGGCTGCGAGGTGGAGCGTCGAGAGGCCGAACGACGTACCGAACTCGATGATCGAGCGCGCGTTGCCCGCGCGTGCCAGCATGTAGAGGAGCTTGCCGGTTTCGCGCGAGACGGGGAGCGCGTAGTCTTTCAGCTGGCTGTAAAGTTCGCGATACTCGGTCTTGCTCGACATCAGCCGGTGCCGCTCTTCGGCTGAGACGGACGCGAAGGCTGGGTTCGCCAGCGGCGTCAGGGCATCGGCCTCAGCGAACAGCCGGTCGAGCAGCGGCGCCACAGGCGCGCTGGTCAATATGGTCATCGATTTTCTCCGGTTTCGAGCAGGTGTTTGCTCGCCACAAGAAATACGACTAATTCGTCAGCTTTCCTATTCGCATTGGCTGAACCCCGCATGCCGACCCGACAAAGCGCCCCCGTCTCCTCGCGCAAACAGCCCAAACAGGCACGCTCCAATGACCTTGTCGCCGCCATTCTCGATGCGGCTGTTCAGGTTTTGACGACGGAGGGCGCGCAGCGATTCACCACCGCGCGCGTCGCCGAGCGCGCCGGGGTGAGCGTGGGTTCGCTCTACCAATATTTCCCCAACAAGGCCGCGATCCTGTTCCGGCTCCAGAGCGACGAGTGGCGGACCACCCACGATCAGCTGCGCCTGATCCTGGAAGACCGCGCAAAGCCGCCGCTCGACCGCGTGCGCACCCTGGTGCATTTCTTCATCCGCTCGGAATGCGAGGAGGCCGCCATCCGCGGTGCGCTGAACGACGCGGCGCCGCTCTATCGCGATGCGCCCGAGGCGGTCGACATCCGGGCGGCGAGCGCGCAGATCTTCCATTCGTTCCTTCGCGAGGTGCTGCCGGATGCTAGCGCGGACACGCTGGCGCTGGTCGGCGACCTCCTCAAGACGACGGTGAGCGAAGTGGGCAGCAGCTTTTCGGAGACACCGCGGTCACCTGCCGAGATCCACGCCTATTCAGATGCGCTTGCGGATATGGTGTGCGCTTATCTGGAGCGGTTGATAGCGCGCCGCTGACCGACGACCTTGATCGCATCAATTGACTGAAGGGCTGTAAAGAGATCTTGACAGTCGCGCCACTCTCCTTGTAAAGAGCTCTTGACAGCAAGGAGCGTCGGTTTGGAAAATCGCCTGAAGGCGTTTCGCGAAGGGCGGGGGTGGAGCCAGGGCGAATTGGCCCGGCGGCTCGGCGTCTCGCGGCAGACGATCAACGCGGTCGAGACCGACAAATATGATCCCAGCCTGCCGCTGGCCTTGCGCATGGCGAAGCTGTTCGGCGTCGCCGTGCCAGGGCTGTTCATCGACCATTGGGAACCGGAGGAAGAATGATGGCCATGGCGAATAA
>JBDTXU010000638.1:0-1846 GCA_040006055.1 Sphingomonas bacterium | reverse complement strand
CAAGGCGCGGGAGTTCCGCTGCTGTGGCGGGAATGGCGAAACAGAGTGCGAAAAGTGCACCCCAAAGGCAACGAAGCAATCCGATTCTCCTCTTTTCGGAAAAGATAAGCCGCAGCAAACGGTCAGGATCTCATTGACTGACAAAAGCCATGCCCGACGAGCGCTGTCCATCGACGCCGTGGCCAAAAAAGCACAGTAAACTTCGGGATACTGGCCCTTTTTGATCCACGTAATCCGGTAAACTTCGCACAGGTCCGGCCTGCAAAACCATGAGCCGACTAGCAACATATCGCAAAGCACTGTGGGGAGGCGGGTTGGCCGCTCTGTTGAATTCGGGGAAGCAAACCATCGATCTCGGGCCGATTTCCGTTGTCGATATGGGCGGCAAATAGGCTCACATAGGAATTCTCTCGCCCTGGTCGGTCTCGCCGTTTCTGCATCACCTGGGGTAGTGGGCCGGGTTACACGCTCCAATGCCGGACAGCGCCCACACGGCCTGCGCGAGAGCCTTTTCCTTATTCCTATCGCTCCGAGGTTGAAGCAATGCCGGGGCAGAACCAATAATAATGTTATGATTCGGGCAAGTGAGCGGGCGGTGCAGCCAGTTCCCGCTCGGCTGCTCCATTTCGCGGCCACCATTCTCCAGCTCGAAACAATTCCCGGCGCGCTATTTTTGTTGAGATATAGCCTCGGCGTGAAGTCGGCGGCAGCGCACAAGCCTTAGCGGCCGACATTTTGGGGAAGATGAAATGAAATTCTGTGGGCGTATGCGCGGGGGGGTGCTGTTGTCGGGTCTGGTCGCGCTCGGCCTGACTGCTTGCGGCGGCGGGGCCGCCGCAGCCGGAGGTGGAACGCCGATACCAACGCCAACTCCCACACCGGCGCCGACCCCAACTGCGTCCTCGGCGCCGTCTGATGGAAGCTTTTACTGGAAGTCGAGCGCACCGCTGATCGGACCGCAACCCGATCCAGCCCAGACCGTGTACGCCGTAAAGGATCCGTCCGTCGTATTCGCGAACGGAAAATACCATGTCTTCATGACCACGGCCGGATCGAAGGGATGGGGCATTGCCTATACAAGCTTCGCCGATTGGTCGTCCGCATCGAAGGCGCCGATATTCCCCCTCGACAAATCGCCGATAGGCCCTGGGTACCGCGCGGCGCCGGAGGTGTTCTACTTTGCTCCGCAAAAGCTCTGGTATCTGATCTTTCAGGGCGGCGACCCATTCTATTCCACAACGACCAACATTGACGATCCGATGTCATGGAGCCCCGCTCGCCCGTTCTTTGCCACGGCGCCGGACATAACCAAGCCGCCGGCGGGGACGGGGTGGCTCGATTTCTACATTATCTGCAACGACGCCAAGTGCTACCTCTTCAATACCGACGATAACGGCCACGTCATGCGGTCGGAGACATCGATCGATCAATTCCCGAATGGCTTCCATAATACCACCATCGTCATCAACCAGCCCCGGGAAGACGCATTCGAGGGAAGCAGCAACTACCGGGTAAAAGGAACCAATACGTACCTGGCCGTCGTGGAGGCGATCGGCCCGAAGGGGCGTTATTTCCGGATATGGAAAAGCGAAGGTCTGGAAGGCGTCTGGGTGCCGCTGGGCACAGCCGACAAGAATCCCCTGATAAAAGCCGACAATGTGGAGAGCATCTGGTCCGAGGGCATTTCCCATGGCGAACTGATCCGGGACACGAACGATCAGACCCAGGTCATTGACCCCTGCAAGCCGCTTCAGTTCCTGTTCCAGGGCAACGACCCGTTGATCCACCCCGCCGATTACATCCAGCTTCCATACCGGCTCGGCGTTCTGACAGCCAAGGGATCAAA
>JBDTXU010000637.1:0-5936 GCA_040006055.1 Sphingomonas bacterium | reverse complement strand
TGGGCGGCCGTTCGTCGTCCGGCCGGGCCTCGACATGGTCGACGCGCGAATGCGGTGAGCCCTGGCGGCAGGCTTCGATCAGCGCATTGGCCGCCTCGTCGTCTCCCGCCACGAGAACTTCGACCCGCCCGTCCGTCAGGTTCCGAACCCAACCGGTGACACCGAATTCCTGCGCCTTCCACATCACCCAATTGCGAAAGCCGATATTCTGCACCTTGCCGCTCACGAATACGCGTTGAGTCGTCATCAAGCCCACTCATCTTGCACGTTCAAGATCCCCCTCGGACCTTGCTCCCGAGGCGGGTCTAGCATGGCTGATCAAGGGCGGAGTGGCGCCCGCGCAGGATTCTGTCGCGTTCAGTGCAGATTCCGTCGAGAGATGCCCCGTTATCGGGTTGAATCGTTAGCTTTATTTCGTGGGCTGTTTCGTACGGCGAACGAACGCGCCGCCATCGCGCCGGTCCACCACGAATCCCGGAACCGCTTCGAACAGGTCGGAAAGGCGCGAATAGCCATAATTGCGCGCGTCGAAACTGGAGCGGTTGCTGGCCCGCAGGCCAACCTCGCCCAGTGCCGCAAAGCCCTCGGCGTCGCGCTTCGACGCCCCATAGGCATCGATCAGCATCTTCACGACTTCGGGCTCGATCGTGCCGCGGGTGTTTGTCTTAGGCGTCGGCGCTGGCGGGGCGGGCTCGGTTTTGCGCGCGATCAGCGTATCGACATCAATGAAGCGGTTGCACGCCTCGCGGAAACCTTCGGGCGTGTTGGCGCGGCCAAACCCATAAACCTGCAGCCCGTCCTGGCGGATGCGGGTGGCGAGCGGCATGAAATCGCTGTCCGAAGACATGATGCCAAACCCGGTGATGCGCCCGCTCGCCAGCAGATCCATCGCGTCGATCGTCATCTTCATGTCGGTCGCGTTCTTGCCCTTGGTCAGGTCGAACTGCTGTTGCGGTTCGAGCGCATAACGGAGCGCAACTGTCTCCCAGCCCTCGAGCGCCGGCTTGGTCCAATTGCCATAGACGCGCCGGACATTGACGGTGCCGAGGTCGGCCAGCACCGTCAGCACCGGGTCGATCGCGGTGTGCGAGGCATTGTCGGCGTCGATCAGCAGCGCGACATTGCCTGTCGGAAGCGGATCGCTCACGACGCACTGCGCGATGCATCGGCGCTCCACACGCCGCCGCCCGCCGCCGCGAGATAGAGGAAGATGAAGCAATAGAGCATCGCCGCCTCGCCGCCATTCGCCGCTGGGAAAAAGCCTTGCGGCAGATGGACCATGAAATAGGCGACCGCACACATCCCCGAAAGCACGAACGCGACCGGCCGGGTGAACAGCCCGATCAGGATCAGCGTGCCACCCACCAGCTCAAGCCCGCCGGCCACCATCAGCAGCGGATTCAGCGGCATGGGGAAGGGGGGAAGGCCGAAGAATTTGGAGACGCCGTGATCGAGAAAGGCGAGCCCGACGACAATACGGAGGATGCTGAGAAGCCTGGGAGACCAGGCGGCGGGGATCGGCATGGCGATATCCTCTTTTATCGGGTGGCACGATCGTTTCATGCCGCGCGGTTGGCGTCAATCAATGCCCTGAAAAGGGCCGGCGCATGCCACAAGCTCCTCAGAGCCGCCTTCACTGATAGCGCAGCGTCTTCTCGAACCCCTCATTCGCCTTGGTCATTCGGGTCAGTTTCCTGAGCTGACCGCGAACATGCCGCTCGAACCGCACATCGTCATAAATGCCCGTAGCTCGATAGTCTTCCTGGCCGATCAGGTCCTTGAGGCGCCTGGCGAACGCAGCCTGATCATTCGCGCAATCCGCGGTTTGAAGGGCGCGGCAGACCCATTCCTCGGCGGCGGCCTTGTCATACTCGTCCTGTGCCTCATATCCGCGCCTGTCCGCCGCCGCCTGATCCAGCTTCGACGCGTCTAACCGGCGCGCCAGCCATTTCCGGATCAGGTCCCCATCCCATGCCTTTGACGGATTGCTCATCGCTCGCTCCAACTGGCCCGCCCTTCCCATATAGGGCATGATGACAGAAGCCAGGTCCAGCCGGTCAGCTATGCGCCCGCTTCTCGTCGTTCATGCCAGTTGCTGACTCGACCCGAAGCGGTCATTCGTTCAATCGCCTGCGGAGCCTTCCGCCAGCGCGCTGCGTTCATAGCCAATGGCTGTTGTCGGATAGATCGCCGTGGAGATGGGATGCCGAATGCGTGAACTGCTCACTGCCTGGCTTCGGGCAACTCTCCGATCGACCCTCATGCCGCCCCTTGTCCTGGCCGGGCTGTTCGCGAGCGCTGATGCGTCCGCCCAGGAATATTCCATACGGGACGTCGGCGGCTGGACGGTGGCGGCGAGCAAGGACCAGAAAGGCTGCTTCCTGACCAGGACGTATGACGGGCCCGGGAAAACGACCCTGCTTCTCGGCCTCGATATCGATGGCAGCAACCATCTCTCGGTTCTCAACGACAACTGGTCGATCAAGCAGAACGACCAGCTGAAGTTGAATTTTCGACTCACCAAAGGCGGCTATACCGAGCACCCGGTCGTCGGCATGGCGTCCGAAGGAAAAAAGGGCTTCGTCACGACCTTCGAGGCAAAATTCCCGTCCTATTTCGCCGCATCAAAGGCCCTGCACATTGATCGCGGCGACGTGCCGGTCGAGCAGTTGAGCCTTGATGGAAGCGGCGCGGCGGTTGCCGAGCTGGAGAGCTGTGTCGGCATGTACAAGGGAAGGCCCGAGGCCGATCCACAGGAGAAAATGCGTTCCGACGGGATACCCACCGACCCGTTTTCCCCTGACGCCAGGCCAAAGACTGCAAAGCCCCCAAAGGCTCGTTGACAATGCCCTTATGCCCCGGCGGGCCTAACTATCCGCATTGTTGAATTTCCGCACCTCGACGGTGCTTTCATCGAAATTGTCGAGCAACCGCGCATTGATGCCCATCTTGCCGAAATCTTCGCCGAGAGTCTGCCAGTGGGTGCCGCAGCCGCAGACTGGGCAGTGGTGAATACCGATCATTCGATCGCCCCAGATATAGGCTGTCGTCTCGCCTGAAATGCGCACCTGGTCCGGCGGAAAATAGGCGACACGCCAAGCGGTCCGCCGACAGAGCGAGCAGTTGCAATCCGCAACCCATGCGGGCTCGCTTGGCAGCTCGATCCGCACATTCCCGCAGTGACAGCTTCCGTGAACGCTCATGGCGATTTCCTGTGGCGGCGTGAATCTTGAAGGGCATCGTTGCCGGTGGTTTCGGCAAGCTGCAACATCCCTGCGGCGCTTTTAATGGCCAGACAAGCCGGCGAGCGTATCCAGATAAAGCTTGAGGCCGTCACGGGAGATAGCGTCCTCAATGCCGGCGTTGAATATCATCAGGAAGCCGCTGCGGTCCTCCGGCCGAAACACCACCACCGCGCCAATCCCGGGATCGGAACCGTTATGGCCGATCAGGCGGCCTCCCGGGATCGGATCCTGGGTGCCGAAATATCGGGGCACGAAGTCCCAGCCAAGGGCGCGCTCATAGTGGATGGGAGAGAGCGCCATCGCCGATGTCTCGGCAGACACTATTCTGGCCACCTTGCCTCCCGGCATGACGCGCGTGCCCTTGTCGATCCATGCCAGCACGAATTGCGCGAGATCGCGCACGCTCGTGCGCAGCAGCCCGTCGGGAGCGGTCGCGAAGCTGTAGCCGCAAAAGGGGAATGGTCCGCCCGGCTTCGGTGTAAAATCGCGCTCCGGATAACGCGCGAGCCTCAGTTCGGGTTCGGAGAGGCTACCGGGTTTGAAGTCGTCCGCCAGCATCTCGTACGGCACCGATTCCCGCCTGCGGTCGACAGCATCGAGCCGGAACGCGGAGGAGGCCATGCCGAGCGGGCGGAAAATGCGCTCCCGGCAAAGCGTGTCATAGGATTTGCCGCCGACCCGCTCCGACAAGAGACCGACAAGCCCGAAAGCGACGTTCGAATAGGCGCGCGGGGAGCCCGGCGGATGCAGCGTGCCCGGCGCCCAGCTGTGGAAATGGTCGGGTTTGGCCGAAGGATCGAAATAGGCCCGCAGCCAGTCCCCGAGCGACACCGTCTGATCGCCGCAGCGATAGCTCTCCCCATAGGCCTCGCCGTCGCGGATCGAGGAGCGATGCGTGAGAAGCTGCCGTATCGTGATTGCGACCTGGGGGTGGTTCGGATTGCGGACGGGAAAAGGCAGATGGTGATTGATGTCGCCATCCAGATCGAGCCGGCCAGCTTCGATATCCTGGAGTATGAGCGTGGTCGTGAGGGTCTTGGTGACCGATCCGATATTCTGGATCGTATCCGCCGTCATCGGCCGGCGATTCTCGATATCGGCAAATCCGAAACCCTTGGCCCAGTCCAGGCGTCCGTCGAGGATGATCCCGGCGGCGAGCCCCGGGATATGGTGCCGCTCGAGCATTGCGGCGAATCCCTGGTCCAGCGCCACGAGCTGGTCGCCGCCCAACGCGCCGGCCGGATCGGATACGTGCCCCACGCCAGAGGGCCTGCACGCAGTGAGGCCAAGGCCACACAACAAGCCGGATGTAAGAAGCGAGCGGCGGCTCTGTGCGAAGCGAGCGAAGTCTTCAGTCAAAGGTGCCCACCCTTTCGTCCTTGGCGTAGCGCGCATCCATGTCGAGCGATGCAGGCATCTCGTCGGGGAAGAGGGCCGCATAGGTTGCACGCCATGATGGCGTGCGCAACGGTGCAGTGCACTTTATTGCATATATTCAGCCAGCTTACCGGGATTCCGCTTATGAAGACTCAGGCAGGTGGGCGCAGTGTCAACGGGTCGCTGCGTTGGCGAAAACCACCGGGTCGATCAGGACGCCGGTGAGGACCAGGTCGAGCGCCCACTCCGTATTTGGTCTACTTCCGTCATCCGAATAGTTCGACCTCGCCACGATCAGATCCTTGCTGAGGTCCTGCTGCAACGAATAGCAGATAGAAGATCCTACCAGCCCGTCACCCAGATCGGCGCATTGCGCCTTGACGCCGGCGACAACGCCGGTCTTGCAGCGATGGAAACGCGAGCATTCGGGAGGCCGATCTATCCAGTCAGATGTCCGGATGTCTGACCAGGGGCCGGACTTCGCCGTGACGCTGCGGGAGAGCGTTATAACGGCTGAGCATGCCTGGCGGTCGACCTTGATGGTCGGCGTATCTTCGAAGACCGCAACGCTTGCATGGCTCCGGTAAAGTGCGTGTTTTCCCTTCCAGAGCAGGTCGCGTCCCTCGACCCGCGCGTCGATGCCGCGGGTCTTGCACTCGGCTTCAAACGCCTCAAGGTCGTCCCTGACATCGATGCGCCCGAACGTGCTCTCGGCATACAGCCCCTGAACCTTCGCGTCTTTCGACGGCTCAATTCCCGCGGGCAGTGGCGCGATCCGGTCTTGCGCCAGCGCGGACCTGCCGGGCACTGACAGGAGAATAAGCGGCAGGACGATTGCCAGAGCTTTCATCAGCTGCGTGCCTTTCTTGCCTTGGATCGAACATCTCCGACCGCAGGCCTCGACCGGTTCCGAACAGTAAGGGCAACATGGCTAGCGTCAATGGAGGGGTGGGTTCGCGAAAGGTCCGATCGCCAGCGCATCAGAATCCGGCACGACCTCGATAGGCTCTGCCGCTAAGCCATGCTAGCGGAGCCCTGCATGCCCCCGATGCCGGCAACCCACTTGCCAGCCAGAAAGAAAGACGCTGCTGTAGCCCTATGAAATCGACTGATGAGTCCTTGGAAGAGCTCGGCTGGAGCGACTTTTTCAGCGAACAGGTTTCGGCCGAGGAGGCGCGCTCCTGCCATCCCGTCCGCGTCATGGCCGTTCATCGCGGCCAGATCGCAGTCGCGGGCGCCGGGTTTCAGCATTCGATTACACCCTATATCCCCGGTGCCCTGCCCACGGACGATCATCCGACGGTCGGCGACTGG
>JBDTXU010000636.1:0-3914 GCA_040006055.1 Sphingomonas bacterium | reverse complement strand
GAATGCCCGATCGTCAATGGCGGCTTCGGCAAGGCGGCCAATGTCCGGACCATCGTCTCGGGGCTGCGGCGAGAGCTGGGCACCGCGGTTGAGCCCGTCTTCTCGGGCGCGCGACGCGGCGGGGATCCGATCGGTTATGAGGCGGATATCACGGAAGCGCTCGCCTTGGGCTGGCGCCCCGAACGCTCGTTGACGGACGGACTCGCTACCTATGCCGCATGGTTTCTCAACGAACGCGCGCCGGGGAGTTCCCGCACATGACCGATGCCCGCATTGCGCTCATCACCGACATAGTGAGATTTTCGCAACCCGAAAGCCGCTCCGCAGCGTGAGCAGCGCCCGGTCCAGTCGGCGCATTCTATGGCGAAGGCCTCGCCGTACGGATGAGCAGGTGATACATCGGAGTGCGAACAGTACGACATGCTGTTGCCCTCGGATAACGCTTGCCCGAACGGGCTGGCCAACCCTAAAATCTCGCCACAATCAGGATTGCTCGCATGCCATTTGCCACGACTGCGCGGGAAGCGTGGAGCCGGCCACCCGGTTTTGCGAACCGCCTCCGACATGCGGCGCGGAGCAATCTGTTGTTTGCCGCATCTAGGCTTCCCCGCCCGCACGTTACGAATTTCGTGCGTTGCTTATATGGGCACGCCGTATTCCCCGAGAGCGTCGACAGTCTGCGCGTTTTTCTGCGCAAGATAAAGCAGCAAGGTGAATTCATTGACACCGCCAGCTTGCTTTCTATTCTTCGATCCGGCGAAGCACCAGATGGACGTTACTTCCACTTATCCTTCGATGATGGTTTCGCGAACGTGCTTGAAGCCGGAGGCGAAATATTCATGTCGGAACGGGTGCCCTGGACGATGTTTGTCGCGACCGACCTGGTGGAGGCGCCGATCGACACGCTGGAGCGATATTTCGGCCAGCTGAATGCCTATGCGGCGCCGGTGCGCATCATGAGTTGGGATCAGGTCCGCGCCGTTGCGGAATTTGGCGGGGAGATTGGGTGTCATACGCGTACC
The DNA here is from genome assembly GCA_040006055.1 of Sphingomonas bacterium. Lineage (GTDB taxonomy): Bacteria > Pseudomonadota > Alphaproteobacteria > Sphingomonadales > Sphingomonadaceae > Sphingomonas. The sequence goes on along the minus strand of JBDTXU010000636.1, from coordinate 2,892 downwards.
CATGCTCGACTCTCTGAAATTTCGGGGGACCCCGTACGCTTGGGCGACGAGATTCTCGGCGCGCGCAAAAAGATCGAGTCTGAGACTGGAAGACCCTGTACGGCTTTCGCTTGGCCCTATGGGACGGCTCGCGATATCGATGCATCGGCCAGGCGCGCGATTGCAGATGCGGGATTCGACATTTGTTTCAGCGCTGTGCGGGGGCGGGTGGAGCCTGGCGTCACATCGCCAATGGACGTGCCGCGCCATCAGGTGGAATATCATTGGCCGATGCACGAGCGCCTGTTGTGGGCCAGCGGCTTCCGCGAGCCATAGGGATGCGCGTGGCTGTTCTGACCGGAGTGCGCGTCGGCGGCTCCGGCTTGGCTCTGGAAGCGATAACGCGCGCGCCTGGCGTGCAGAAGGTCGTGGTGATCTTCTCCGACGGCAGTGCTCATCGCCGCAATATAGGCCGACTCATCCGAAAAATATGGAAGATTGGACCGTTAGGTGCGTTGAATGGTATACGTATGCGCCGCTGGTTCGGTGCGGCTGCCGCAAAGGACGTGCTGGCAGAAGCGGAGCGCCTCGGCGTCGAAGTCCATATTGTGCCGTCGGTAAACTCACCGGCAACGGAAGCGTTGATGCGGTCGCTCAATCTCGATCTCGGCATATCGCTTGGTAACGGCTTCATCGCATCGCGCATCTTTACCATACCGCGGCTCGGGATGATCAATTACCATGGTGAGTTGTTGCCGGATTATCCCGGGGCACTCAGCATCATATGGCCGATCCACGATCGACGACGCGAAACCGGTTTCACCATCCATCGCGTCGCGCGGAAAATCGACGGAGGCGATATTATCCTCCAAAGAAGGTTCCCGATAGTTTTCGGCAGGCGCCTCCGCGATACGGTTGAACTGACCGGTGCAACCATCCATCCACATATTGGAGAGGCATTCTCGGAAGTTCTGGGCAACTGGGATACGCTTTCGGCACAGGCTATACCTCAGGATAATCAAAAATCGTTCACGACACCTAGTATCTGGCAATATGCCCGCATGATAATCAATAATCGATTTTACTATAAATCCGGCCAGGATTATTGAATTAATTTGATTGTTAGTCCTGTACGGAACGGCGACCGCTGACATCCGCGGCCTCAGCCGGTCGTTCGATGGACGGCCGATCCTGGGCGGCATCGACCTCGCCATCCGGCCGGGCGAATTCGTCGCTCTGCTGGGCCGGAGCGGATCGGGCAAGAGCACGCTGCTGCGCGTCCTGTGCGGGTTCGATCAGGAGGCCGAGGGGCGGATCACCGTCGCGCGCCGGCGGTCGATCGTCTTTCAGGAGCCCCGGTTACAACCTTGGCTGCGAGTGGCCGACAATGTCGGGCTCGGCCTGCCGCGCAAGGAAGCGGCGCGCACCGTCGCGCCGGCGCTGGCCGAGGTCGGCCTGACGGGGCGGGAATGGGACTGGCCGATCACCCTGTCCGGCGGCGAAGCCCAGCGCGTCGGGCTGGCGTGCGCTTTGGTCCGTGAACCCGACCTGCTGATGCTCGACGAACCCTTCGGCGCGCTCGACGCCCTGACCCGCCTTCGGATGCACGGCCTGCTGCGCACGCTCTATCGCAAGCACCGGCCGGCCGTGCTGCTCGTTACGCACGATGTCGACGAGGCGATCACGCTGGCGGGCCGGATCCTCGTTCTGCGCGACGGGGCGATCTCGCTCGATCTTCAGAATGACGTCGCGGCAGCCAGTTCGCGCGCCGATCCGGCCTTTGAGCGGCTGAGGTCGACCCTGTTGGAGGAGTTGGGGGTGAAAAGCTGATCGCTTGCCGAACGGGAAGAGCATTCCCGACCAGTTGAACCTCGCTCGATTCAACATGTAGCGCGATCATCGCATGGTGGCGCTGGACGGGACTTCGGTTTGGCGCCGCCCGGTTCGTCTTGTTGCGCTGAAAGGATAGAGTATGCGGTTCCCTGTTCCGCCGAAAGCTTTCCCTGTTATCGCGAAAGGCGTTCCCTGTTATTTCCAACACTTTCCCTGTTCCGCAATAACAGGGAAACTATATATAACATATTGAAAATAAAAGATAATTTTTATCGTCAGATGGCCAAAAACAGGCAAGAAAAAAGTTTTTCCCTGTTCTTTCCCTGTTAATTGCCAGGAACAGGGAAAATTGCTCCCGATCCGGCCTTTTCCGAATGGGGATCGCTGACGATCTTCAGGCGGATCTGGTAGAAATACATCATCTTGAGAATGGCGTGGTGAAAGCCAGGGCCGCCATCGAGAAAGCCGAGCTTGAAAACATAGGTTCCGAGGAAATAGGCAGGCGCGAACCACCAGCGCGCGAGGTTGCGATATTTGGCGCGCTGGCGCGGAGTGAGCGCGGCCCAGGCCTCGTTGCCGCGCTCCTGCAGGTCGGCGTAGCGCTTGGCTTCCCAACTCGCATAGGCGTCATGCCGCGCGATGTAGTGGTCGATCCCGCGATAATCGAGATGCGTGATCGGTGCGCTGATCTCGCCTGTACCGCCATCGAGCACGGGGTGCTCATGGACTTCCATGTCGAGGCTGCTCCAGCGCTTGTCCTCGATGCGCTCATAAAAGCCCGCACCGACACGGAGCATCGCAAGCTTGCGCTGCGGCACGCCGTGGCGGAGGATCCGCCCCATGAAGTGGTTCTCATAGTTGAGCCAGAACCCGTCGAACGCGCTTGCCACCGTGTCGGCCAGCGTCTTCCGCACATCAGCGACGAACGCGTCGGTCACCCGCTCGTCGGCATCGAGGAACAGCACCCAGGGCGTCGGCGGCGGGTCGTTGATCAACACCCAGTTGCGCTTCTTCGGGAACTCACCCGACCAGTCGAAATCGATCCAGCGCGCGCCATTGCGTTCGGCGATCTCGCGCGTG
>JBDTXU010000635.1:0-1502 GCA_040006055.1 Sphingomonas bacterium | reverse complement strand
CGAAACACGTGTGCAAATCGCCCATGCCCTTTGACAATCCAGATAGTCGCTTCCCGTGCTTCGCACGGGCCCAGCATTGGGTGAACAGCGCCCCGCGCTGTTCAGGGCATGCCGGGGGCATGCCCGACCCAATGCTCCTCTCCCACAGGGGGGAGAGGGAGAAAGGCGCCATACAACGGTGGATCGCCCAGCTTAGCCAGAGGTCGGGTCACTTCCCCTCAGCAAACACCTTAAGCGCCGCAGCAAACACCGCCGGCTGATCAAGCATCACGAAATGCGCCGAATCGCCAACATCGACAAAGGTGACATTCGGCGAGGCCGCATAGGCGCCGCGGTAAAGCGGGTCCGCCATCGCTTTGGTCGGCCCAGTCTCGGCCCATGGATACACCAAAGTGATCGGCGTCTTGATCGCCGCCAGATCCGCCCGCAGGTCAGTGGTCAGATCCTCATACATCGCTTCGCCCGAAACCCGCGGATCAGCCGCCATCGCCCAGGCCTTCACCTTGGCCCGCGACTCGGGCTTGAGCGCGAGCCGGTTCGCGGTTGCCTCGGCCCCTGCCGCGTCGGCGGGCTTCCCATAAGCGGCGGTCATCTGGTCGCGCATCGCCTTGCCCTGCGGCTCGACCATCGCGACGGTCGCAGTCGGGCCGAACAGCATGCCCAAAAAGGGCAATGAATCGACGATCATCAGCCGCGAGACATGGTCGGGATGTGCCTTGGTGAACATCAGGCCAACCAGCCCGCCCATCGAATGGCCGACGATCGCCGCGCCCTTGATGTTGTTCCGCGCGATATACCCATCGAGGTCGGCGACCACGCCGTCGAGAATGCCCGGCTTCAGATTGGCGCCGGGCGCATCGCCGCCAAAGCCGTTGACCTGGACGAGATACACACGGTGCGTCTTCGCCAGTTCGGGCACGACCCCGTCCCAGGTCGCGCGGGGGCTGGCGAGGCCGGGGATCAGGAAGATCGGCGATCCCGATCCCGTCACTTCGATCGAGATGTGGTCCATCACGGTCGCGGCAGGCGCGGTGACCGCCGCTGCCGGCGCGGCGTGCGCCGGATTGGCGTTGAGCAGGAACAGCGGGAAGGCGAAAGCGGCAATCAGGCGGCCTTTATTGGCGGGTGTCATTGGTCATTCTCCTTGGAAGGGCTGGTGAAAATCTGTTCGATCGAAAGCTCGAAAAGCTCGGCGATCTTGAAGGCGAGGGGGAGCGAGGGGTCGTAACGCCCGGTCTCGATCGCGTTCACGCTCTGGCGTGAAACCTCGAGCCGGTCGGCAAGGTCGCCCTGGCTCCAGTCGCGCTCGGCGCGGAGCACCTTGAGGCGGTTCTTCATGCCTCACCTCGCCGTGCCTGGAATGTGTTGAAGCAGGAGCCGAGGCCGAGGCCGGCGAACCACAGGATCGCGGCGTAATAGGCATAGACATGCGGCACGAGGTCGAAATTCTCGAGGAACCCCCAGGCCGTGGCGATGCTGAGCGCAAAGCCGCTCGCGATCAG
>JBDTXU010000634.1:0-4920 GCA_040006055.1 Sphingomonas bacterium | reverse complement strand
TCGACGGCACTATCGCCACCCAGCTGCACGAGATCGACGAAGCCGAAGTCCTCGACACGCTTCGTGTTCCCTCCAATCAGCGGGAATTCCTGCCCGAGATCGCCGATCCGGATGTGCGCTGGGCGCTGATCGAGGAGCTGATGCGCGGCGAGATCCTGCCGGCCTTGCGCGCCGGCCCGGCGGGCGGCGCGGGGCATCATGTCCACTGGACGTTCGGCGCCTACCGCGTCCGCGATCGCGGATAGCCGCGCTGGCAAGGTGACGGAGCGGAGCCCGCATCAATCATAAATGTCTCGGGGTATGAAGGGGTTCGGCTCTCTGAGCTGGGCGTAGATTTCCTCGAACTCGTCCTCCTGTCGCTGGCGCTCGGAGCGGCGATCCTCCCGCTGCCGCTCCGGCCATTCCTCGCGCGAGGGATGGACATAGGGCTGGATCATCAGCGGCATCACCGGCTCGGCGAAGGTGAGGGCGAGCGCATCGGCATCGTCGGGCGAGGCGAGGCCGCGCGCTTTCATATGCTCCTTCTTCTCGAGCTGGATCGAGACCTGGTCGGCAGCATAGCCATATTCGACGCCGGTCAGATCAGTCGCCAAGGTCTCCTCGTCGGGGATCGCGCCGCCTTCGAGCCAGCCGCGCATATTGGTCCACATCTCGGAGCGCTTGTTGGCGGTCTTGACCCGCATCTCGCCCGACCAGTGCGCCTCGCGGCCCTGCGCGCCGAACCAGACTTCATGGACGTTGGGGACGCCAAGCTGGCGAAGGCGGTCGATCACGGCGGCGCCGATATTGCCGGCATCGACGAAGATCGCATCCGGGCAGTGGAGCTGGGCCTGGAGCGCGACATCGCCGGCGAGCGTCATCGAGTCCTGCTTGTGCCAGCGTTTCCAGGGGCGCGTGCGGGCATCGCGGCCGTGGCGGATGGCGAGCGTCGAATGATCGTCGCCGAACCGGGCGCAATCGAGGCCGAAGATGATCGGGTCGCTGATCAGCGGATAAGGCGGGCGGACGCGGGCGGCATCGACCAGACTGGTCCCAATGAACTGCATCGAGGAGCTCGACGGGAACTGGCCGCGCACGCGGACACGGACGATATCGCTGTCTTCGCCGTACGTCTCGACGAGCTCGTCGAGATAGGGTTTGTTGGTGCCCTCCACATCCCGGCTGTCGATCTGCTTTGCATCCCACAGGTTGCGGAAGCGGCCGAAGCATTCGCGAAAAGGGCCGGTGTTGTGGGTTGGGTTGCCGAAGGCGAGGAAGATGATTTCGGTCTCCTCATCCGTGAGCGCGCCGAGGGCCACTTCCCAGACCTTCGACGGGATGCCCGAGGCTTCATCGAACACCAGGATGATGCGCTTGCCCTGATTGTGCAGGCCGGCGAACGCCTCGGTGTTGGTGACCGACCAGGTGACGAGATCGGATCGCCAGGAGCGATCATGGCCAGGCTCGGTTGATATGAGCGAGGTCGCCGTCGGGCGGAACCAGTCCTTCGTGATCGAAAGATTGTGCCACTTGATGATCTCGGGCGCCGTCTTGGTGAGGAGCTGAGTTTCGGTGTTGGCGGTGGCAACGATGCGGGTATCCACACCGGTATCCAGCCCCCATTTGATCAGCATCGCGATCAAAGCTGATTTGCCGATGCCGTGGCCGGAAGCGCGGGCAATGCGGCAAGGCGTGAAGCGGGTTGCGGGGTTGCCGAGGTGCGCGCCGATTGCCGTCATGACGTCACGTTGCCAGGCGCGCGGGCCTGTGATGCCGCGCAGCACGCCTTCGCCCCAATGGTAGGCCAGGGCGGCGTGGACACCCGGATGGTGCTTGGAGTGCATCATCCGGGCGATCAGGCGCTGGTGGCCCTCGGCGCTAGCCGCTGGATCTTGCACGGGTGCGGGCCTTTTTTGGATTGTAGAAGGGCGCTGGCGCCTTCGCTGCTGGCCGGAATGGCACCACGCCTGACGTGTATTCGTCGGCCCGGGCGAGCGCCCTTTCGATCATCTCGATGGCGCCGGGACTACTCCTCTCCTCCTCGCGAGCACGCCATTTGCGCGGCTGGCGGACGCGCAGCCATTGCAGCGCCGCGTTGGGGTCGGGGGCGAGCTGATGCTTATAATGGGCATAGACCGGGTCGGGGTCGCCGGCGTGCTTGAAGACCTTGGTGCGCTCGACGCTGCAGCCGACCGCGCGGGCATAAAGCGAGCGCTCGACACGCGCATCCGCGTGCTCCTTGCCGCAGACGACCGCCTTGGCGAACTCTTCATGGGTATTGCGCCACCGGTAGATGGTGCGGACGCACACCTGGAAATGCTCGGCGAGCTCTTCGTCGGTGGCGCCGAGGCGGCAGAGTTCGGCTGCCTGCTCAGCATATTCGGGTTGGTAGATCATGAAAGGCGGAATAGCGCGGGTGCGGGACGGTTTGAATCAACCTCGCTGGCCGGGCTGATCGCGGAGAGCGTGTTGGGAATGTCAGGAGGGTTCTGACTTTTTCGACGGCGTGCGTGTGTGATAAAGTTATGTATTATCAGATAGTTGATTGAAGTTCTGCGTGCCTAATTAGTATAGTGTCCCCGAATTGGTCCGAGCCGATCGATATCGCGCTCTGCCACAGATTGCAGGCGATGTCGGGTGCCGTGGCCGTCACAAGGTGATTCACCCAGGCCTTCAACAACGAAAGGCTAGCTCCGGCGATTTGGTGTGCCAGCAGGGGACGACGGTGGTCGTCGGGCAGTCGCCGGGCGGCGAAGGATTCATTCAATCTATCCACCAATGCCGCCTCAATCTTGCGGCCGGTGGTCCCATCCAACAGACGGCATGCGGCATGGCGTTGCTGCCAAATATGCGCGACCCAATGTTGAAGCTCATTGGATGGCTGGGCCGTGAAAGGCATATCGGCGAGCGCGGCGATAAAGGGCTGCAGGTTTTGCAGTAGCAGCTCGTCTTTGCCGGAAAAGTGATAATAGAAAGTCGAGCGGGCCACATTGGCCGAGCGGATAACCGCCTCGACGCCAAAATCGCGATAGCGACGGCTGAGAGCCAGTTTGGCGAACGCCTCAAGTAAGGCATGCCGTGCGGCGGAGTTTGGTAGCGCGGCGTCGTCGCGCCGTGCCGGCGAGCGGGTATAGGCCATGGCAGTCGATCGGACATTGGGCGCGACTTGTCCATATCGCGCCCCGCAAACGATCGGTAGCGCAACGGCGAAAGCTGGAGGACGCTGCCACTTATGCCCGAACCGATATCGCGCAACGCCCGCATGGGCGCCATTGCCCTCGCCTTTTTCGCGCCAATCCATTTTGTCGTCAGCCTCGCGGGCGCGGAACTTGCCCCCATGGCCTTCGCCTGTTGGCTGGGCATCAGCTTTGGCATATTGTGCCTATGTGAGGAGTTAGGAGCGGCAAAGCCGCTAAACCGAGCCGGGTTGGTTCTGTTTGGCGCGGCCTTTTGCGCGCGCTTGCTGATGACGGTGGCCACCGAGCCGACGTTTCATGCGCGGGCGGAACTGCTCTTCGCCTTTGCCGCGATAGGCGCCTTGCTGCTCTGGTCGGTGGCGCTGATGCATCGGCCACAGGCACCGCGCACCGTCGGCATATTAGGCAGCGCGATCGCTGGCTCGACGCTGGGGTTGATCCTGCTGGCGCATCTGCTCGTGGGCACCGCGACCATCTGGGGGTTTGGCGCGCTCTTTGCTGCCCTTTCCAGCCCGGCGCGCGACACGCGAGGGGCGACGCTGACAATCAATGCGACTCTGGCGTTGTGGGGCTTGGTCACATCAGGCTTGTTGTGGAGGCATAGCCTACGGACGGCATCGTAATCGTGTTCACCTCCCCGGTTTGTCAGAATCTGCGCACTCTGCATCGAGTGATCAGGCACCGGCCGTCGCGCATAATTCGGGGACACTATACTTAATTGCTCTGCGGACCGCTTTCCGCTAAAGAGCGCGCATGGCCCGTCTCGCTCGCATCGTCGTTCCCGGCGTCGCTCATCACGTCATGCAGCGCGGCAACCGGCGGCAACCGGTGTTCTTCAGTGACGACGACTATGCCGCCTATCGCGCCCTCGTAACCGACGCCTGCGCGGCGAAGGGCGTGCGGTGCCTCGCCTGGTGCCTGATGCCCAACCATGTCCACCTGATCCTGGTGCCATCCGATCCCGACGGGCTGCGCGGGGCTCTGGCCGAGGCGCATCGCCGCTATTCGCGCCGCGTCAACGCGGCGCATGACTGGACCGGCTATCTCTGGCAGGGCCGCTTCGCCAGCTATCCGATGGACGACGCGCATCTGCTGGCGGCGATCCGCTATGTCGAGTTGAACCCGGTCAAGGCGAAGCTGGTTGCCCATGCCGAAGACTGGCGCTGGTCGAGCGCTGCGGCGCATGTGAAGGGCAAGGCGGACGGCCTGACCGATCTTGCCGGCACGGCCGGGCTGCATCGCAACTGGCGCGCGATGCTGCGCCATGGGCTCGAGGCGGGCGATGTTTCCGCAGGCGAAGAGGCGACGATCGAGGCGCGCATCCGGACGGGCAGGCCGCTCGGCGACGAGGGCTTTGTCGAGAGGTTGGAGGTGGCCAGTGGCCGCGGGTTGAAGCCGCGGAAGCGCGGGCCGAAGGTGAAGGCGATAGTTTAGTATAGTGTCCCCGAAATAGAACGCGATCGTCGACCGGGATGCGGGTTTTGTCGAAGAGCCACGTCGTGGGCGAGGCCGAACGGCGCCGACATTGTCAGTTGCTAGCAAGGGACATGGAATCTTTATTGTGGCACATTATTAAAGTTGTGCCACTTTTGGCCGTAGATGGTATGAGCCGATTCATGACGATCCAGATCGCTATCACCCCCAACGGCAGGCTGAGCTTGCCGGCACATATCCGCAAGCGGCTCGGCCTTGCCGGTGGCGGTTCGCTCCTGGTGGAAGAAACGCCCGATGGGGTGATCCTGCG
>JBDTXU010000633.1:0-2119 GCA_040006055.1 Sphingomonas bacterium | reverse complement strand
GGTGATCGAGGCCAAGGGCCTGACCAAGGCTTATGGCGACAAATTGCTGTTCGAGAATCTCGATTTCGTGCTGCCGCCCGGCGGCATCGTTGGCGTGATCGGGCCGAACGGCGCCGGCAAGTCCACCCTGTTCAAGCTAATCACCGGCCAGGAACAGCCCGATGGCGGCACCATCGACGTCGGCCAGACGGTCAAGCTCGGCTATGTCGACCAGAGCCGCGACGACCTCAACCCGAACAACAATGTCTGGGAGGAAATCTCCGACAAGCTCGAGGTCTTCCGCTTCGGCAAGCAGGAGCTCGGCACGCGCGCCTATGTCGGCGCGTTCAACTTCAAGGGCCAGGACCAGCAGAAGAAGGTCGGCCAGCTCTCAGGCGGTGAGCGCAACCGCGTCCATTTGGCGAAGATGCTCAAGGAGGGTGGCAACGTCCTGCTGCTTGACGAACCGACCAACGATCTCGACGTCGAGACGCTTCGCGCGCTGGAAGAGGCGCTCGAAAGCTTCGCCGGCTGCGCGGTGGTGATCAGCCATGATCGCTTCTTCCTCGATCGCCTCGCGACGCATATCCTCGCCTTTGAGGGCGACAGCCATGTCGAGTGGTTCGAAGGCAATTTCGAGAGCTATGAGGCCGACAAGCGCCGCCGTCTGGGCGATGCGGCCGATCGGCCGACCAGGCTCGCGTACAAGAAGCTGACGCGGTAAAGTCAATTGCGACCATGCTGAATCGTCACCCCGGACTTGTTCCGGGGTCCACTGTGCCGCAAGCCAAAGTGTGGATGGGTGTGCGGTACGGTGGATGCCGGAACAAGTCCGGCATGACGGTTAAACCTGATCGAGAATGACTCTAGGATTGGTGCACCGGACCGACCAAGATGCACTCAGCCCGGCCGCTATTTCCCACGCTTGCCGATATCGAACCAGCTCATCGGCCGTTTCTGCCCCGCCTTCAGCCCTATCGCCGATGGTGGCGCGTTCATCACCTCGCAGGCAGGGAGCTTCTTCGGATCGAGCTTGCTCACCAGATCCCAGGTCTTGGCGGGATCGGGCTTGGTCGCCGCGAAGCCCTCGTAATTCTGGCTGACGAAGGGTGCGTCGGGCGGGGTGAGGGGGAAGCCCGAGAAATAGAAGGATTGCGGCTGCAGCTTGCCGTTCACCGGCGCGAAGGCATAGCCGAACATGACGCCGCCATTGTCGGTCTGATCGGGCTTCACCCCGGTCTGGAAGGGCTTGCCGTCCTGGCCGATCCAGAAGCTGTACGCCTGCGCACCCTTGCCGAGCTGGGCGCTGTCGCCGGTGCTGTAGGGCAGATGGGTGATGAAATCGCGCCGCGGCGGATGGTTGAGCGGCGAGAACAGGCAGACCGGCGGCATGCCCTTGGGCCGATCCTGCGGATAGGTCAGGAAGAAGGCCACATCGCCGAGCGAGATGAACGAGCAGGTGAAACTGTTCGAAATGCCGGGGAAGATCGGCAGGCATTTCTTCTCGTAATGCTCCATCATGGCGCCTTCGCCGCTCGATCCTTTCCAGGTCGAATCATAATAGGTCGCACCCCAGGAAAGCTCATAATCCTTGCCGGCGACCAGGCCCTTGGGCGCGCCGTCATAGGGCGGCAGCGCGTTCGCATAATGCGCGAACACCCGGTACATCTTCCAGCGCGATTGCCAGAAGGCCGGGTAGATCGGATCGGTCGGACGCCCCTTGTCGCCGGCATAGGAACAATCCGGCTTGGCGCATGGGCTGGCCGAGGGTGGATTATGGACGCCATAGGTCGAATAAACGGCGTTTCCGTCGGCCTCATTGCCGCTCGCGTCGGCGATCGAGGTTTCGGAGGAATTGCCGGGCCCTGATCCGCCCGAACAGCTCGCCAGCAATCCGATGATCGGCAGCAGCACGGCGCTCGCGGATATCGTGGTTCGCATAGACCCCTCCATTCGGCTGAGCGCGAAACATAGCGCCGCCGCCGAGTGGCTGGCACGCCGAGATGATGCCGATCTGGTTCCATCGTTCCTTTGGTGCTCCGGGAAAGCCTGTATTTCTCGTCGCTTCGAAATCAGGAAGGCATGGCCATGATTCGACTTCAAGCGAAGCCGCCTCGCACGCTCCAGGACGCACAGTCGC
>JBDTXU010000632.1:0-3551 GCA_040006055.1 Sphingomonas bacterium | reverse complement strand
GCAGCCGGATCAGCGGCGCGGGCACCGTGCCGTTGATGCCGATCGCCTTTGACGGGCGGCCATCGATCATCATCGTCTGGCGCGCGATCCTGAGCGTGATGTCCTCGCCCGAGACGATCGGCAGCGGCGCGGCGAGCCCGGGCGACGCGCTTTGCGCCCAGGCGGGCATCCAGGCGGCGAGCGCGAGCCCACCACCTGTCAGGGCCGCACCGCGCAGCAGCTGACGGCGGTCAATCGCTTCGTTCATGGTCTTTCAGCTTTCAAATCCGCAACGGCATATTCGAGAGGCACTAGGCGGGGCGATCTCGAATCGCTCGCACGCGTCAGAAAGAAGATAGGGTCTGACACGGTGTCAGGGTCAAGAGGCAGCTGTTGTGCCAACCGCTGGATGCCTTTCCGATCGGAAGAGATTCCAAAGCGGCCCGCTAATCGGCCAATGACGGTGTTTCCGTGCCGGCAAGCGCCACGCTCGCAGGAACGAGCCCGGGCGCGCGCACGGTGACGGCCGCCTTTCCGGAACCATTTCCCAGCTTCACGATCGCCTGCGCATAGCCATTGAACAAGCGCCTGCTCCATGTCGGGGCGGGCGTGACGATCTGAAGATAGGCGACATTGTTACCATGGTCGCCAAGAGCCTGGAGTGTGGCAAGCGCCCGTTCACCATCCGGCACCACCAGCACGATCTCCGGAACACCATCATCCTTGATCCCGACGGACCAGCCCTCTCCATCCTTTCTCGCCCGGTCGGTCAGATCGACGCCGTTCACGAACAGGCGCTGCCGACTTGCAAGAAGAGGGACAAACAGGGTGCGTTGCGCCCCCGGCGTCAGCGATACGGCATCGAGACAGCCCCGAAGCGCAAAGGTCTGCGGGGTCTTTGGGCCGGTGCCCGGCGGATACCAAAGGAATGGATCACGCCATGTAAGCTTCTCGACCTCCGGCATGGTCGACTGGTTCGGCGACACGTCCGCCATTTCCCAATTCCGAAAGCGGAGCACCGCAACGTCTTCGATGAACCGATCGGCTTCATGGCTGCCGGGATCGCCGTTGCCGACACCCAGGATCTGCGCATCGCCCTCAACCGTGAAACTGACATCGTCCTGCGCCACGGGCACGATCCTGCCCTTAGGGTCACGCGCGGTCACATTTACGACCGCGATCCTGCCCCGGCCGTAAAGACCGGCGGGATATTCCACCGATTGTGAAAGGCTCCGGGGCGGACCCGCGGTCTCCACCGCGTCGCGCGCGACCGGCTTGCCTCCGCGATAGCTCACCGCCTCGACCTTGCCTGGCGCATAAGCCACCTGCCATTCGGCATGGCCATTGGCCGGGATCGGCTTGCGGCCCTGGCTGCGCCCGTTCACGATCAACTCGGCCTCATCGGCATTGGCATAAACCCACAGCGGGATCGGGCTGCCTTCGCGACCGCTCCAGGTCCAGTGACCGACGATATGCGCCATCGGCGCGTCGCTCCACTGGCTCTTGAGATACCAACCCGTGTCCTTGAACGCACCGGTGGTGTCGAGCATGCCGAACTGCGAGCTGATCGCCGGCCAGCCGAACGGGGTCGTCTCACCGCGATAGTCGAAACCGGTCCAGACGAACATGCCGGCCATCCATGGACGTTCGGCCACTGCCTGCCAGCCTTGCTGGATGCTGCTCGTCTCGATCGGCCGTGTCGGCCGGTCGAATGCGGCAAGATGCACCGCGTCGCGATCATCGAAATATATGCCGCGCGTGGCGGTCGTCGCGCCTTCCTCGGTCATCGCGATCGGCGTTTCGGGGCGCGCGCGGTGATAGGCGTCGGCATCGTGCTGCCCGCGATAGTTGAAGCCCGCAACCTCGGTCACCGTGGCATTGCCGCTCTGGTCATTGTTGGAGGTAGCCACAGTCGCCGGCCGCGTAGGATCGAGTTCGCGGACGCGCGCCTGCATCAGCCGCGTCAGCCGGGCGCCAATTTCCCTGCCCTCTATGGCCCATTCCTCATTGCCCACCGACCAGAGAATGACGGAGGGATGATTGCGATCGCGCAGCACCATGCGATCGAGCTGGTCCCGCAATTCGGGGGTGGTGCCCATCATCCGGTGCTCGTCGATCACTAGCATGCCCAGCCGGTCCGCCGCGTCGAGCAACTCGGGCGTGGGCGGATTGTGCGACGCGCGATAGGCATTGCTGCCCATCGCCTTGAGCCTTTCAAGCCGATAGACCTGAATCTCGTCGGGCAACGCCACACCAAGACCAGCATGGTCCTGATGATTGTTGGTGCCCTTGAGCTTGATGTTCTGGCCGTTGAGCCAGAAGCCGCTGTTGGCGTCCCAGCGGATCGTCCGCACGCCGAAATTGGTGACATAGCGATCGCGGATCGCCCGACCTTCGCGCACTGTGGTGACGAGACGATGCAGCACCGGTGTCTCGATCGACCAGAGTGTTGCATTGGCGAGGGGTAGCGTCGCAACGGTCTCGACGCTTGCGCCCTGTGCCACATGCTGCTCGGGGAGCGTGACGAGGGCCAGCCGCTTGCCCTGGGGCGAGAGAATCTCCTGCTCGACGGTGAAGCGCCGGTCCCGGACATCTTCGTTGGCAATCGTCGCGCGTGCCGTGATCTCGGCATCACGGCCTTTCACCTCGCTGGTGACGAAGCTGCCCCAGTGCGCCACATGCAGCGGATCGGTCCTGGTGAGCCAGACGTGGCGATAGATGCCGGCGCCCTCGTAGAACCAGCCCTCGAAGGTCGACGCATCGACCCGCACGACCAGCTCGTTCGTGCCATCATAGTCGAGATAGTCCGTCAGATCGTAGCGGAAGCTCGAATAGCCGCTATGCTCCTGGCCGATATAATGGCCGTTGAGCCACACGGTGGCGTTGCGGAATACGCCATCGAACTCGACTGCGATGCGCTTGCCGCGATCAGCCTTCGAAATCGTCAGGGATTTGCGATACCAGCCGATATCATGCTCGGGAAAGCCAGGCCCGATACTGCGCGACCCGTGTGCGGTGTGAGCGCGCGAATCGAACGGCACCTCCACGCCCCAGTCATGCGGCAGATCGATTCGACGCCAGGCGCGATCGTCGAACCTGGGGCTGGCCGGGCCGTCGCCATAGCCGGCCTTGGCGAAGAAGAAGTCGGCCGTGCCATGCCCGAAATCGCGCGCCGGATCGGTGGCGTGACCAAGCGCGAAGCGCCAATCGGCGTCGATGTTGATCCGTTCGCGTGGCGCTGACGCAGCCACGGGCGCGGCGCTGCGATCTGCATCGGACTCAGCCCAAGCTGGAGCGCTGCAGTAAAACGCTGCGAGGACGAAAAGGAGCGTGCGGGCGGTGATCATGGATTGGGCCTTACCATAGGACGCGACTTCGACCAGCGTCTGCGGAAGACGGAGCGCAGTCGGCAGCGACGGGAACCGAGGGCGTCGCCGCGATTGGCCAAGCTGGTCTGCCAAGTATCAGATTCAGGAGAGAAAAGTCGTTCCCGGCGGCCCGTTGCGGACCACCGGGATGGCGGAGCGGGAGGGATTCGAACCCTCGATACGCTTTTGACGTATACTCACTTT
>JBDTXU010000631.1:0-3211 GCA_040006055.1 Sphingomonas bacterium | reverse complement strand
GACGCTCGGCGACGGCTGGAAGCGCGCGCTGGCGGGTTGCCCCTGCGACGAGAGCGTGTCGTCACTTTCCGAGCCTGGCGAGATCCAGATGCGCGAAGTCATTTTCCGCGCGGCTGACGGCAGCGACATGTGGGTGCGGATCGTCAACAATCCGGAATTCGACGAGGAAGGCGAGCTGCTCGGCTTCATCGGCGCAGTCATCGATATCACCGAGCAGCGCCGCGCCTCAACCGAACTGGCCGAGAGCAAGCGCCTGTTCGAGGCGCTCGCCGCCTTGTCCCCAGCGGGCATCTTCCGCACCGACATCAAGGGCCATGTTACTTACGTCAACCCGGCCTGGTTGGCGCTCGCCGGCCTTGATCACGACGAAGCGATCGGCGCGGGCTGGGGCGCCACGGTCCATCCCGACGATCTTGCCCGCCTTTCGCAGGAAGTCGCGGACGTCGTTGCCGGAAATAACGATCTGCGCACCGAATTCCGCTTTCTCCACCGCAACGGCGACGTGCGCTGGGCGCAGGCCATTACCGCGCCAGCGCTCTCCGAGAGCGGCGAGCGGGTCGGCCATATCGGGGTCAATATCGACATTACCGATCGCAAGCTGGCCGAGTTTGCGCTGGCCGCGCAGGAGGAGCAGCTGCGACTGCTCGCCGAGAACGCCACCGATGCCGTGTTCCGGCTCGGGCTTGATGGCACTTGCCATTACGCATCGCCATCAGTTGGCGATCTGCTCGGCATCGAGCCTCAGCATCTGCTTGGCCGCTCAATGCTCAGAAGCTTCCACCCGGAAGACGCCGAAGCCGCGATCGCAGCGCACCGCTCGCTGGCATCGGGCGAGGTCGAGCGCCTGGTGATCGCCTATCGTTCCCGGTCGATCGCCAAGCCCGGCCGCTGGATCTGGCTCGAGGCGAACTGCGGCCTGGTCCGGCACGCCGAGACCCGGGCACCGCAGGCGCTTATCTGCTCGGTCCGCGACATATCGGAGCGCAAAAGGCTCGAACTCGAGCTCGATGCGGCGCGCCAGAACGCTGAAGTCGCGGTCCTGGCCAAATCGACGTTCCTCGCCAATATGAGCCACGAAATCCGCACGCCGATGGGCGGGGTTCTTGGCTTCACTGAATTGCTGCTCGCGGACGATCCGACCCCGGCTCAGCGCCAGAAGCTTCAGATGATCGCCGATTCCGGCGCTGCGATGATGCGTCTGCTCAACGATATCCTCGATCTGTCGAAGATCGAGGCGGGCCATGTCTCGCTCACTGAGGAAGCGGTCGACATTCGCCAGCTGGTCGATGGCTGTGTCCAGTTGCTGATGCCGCTCGCGGGGCGAAAGGGCATTGGCCTTACCGCGCGCTACGATTCCGAATTGCCCACATTCGTGATCGGTGACGGTCTGCGGCTGCAGCAGATCCTGCTCAACCTGGTCGGCAACGGCGTCAAATTCACTGATGCCGGCTCCGTCAGCGTGAGTGCGTTTGTCGATCAGGTCGAGGACGGCGCCGAGCTCGTCATCGAGGTCGAGGATAGCGGCATCGGTATCGCCGAGGACCGGCAGATGGCGGTGTTCGGACAATTCGTTCAGGCGGACGGCTCCACCGTGCGCAAGCATGGCGGCACTGGTCTTGGGCTGACGATCTCGACCGAGCTCGCGCTGATGATGTCAGGATCGCTCAACCTGGTCAGCAAGCCCGATGAAGGCACGGTCGTGACCCTGCGCGTGCCGCTGAGGCCGACCACGGCAGCGGCGATCGATCATCGCAGGCCGATCGATGCGTTGATCGGCGCGGACAAGAGAGAGGTTCAGCCCGATGCGCGGATCCTCATCGCCGAGGACAACCAGATCCAGCAGATGTTGATCAAGACGATGCTCGGCCGGCTCGGTCTGGAGCCGCACATCGCGAGCGATGGCGCCGAGGCGATCCGTATGATCGCGGAGGCGACGAAAGCCGGCACGCCTTATCAACTGGTCCTGATGGACATGCAGATGCCGAGTATCGACGGGCTGGAGGCGACTCGGCTGATACGCGCCTCGGGTGTCACGCCTTCCGAGCTGCCGATCGTCGCGTTGACCGCGAACGCCTATCCCGCCGATATCCAGAATTGCATGGACGCTGGAATGCAGGGCCATCTCGCAAAACCGGTTACTCTCCCGGCCCTCGATAAATTGCTTCACGACTGGCTTGGCGCCGAGCCGGAGCCCATCGTGCAGTCAGCTCCCCTGCGGTACGCTGGAGGATTCCAGGCATGACATTTTACAGCCCCATCGAGCAGGCACCCCTGATCGACTCAGCTCAGCTCGCGGATCTGCGGGCTGCGCTCGGGGACGATGAAAGCGACATGATCCTCGGGCTGATGGCAGGCGACATCGCGTACCGAGTGAAGATTATCGTGGCCGCGATCGACCATCACGAAGGCGCCAAGGCACGCGCCGAGGCGCACAGCCTGCGGGGAGCGGCGGACGGGATCGGCGCGCGCCGGCTGGCAAAGTCCTGTGGTGCGGTTGAGTTCGGCGCAGCCAATAGCCTGCAGGACTTGTCGGTGCCGCTGGCGCAGTGCGGCAACGAGACAATCGCCGCGATCGCCATGGCGCGCAGTCAGCGCGTTATGTCGAGCGTCTGAAGGGCGAGGATCGCCTGGGTGCGGTTGGTCACGGCGAGCTTGCGATAGGTCTGGGCGAGGTGAGTCTTCACGGTAGTTTCCGCGACGCCGAGCTCATAGGCGATTTGCTTGTTCTGCCGGCCGCTTGCCGCCATTTGCAGGACCCTGAGCTGCGCGGTCGAGAGCTCCTTGATGCGCTGCGCGATGGCGGGCGTTTCGGCATCCTTGTCCTCATCGGCAAAGGTTTCGACCGGAAAGCTCTGCCCGCCCGCGAGCAGGACACAGATGGCATCGATCATCCCGCTCATCGGCGTGCTTTTGGGAATAAATCCATTGGCGCCGTGCTGCGCCGCGCGTCGCATCAGCGCGGGCTGGTCGTTGCTGCTGACGATCGCGATGGCCGCGTTGGGCTGCAGCTGGCGCAGCATCACGAGCCCGGCAAAGCCCTGGACATCGGGCATCATGAGATCGAGCAGGATCAACCGCAGCGGACCGGATTTCGCGCGTGCGTAAACGTCCGCGATCGTCGTGGCATGCTCGGTCATCGCGCTCGGCATCGCCTGGCGCGCAGCCATCCCCAGCGCGACTGAAAAGACGGGATGGTCATCAGCTATAAGGA
>JBDTXU010000630.1:0-3657 GCA_040006055.1 Sphingomonas bacterium | reverse complement strand
GCGGCGCCGGCCGGATAGCTGCGTGAAAATCCGCGTGACGGGGCGATGCCGGGCAGTTCGGGCATCCGCACGCTGACCGCGGCGAAGCGTTCAAGGTCGAGATTCTCGATGACCTGAACCGGGCGGAAGCCCTGTGCGTGCTTCAAATCGGTGACGATCCGATCCATTTCCTCGGGCGGCAAGTTCAGGATCTCGCGAAGCAGGCCAAGCGTGCGACCCTTGTCCTCGAGTCGGTCGGGGATGATGTCGACGCGGAAATCGGTCCGGTTGTTGGCGATCGGCACGCCGTGGCGATCGACGATCCAGCCCCGGCGCGGCGGCACCAGGGTCATGTTCACCCGGTTGCTCTCGGAGAGCAAGCTGTAATGCTCATTCTCCTCGATCGCGAGCCAGCCCATGCGGCCAGCGAGCAGCAGCGCGACCGCTGCCTGGCCGGCGCCGAGCATGACGGCGCGGCGCGAGAAGCTGTAGCTTTGCTGCGCCTCGGTGACCATGCGCGGCGGCCGGCTCATCTCGAGCCCTTCCGCTTCCGATCCAGCCAGACGCAGAAGCTCGCGATGAGCGGGAACAACAGGCAGGCAATCGCGAACTGGAGCAGCAACACCGTATCGACATGCGCGCTGAGCGGGGTCGCGATCAGCCGGCCGGCGAGGAGGCAGAAGCCGAGCGAGCCCGAGGCGATCAGCCAGTCCTGCCAGAAATCGCGAAAGACAAGACGGTGGTCGATCAGGTCGATCATGAAGAAGCAGAGCGTCCAGAGCAGCATCGCGTTGCCAAGTGGCTGGCCGCTGAACAGATCGTCGAAAAAGCCCAGCGGTAGTGGTGCCCAGATCGGGAACACCCCCGGGCGCGTCAGGCGCCAGCCGAGCAGCATCATCAGCCCAAGCGGAGGCAGGATTGGGAAAGAGGTGATGAACGGCCAGATCGTGATCAGCGAACCGATCATCACTGACGCCGGTGGCAGGATACGGGCGGCCGCGGGCGGCGGCGCGGCGTCGAAGGGGCCGCGCGTCGGCGCCCTCATTTTACAGGAGCGGGCACGGGCGGTGCCTCGGGCATGAAGGCCTGCACGACGAGCGCGAAATCGAGCGTATCGGGTTGCGCAAGCGTGCGGGCCAGCGCGACGTCGCGCGAGCGCCTGATGACCCGCGCCACAGGGACATTGGGCGAATAGATGCCGCCAGCACCCGAGGTCACGAACACATCGTTGGGCTCGAATCCGATATTGGTTGAGGTCGCGGCACGGATATCGAGCAGCCCGTCTCCGCGTCCGGCAGCGAGCGCTGGCAATCCGTCGCGGGTGCGGCGGACGGGGACCACGCTATCCGGATCCGACAGGAGCAGGACGCGGGCGCTGTTCGGGCCGACTTCAAGGATTCTGCCGATCAGGCCCTCAGGCCCACGCACCGGTTGCCCGGTTTTCACGCCCTGCCAGGATCCGGCGTTGAGCACGGCGTAACGCCGCGTGCTCGACGCCGAAGAGCTGACCAGCCGGGCGGCGACGACTGGGCCCGCGACATGCTCGCGCACCTGGAGCAGCGTTTTCAGGCGGCGATTCTCATAGGAGAGCGACCGTGCGCGCATCAGCAGCGCATGCACATCGTCGAGCTGCTTCTGGAGCTCCACATTCTTGTCGCGCACCGCGACATAGCTGCCGATGGAGGTGGGGATCGCGCCGATGCCGCGGCCGACCCAGCCGATACCCGAGGAGACCGGCGTGGTCACCGTCCCCACGCTGGCCCGCAGTGCCGCAAAGGCGGGCGGATCGAGCGTGGCGAGGGCAAGCAGGACCGCACCGACGAGCGAGCCCGCGACGGCGATCACGTAACCCAGGAAGAGGCTATATTGCGCCCGCCGCGAAAAACCCGGGCGCCGATTGCGAGACGGCGCCATCACTCCCCCATCCAATCACCCAGGCGCCCCCTATGGGCGCAAAGGTTCAACAAAGCATCAAGCACAAAGGCCTTAGGCCCAAAGACCTCAGGCGCTGTGCAGCACACCGCGGAACACCGGATCCTCGAGCGCGCGGCCCGTGCCGAGCGCGACGCAGGTCAACGGATCGTCCGCGATCGTCACCGGCAGGCCGGTCTCATCGCGCAGCACTTCGTCAATGCCCTTCAGCAGCGCACCGCCGCCGGTGAGCACGATGCCCTGATCGACGATGTCGGCGGCCAGTTCCGGCGCCGTATTCTCGAGTGCGATGCGGACGCCCTCGACGATCTGGCCAACCGGTTCCGAGAGCGCCTCGGCGATCTGGCCCTGGTTGATCTGGATTTCCTTCGGCACGCCGTTGACGAGGTCGCGGCCCTTGACGTGGATGGTCAGGCCGATGCCGTCTGGCGGCGGCTTGGCGACGCCGACTTCCTGCTTGATCCGCTCAGCGGTGGCATCGCCGATCAGGAGGTTGTGGTTGCGGCGGACATAGGAGACGATCGCTTCGTCCATCTTGTCGCCGCCGACCCGAACCGAAGTGGTATAGGCGAGGCCGCGAAGCGATAGCACCGCAACTTCAGTCGTGCCGCCGCCGATGTCCACGACCATCGAACCGATTGGTTCGGTGACGGGCATGTCGGCGCCGATCGCGGCTGCCATCGGCTCCTCGATCAGCCAGACCTGCGAAGCGCCGGCATTGGAGGCGGCGTCGCGGATTGCGCGGCGCTCGACCGAAGTCGAGCCCGACGGCACGCAAATCACGATCTGGGGCCAGCGCAGGAAGCGGCGCTGACCGCCATGGACCTTGTGGATGAAGTGTTTGATCATCTGCTCAGCGACATCGATGTCGGCGATGACGCCGTCACGAAGCGGGCGGATCGCCTGGATGCTGTCGGGCGTCTTGCCCATCATCAGCTTGGCGTCCTCGCCGACCGCTTTCACGCGCTTCACGCCGTTCAGCGTCTCGACCGCCACCACCGAGGGTTCGTTGAGGACGATGCCCCTCCCGCGGAGATAGACGACCGTGTTTGCGGTGCCGAGGTCGATCGCCATATCGTGCGACATCATTCTGAAGAACCGCGAGAAGAAAGCCATTTATCATTCCGTTCCAGGCCGCCCCTGAGCCGGGTTGCGGCAATTCGCACCTATCATCCCGAAAACGCTTCATAAGCGGTTCGCCAGAGCTGGAATTCCACGCTCTGGTTGCCTGTTAATGCGGGTCGCGGGATGCCGTCGATTGGGCTAGAGCTACATCCATGTCAATACGCCGCCTGCCTGAACATCTCGTCAATCGTATCGCTGCCGGTGAAGTGGTCGAACGACCCGCCAGCGCGTTGAAGGAATTGATCGAAAACGCCATCGACGCAGGCGCGCGGCGGATCGCGATTCGTCTCGTGGCGGGGGGCACAGACCTGATCGAAGTGACCGATGACGGCAGCGGTATGGCGCCCGCCGAAATGGCGCTTGCGCTGGAGCGGCACGCCACGTCCAAGCTGCCGGACGAGGCGATCGAAAACGTCACGACGCTCGGTTTTCGCGGTGAGGCGTTGCCCTCGATCGCGAGCGTCGCGCGGCTGACGCTGGAAAGCCGGGTGCGCGGGCAGGAGGGCTGGGCCCGGCTGGTGGACAATGGTGCGCTGATCTCGGAAGGGCCGGCGGCGATTCCCCCCGGCACGCGGGTGCGGGTCGAGGCCTTGTTCGAGCGGGTGCCGGCGCGGCGGAAGT
>JBDTXU010000629.1:0-3854 GCA_040006055.1 Sphingomonas bacterium | reverse complement strand
GCGGCTTCGTGTTCGGCGATATCGAGACTCACGCAAGCTTCTGCGCCGAGATCGCTCGCCAGCTCGATATACCCGTGATCTCAGTCGATTACCGCCTCGCGCCCGAAAATCCCTGGCCGGCCGCGCCCGACGATTGCGAAGCGGCCGCGCGCTGGGTCGCCGGCAACCCCGCCGAGCTCGGCCGCAAGCTGACGAGCCTTATCGTCTGCGGCGACAGCGCCGGCGGCAATCTCGCGATCATAACCGCAATGGCGCTCCGCGACACGCCCGCCCCGGTGCCAGTCATCGCTCAGTTCCCGATCTACCCCGCGACTGACATGACCAAGGAATATCCCTCCTACAGCGCCTTCGCGGAAGGCTATCTCCTCACCCGCGCCACGATGGACTGGTTCAACACCAGCTATCAGGCCGAGGCATCGCATATCCGCACCTCGCCGCTGATCGGCGATCTCGCCGGCATGCCGCCCGCGGTGGTGCTGACCGCCAGCCTCGATCCGATCCGCGACCAGGGCCGCGCTTACGCCGCGGGGCTGGCCGAGGCCGGCGTGCCGGTCATCTTCCGCGAGGCCAAGGGCAATATCCACGGCTTCGTCACGCTCCGCCAGGCGATCCCCTCCTCGCAGGGCGATGTGGCGGGCGCGCTCGCGGCGCTGAAAACGGTAATCGCCGAAGCCGAAGGCGAGCGCGTGATGGCGCAGGCGGCCGGTTGATTGGGGATGAACAGGAGCAAAGAATGACCGATCCCGATAGCCTCCCCTACCGCCCCTGCGCCGGCATCATGCTCCTCAACCGCGAGGGCAAGGTGTTCGTCGGCCAGCGCATCGATACGACGGTCGAGGCCTGGCAGATGCCGCAGGGCGGGATCGACGATGGCGAGGACGCCGAGACCGCCGCGATCCGCGAGCTCGGCGAGGAAATCGGCGTCACCCCCGAAAAGGTCGCGCTGATCGCGGCCGCGCCCGGCGAATTCTATTACGATCTCCCGCCCGAGCTGATCGGCCAGGTCTGGAAAGGCAAATGGCGCGGCCAGCGCCAGCGCTGGTTCCTGTTCCGCTTCCTCGGCGAAGACACCGACGTGAACATCGCCACCCCCCATCCCGAATTCATGACCTGGCGCTGGATCGACCCAGTCGACCTGCCCCGCCTCATCGTGCCGTTCAAGAAAGAGCTGTACGAGCAGGTGCTCGCCGCGTTCGAAGAGCATCTGGATTAGGCGAGCCGCACCTCCTTACCTTGCCCGGCGAAGGCCCCTCTATTTCGGGGACACTATACTAAATAGCAGCCCTGACGAGGACATAAGCAGCCGCGCTTCGTGGCTATTTAGTATAGTGTCCCCGAAATAGGCCCCGCGCGACTCCGTTAGGATAAGGGAAAAGAGCACCGCGAATGATTGCGGTAACAGCACCCCCACGCTAATCCCCCCTGATGCTCGCGCCCCTAGCCCTGCTCGCCGCCCCAATGGCCCCCGCCACCGTCGCTGCCACCGTCGCTGCCACCGCCGAGCCGGCCCCGATTCCCCCGCCGGTAAAGGCAATGCTCGACGCAGCCATCGCCTCGGGCAATGATGCGGAAATCGCGACCGTCGCGAAATACGCCCGCACCGCAGCCCCCCAATCCGCCGACGCGATCGCCGCGCTCGTCGATGGCTGGCGCCACGAGCAAACGGCAAAGCGCGAGGCCAAGATCCGCGATGCCGGCCCCCTCGATCTCTGGCGCGGCAAGGCAGAGCTCGGCGGCTATTTCACCACCGGCAACACGCGCGATGTCGGCGCGAGCGCAGCGCTAGACCTCAGCCGCGAGACGCTCCGCTGGCGCCACAAGCTCCATTTCGCCGGCGATTATCAGGAGAGCGCCGGCATCGTCAGCCGCGAGCATTACCTCGCCTCCTACGAACCCAATTTCAAATTCTCCCCCCGCGGCTATGTCTATGGCGCCGCGCAATATGAGAGCGACCGCTTCCTCGGCTATACCAGCCGCTATTCAGCCTCGTTCGGCGCCGGCTACAGCGCGATCAAGCAGCCCGGCGTCAAGCTCGATCTCGAACTCGGCCCGGCGTACCGCGACACCGATTTCACCGACGGCAGCCTGGAAAGCAGCGTCGCCGCCCGCGGTTCGGTCGCGTTGGACTGGAAGCTCTCGCGCGCCATCTCGCTCACCCAGAACGCGTCGGCCTATATGCAGAAGGTCAACAGCACGGTCAGCAGCACCACCGCCCTCAACGCAAAGCTGATCGGCCCGCTCGCCGCCAAACTCTCCTATGCCGTGCAATATGAAAGCATGCCGCCCGTGGGCCGCGTCGGCACCGACACGACCAGCCGCGCGTCTTTGGTCTATAGTTTTTAATGCGCTGAAGTTCGCCCAAATATCCACCGTCACCCCGGACTTGTTCCGGGGTCCATCGTTCCGCACGCGCAACGCCTGTACACCTGCGGAAACATGGATGCCGGAACGAGTCCGGCATGACGAATTGGAGGCAGGTCGAACTCCTTCCTCCGCCCACCGACCAAGGTCGTAGTTCCCCAACGCACAACGCAGGTATACGCTAAGGCGCCAGCGCAAAGACTGGCCGAACACCACAGGAGAGACCTGAATGGAACTGGGCCGCCGCGATCTCATCCTCGCCGCCGCGTCGGGCGCGCTCCTCGCGAGCGGCGCAGTACACGCGGCACCAGACCGCCCGCTCGGTTACGCCATCGTCGGCCTCGGCGGCTACGGCCTCGGCGTGATCATCCCGCAATTCGCCAATTGCGCGCACAGCAAACTGGTCGCCGTGGTCAGCGGCGATCCCGCCAAGGCCCGCCGCGTCGCCGCCGAGCACGGCCTGCCGGAACGCTCGATCTACTCCTACGAGAGCTTCGACCAGATCCGCGACAACCCAGACGTCGACATCGTCTATGTCTGCCTGCCCAATTCGATGCACGCCGAATTCGTCATCCGCGCCGCCCGCGCCGGCAAGCATGTCATGTGCGAAAAGCCGATGGCGATGTCGGCCGCCGAATGCGTGAAGATGATCGCCGCCTGCAAGACCGCCAACCGCAAGCTGATGATCGGCTATCGCTGTCATTTCGAGCCCTTCAACCTCGAGGCGATGCGGCTCGCGCGCAGCGGGGCTGCCGGCAAGATCCGCTATGTCCGCTCCGAGCACGGCTTCATCCAGGGCGATCCGTCGCGGTGGCGCCTCAAGCGCGCGCTCGCCGGCGGCGGCTCGCTGATGGATATGGGCGTCTATTCGCTTCAGGCGGCGCGCTACATGACCGGCGAGGAACCCATCGCCGTCCAGGCGCTCGAATCGACCGACCGCACCGATCCCCGCTTCCACGAGGTGGAGGACCAGATCGACTGGCAACTCCTGTTCCCCTCGGGCGCGGTGGCGGCGTGCAAATCCATGTACAGCGCCAACCAGAACCGCATCATCGCGGTGGGTGACAAGGGCCGGATCGAGCTCGAGCCCGCCACCCGCTATGACGGCAACCATATGTGGACCGGCCGCGACAGCCGCGAGCATGAGATCGCCAGCCCGCCGCCCGGCCCGGGCAAGACCCAGTTCGCCGGCCAGCTCGATCACCTGGTTGAGTGCATCGCCACCGGCCGCGAGCCAATCGTCTCCGGCGAGGAGGGCCTGCGCGACATGCGCATCGTCGACGCGATCTACCGCTCGGCGCGCGAAGGCCGGAGGATCCAGCTATGAAGCACCTCCTCCCCGCCGCACTCCTGTCCGCCGCCCTCCTGCTGTCCTCGGCGGCCCCGGCGCAAACCACGACCGACCCCACAGGCTATGCCACGGCGGCCGAGATCCCGGCCCAGGTCGAGGCAATGCGCCAGGCCATGAAACCCGGCCAGGGCTTCATGTGGCG
>JBDTXU010000628.1:0-10826 GCA_040006055.1 Sphingomonas bacterium | reverse complement strand
GGGCGCTGAGCCAGTCCCCCTTACGCTCGATCAACTCGCAATCCTTTCATCGTGCTGCCCGGATAGGGAATAGCCCAAACGCGCCATCATGTCAGCGTGGTCCGCTTCGATCCGCGCGACCTGTGCTGGTGTGAGTTCATCATGCCAAGCGCCCGACACGCCCCGCCGGAAAAAGCCGCCGCTCGGGCTGTTGCGCGGCGCCTCGCGAAAGCCGCGTTCGGTCTCCTGCTTCTTGAGCTCGCCAAAGTCGGCGAAACGTGCCGCTTGCGCAGCTTCCTTGGCGCTAACCTCGATCCCGGCAAAGACGAGCGCGCTGCGGAACACGTCCAAGACGTTGGCCTGCATGTCCTCATAGCGGACGAGATGCACCGGGATGTCGGTCTGGTCGAGCCAGCCGGCATTGTAGCCGCTCCAGCGCGGCAGCAGCTGGCGGAGTTGGTTCGGCTGGCGATCGCGCTGGCCGCAAAAACTGGCGTCGGCATCGCCCATGAAGGTGATCGCCTCGTCGACCGTCTGGTTGCCGTGATTGGCGAGGCTTGGCGCCACGTCGCGTGGATCGCGGACGATCAGGATCGCGCCTTCCGCACCCGCGCGCGCTCCGAGCAAAGGCTCGCCCCGGTCGGTGTAGGTCCAGGCGTCATGCGTCTTCACGAAACGGACATCGCCGATGCGCGTATCGGCATCGTCGGGATCATTCTGTTCGGCATCGCGCGCCAGCTCCTCATAGAGCCGCGGGCGGAGGCGGTCGCATTCCTCATGAGTCAGCAGCCCTGAGGGAAACAGCATGACATTGTCGAAGAGGCCCCGTGCACTGGCGATGCCGCTATGTTCGGGCAGATCGTTGATATCGACCGGTTTGTCCTGCCGCAGGTTCGCCACCAGCATCCGGAACCAGGTGTTGCCCGATTTCGGATAGGAGGCGAGCCAGAAAGTCCGTCTCAAGCGGCGCGCTCCACCAGACCGAGCTCGCGCCAATGGGCCTCGAGCCAGCCGATCACCGCGGGGAAGCGCGCGAAATTGATTTCGCGGGTTAGCGTGAACACGCCGGCGCGCTGCGCGATCGTCGCTGCGGCCTGGAAATACAGGTCCATCTGCGCCATCCGCCGCACCATCGCAGGGCGATAGGCGTTGTTGCGCACCATCAGCCCGGCATCGGCGATATTGGGCCGGGCGATACCGGCAACATGTGGAGGCCGCGCCTCGCGCAGCACGTAGATGGCGGCGAGCGGCAAGGCCGAGGCGGTGGCGGCGCGTGGCTCGACATAATATTTCTGGATCGCGGACCGCACGGGCGCCGCGCGGCGTTCGGCGAGCGCCAGCCGGTCGATCGAATTCTGCCACAGCTTCAACTGGCGCCCGTCAGGTTCGACCCAGGGGCTGCCATCGGCGTGAATGGAAAGGCCGCAGAAATCGTCGGTGACGAGATCATAGCCGGCATCGACCAGCGCCGCCGCCAGGGTCGACTTGCCCGCGCCCGAGGGGCCGCAGAACAGGACGGCGCTGTCGTTGACCCGCACCGCGCTTGCATGGAGCACGATCCGGCCGCGTTGATGGAGCAAGATGCCGAAGCCGGTGCCGCTCACAAAAACTCCTGCTTCTTCCGCCGGGACGCCACTTTCGGTTTCGAATAGAAGCTCGGTGCCACCGCTCAGCAACATGCGGACAATACCCGGTACGGAAATCAGGAAGTGATCACCGGAAAGCTGCCAGCTGGGGCCGCTCGCCGTGGCGCCTTCGAGTTTGGTCGGAACGGCGCCGCTGCGGATCACGACGTCAGCGGCCTGCTGCCGCCCCGATTCCTTTGCGATCAGGCCCGGAAGCGCGATCTCGCTGGAAACGCCAAGTCCGGAAACAATATAGGAAAACAAGCGCTCACCCCCGAGATACTGTCACTGAGCGATAGCGTTCCAGCAGCGCCGCTCGCCTTCTGGCTATTCTATGGTTCTGGCGCAACCTACCAACAATAGGCTCGCGGGTGAATCAAGCCTTTCCGCCTTCCAGCCCATATCGCGCAAATGCTGGCGAAGCGCGGCGGGCTGCGGCATGGTCGGGCGATGAACCCGGTCTATACATCACTCGGCACCACCATCTTCGAGGCCATGTCGGCTCGTGCACGGGCGACCGGCGCGATCAATCTGGGCCAGGGCTTCCCCGATGGGCGGGGCCCTGAAGACGTGCTGGCCGAGGCCGCGCGCGCGCTCATCGAGGATTCCAACCAATATCCGCCAATGCCAGGCACGGCGGCGCTGCGTCAGGCGGTCGCTGACCATTACCGCGCGCATCAGGGGCTCGACCTGGCGTTCGAGGAGGTGATCGTCACCTCGGGCGCGACTGAGGCGATTGCCGCTGCGATCTTCGCGCTCGTCTCGCCGGGTGATGAAGTGGTGATGTTCCAGCCGATGTATGATGCCTATCTGCCGCTGGTCGAGCGGGCGGGCGGGGTGGCGCGGCTGGTGCGGCTCGAGCCGCCTGAATGGCGGATCACCGCCGAAGCGCTTGCCAGCGTGGCCGGCCCCCGAACCCGGCTCGTCATCCTCAACAGCCCGCTCAACCCTACCGGTACGATGACCAGCGTGGCGGAGCTGCAGCTGCTCGCCGATTTCTGCACGAGCCATGATGCGATCGCGATCTGCGACGAGGTGTGGGAGCATGTCCTGTTCGATGGGGCGGTCCACCGCCCGCTGATCGGCTTTCCCGGCATGCGCGAGCGGACGGTGAAGATCGGATCGGCCGGCAAGATCTTCTCGCTGACCGGCTGGAAGGTCGGCTGGATGTGCGCCGCCCCGCCGATCGCTCAGGTGCTGGCCAAGGCGCACCAGTTCCTGACCTTCACCACGCCACCAAACCTTCAGGCAGGTGCGGCTTATGGCCTTGGCAAGGACCCGGGCTATTTCGCCGAGATGCGTGCCGGCTATCAGCGTTCGCGCGATCGGCTGGCGGCGGGGTTGACCCGGCTCGGCTATGCGGTGCTGCCGAGCGCCGCGACCTATTTCCTGTCGATCGACCTGCCGCGATCGGGGGTGAACATGGACGATGTCGCTTTTTGCGAATGGCTGATCGAGGAGGCAGGGGTGGTCTCGGTGCCGGTCTCGGCTTTCTATGCCCAGGATCCCGTCACCAGCGTGGTCCGGCTGTGTTTCGCGAAGCAGGATGCGACCCTGGATGCAGCGCTGGAGAGGATGATCAAGCGGCCATAAGCGTCGATCCGACCGGAATTATGTCATGCCCCTGGGCCCTTTTGAGGCAAAGTGCCCCATACCGTCCTTAAATATTATCATTGTATATCAATGTATTGATTAAATCTCCAACATCGCGCTTGTGTTGGAGAGTGTGACATAATTCGTCAGACCTGGTCCAACAAACCCCGCTCAGTGAGATAGCCCGTCACCAGCCGGGCCGGCGTCACATCGAAGGCTGGGTTCGCCGCGCCCGATGCCGTCACGCGGATGCTCCCGCCTTCGCCGGCGACATGCGTGACCTCGTTGGCACTGCGTTCCTCGATCGGCACGTCAGCCCCGGTCGCGGTGCCGGCATCGAAGGTCGTGTAGGGCAGGGCGACATAGAAGGGCACGTCATTGTCCTTCGCCGCGAGCGCCTTCAGATAGGTGCCGATCTTGTTGCAAACATCGCCGTTCGCCGTAACCCGGTCAGTCCCGACGATCACCGCATCGACCTGACCCTGCATCATCAGGTGCCCTCCGGCATTGTCGGCGATCACGGTGTGCGGCACGCCGTGACCGCTCAGTTCGAAGGCGGTAAGTAGCGCGCCCTGGTTGCGTGGCCGGGTCTCATCCACCCAGACATGGACCGGGATGCCGGCATCATGCGCGAGATAGATCGGCGCCGTGGCCGTGCCGTAATCGACCGTGGCCAGCCAACCGGCGTTGCAATGCGTCAGGATGTTGAGCGGGCGGTCCGGGTGTTTCGCATGGAGCGCGCGGAACAGCTCGAGGCCATGCTCGCCGATCGCTCGGTTGAGCTCGACATCCTCGTCGCAGATCGCATCGGCACGGGCGAAGGCGGCAGCGGCGCGCTCGGCGGGCGGCAGCGGCCGCACCGCGTCAGCGATCGTGTCGAGCGCCCAGCGCAGATTGACCGCAGTCGGCCGCGACGCGAGCAATGTCGCATGCGCAGCGTCGAGCCAGGCGTCCGATCCGTCCTCGGCCAGCGCCATCGCCAGGCCGTAGGCCGCCGTCGCGCCGATCAACGGCGCGCCGCGCGTCCACATCTCGCGGATCGCCTGCTCGGCTTCGGCCATGGTGCGCAGCTCGACCCAGACGACTTTCCACGGCAGCTCGCGCTGATCGAGGATACAGGCGCCGCGCCCGTCAGTGGTGCGTTTGATTGAGCGCTGGTGCGTGCCGTCGAGCTTCATGCGTCCACATCCTCGAAGGTGGCGATATCGCCGGTCCCGCCGTCACGATCAATCAGCAGCGCGGACAGGCCAGCCTCTCGCGCGGCGGCGA
Source organism: Sphingomonas bacterium (assembly GCA_040006055.1). Lineage (GTDB taxonomy): Bacteria > Pseudomonadota > Alphaproteobacteria > Sphingomonadales > Sphingomonadaceae > Sphingomonas. The sequence goes on along the minus strand of JBDTXU010000628.1, from coordinate 6,360 downwards.
TCTCCTCAGGCGTGTCCGACAGGAACAGAATCTCGTTCGCCGGGAGGCCGATCGCGTTGGCGATTGCCTGATAGGATGCGGCCTCGCGCTTCGGGCCGGTGGTCGTATCGAAATAGCCCGAGAAGAGCGCGGTGAGATTGCCGGCGTCGCTATGCCCGAACAACAGTTTCTGCGCGGCGACCGACCCAGAGGAGAAGACATAGAGTCCGATGCCCGCCTCGCGCCAGCGCCGCAGCGCCGCGACTGCGTCGGGATAGATATGCCCGGTAAAGGCGCGCTCGCGATAGCCGTCGGCCCAGATCATCCCCTGCAGTGTCTTGAGCGGGGTCGCCTTGCGATCCTCGTCGATCCAGCGCGTCAGCGTCGCGACTGGGTCCCCCGGCTCCATCGCCACGACCTCGGCGAGGATCGGCGCAGCCTCATCCGGATGGGCGGCAACGAACGCCGGAAGTCGTTCCCGGGCATAGGGAAACAGGGTCTCGGCAACAAAGGCGATGCTCGAGGTGGTGCCCTCGATATCAGTCAGGATCGCGCGGGGCATTCAGGCGAGGGCTGGCGCGTGGCGCGGGAAACGCGCCGCGATGTCGTCGCCGGTGAAGCGCGCGACCCAGCCGTCCGGGTTCACGAACAGCCGGATCGCGGTGAAGCGCGGGGCAGGGCCCATATCGAACCAGTGGCGCATGCCCGCCGGCACGGAGATCAGATCGCCTTTGGTGCAGAGCATGTTGAAGACACGGCCATCCTGATGGAGCGTGAACAGCCCCTCGCCATCGACGAAGAAGCGCACCTCGTCTTCGCCGTGCGTGTGTTCGGACAGGAACTTGCCGCGCAGCGCCTCTCGCTCGGGATGGTCGGGCGCGAGCGCCACGACGTCGACCGACTGATATCCGGCTTCCGCCTTCAATGCCTCGATCTCGGCCGCATAGACCTGCAGGATCGCGGACGGCTCGGGCAGGTCGCGGGTCGGCCAGCGCTCGAAGCGGACGCCGATGGTGGCAAGCGCAGCGGCAATCGCATCACCATCGTCCGTGTTGAGCAGCGGCGCAGCGCCGTCCGCCTCGTCGAAAACCTGCAATCGGCTCATCGCCTGCCTCCTTGCCGGAATGTGAGCTCGGCGAGCTCGGTGGCGATCATCCATTCGACCGCCTCGATCACCCGCTCGGCCTCGGCCATGTCGCGGCCCCAGCCATAGAGGCCGTGGCCGCGGATAAGATAGGCGGGCGGCGCGCCCGGCGCCAGCAGGCGCGGGGCGACGGCAGCGTCGATCACCGCCATGTCCTGGCTGTTGTCGACGATCGGCAGCGTGACTTCCGTCTCATGGGTGACGATGCCGGGCAGGGCCTTCAGCATTTCATGGTCGGCCAGCGTGTAGCTGTCGGCGTCGGGAAAGGCGCGGGTCAGCCCGACGGCGGCGGGGGAATGGCTGTGGAGCACGGCGCCCACCTCGGGGAAATCGCGATAGATCGCGAGATGCAGCGCCGTCTCGGCCGAGGGCTTCTTGCCGTCGAGCGCATGGCCCGCCGCGTCCACGCGCATCACGTCATGCTCGGTCAGCCGGCCCTTGTGGCGGCCGGATACCGTGACGGCGAAGCTGCCGTCATTGAGCCGCATGGAGTAATTGCCGGCGGTCGCCGGCGCCCAGCCTTTCGAATCGAGCCAGCGCCCGACGGAAACGATCGCTGCCCTCGCGTCGAGCGTGCTGGCGGCCATCGGGTGCGAATCCTCAGGAAGTGGAGCGGGTAGCGGGAATCGAACCCGCGTATTCAGCTTGGAAGGCTGCTGCACTACCATTGTGCTATACCCGCGCTGGCGCCGAATTACCGACAAGGTGGCGATGGCGCAAGCGCTCCGGATGTGCAACGAGCAACTCCAAGGATTCTGGGTACTTAGGGGATTCGCAATGGCGCGTATCGCGATCGTCACTGGCGCCGGCAGCGGCATAGGCCGCGCGGTGGCGCTTGCGCTCAGGGAAGCGGGCTGGTCAGTCGCGCTGGCGGGCCGCAATGCCGCCGCGATCGAGGAGACCGCGCGTCTCGCCGGTGGCGCACGGATGTTGCCGGTGGCAACTGACGTGACCAATCCCGCCGCGGTCGACGCCTTGTTCGCGCAGGTCGCGAAGACCTTTGGTCGGCTCGACCTGTTGTTCAACAATGCCGGGGCCGGTGCGCCGGCAGTCCCGCTCGACGAACTGCCGGTCGAGACGATCTGGGAGATCATCGACGTCAATCTCACCGGCAGCATGCTCTGCGCCCGCGCCGCGCTGGGCATGATGCGGAGGCAGACGCCGCAGGGCGGGCGGATCATCAATAACGGCTCGGTCTCGGCGATGCTGCCGCGGCCGATGTCGGCGCCTTATACCGCCAGCAAGCACGCCATCACCGGGCTCACCAAATCGCTGATCCTCGACGGGCGCGCCTGCAACGTCGCGGCCGGGCAGATCGATATCGGCAATGCGGTGACCGAGATGAGCGGGCCGATGGCGACCGGCGTCCTTCAGGCCAATGGCAGCACCGGCCCCGAGCCGCGCATGGATGTCGCCCATGTCGCGCGGTCGGTCGTCCATATGGCGAGCCTGCCGCTCGACGCGAACATCCCGTTCATGACGATCATGGCGACGGCTATGCCGCTGTACGGGCGCGGCTAAACCATATCCTTCACGGCTTGCTTACCATTCTCGCGCTAGACCGCGCGCGATGTATCATGATGCCGCTCTCGCCCATGTGGCCAAGGCCGATCCTCGGCCCCAATCCGCGGTCAGCACCGGCGTTGGCATGGTCGGGCTCGCCGGCATGCTCAGCTGGATCGGCATTGCACGCTGGTTTGGGATGGACGGGCCCTTTGCGGCTTTAGTCAATGTCGCGGCGTGCGCTCTGCCGATGGTGCTGTGGTCGGTTTTCGTCGACAAGGTCCATCGCAATCCTTCCACCGGCATGGACTGGTCGAACCGCAAGCCATGGCGCGAGACGCTCGACATCAGCCTGACCAAGCTTGCCGGCCTGTGGCTCACCTGGGCCGGGATCGCGCTGATCTACGGCACCGGGCGCTTCTACTGGGAGGGCAATTTCTCCTTCTCGATGTGGTGCTTCATGGCCGCGGCACCGATCCTGTTCGTCACGTCCATCCCCTATATCCTCTGGCTCGATCGCCATGCGGTGGAGCCGAAGGACGGCTGCTGGTCGCTCGGCGCCTGGCTGATGGGGCTTAAGGAGCCGGTCGACAGCGAGGCGATCTTCAACCATTTGCGCAGCTGGGCGGTGAAGGCGTTTTTCACTGCCTTCATGGTGGCGATCGTGCCGGGCGGCTTTGGCGATGTCATCCGCGGCGACGTCAGCCAGGTGCTGCATGATCCGGTTGCGCTGGCCAATTGGCTGATCACTTTCATGTTCATGATCGACGTCGCCTTTGCGACGGCCGGTTACATCGTGGCGCTGCGCCCGCTCGATTCGCATATCCGCACGGCGAACCCTTTTGCGGCGGCGTGGATGGCGGCGCTGATCTGCTATCCGCCGTTCATCCTGATGAGCGATGGCGGCCCGCTGGACTATCATATTGGGACGGCTGACTGGACTCACTGGTTCCAGGGGCATCCGTTGCTGCTGACGCTGGTCGGCGCGGTGCTGGTCGGGCTGACCGCGATCTATGCCTGGGCGACGATCGCGTTCGGCTTCCGCTTCTCCAACCTTACGCATCGCGGCATCCTGACCCACGGACCCTATCGATTCTCGCGCCACCCGGCCTATCTTTCGAAGAACCTGTTCTGGTGGATCTCGACCATTCCGGTTCTGACCACCGGCAGCGTGGTCGATGCGGCGCGCGCGACTTTGCTGATGTGTGCGGTGAGCGGGGTCTATTACTGGCGCGCGCGGACTGAGGAGCGGCATCTCGGGCTCGATCCGGCTTATCGGGAATATGCGGCCTGGATGGAGCGCAATGGTGCTGTGCCTAGGTTCATTGCATGGGCGATGGGGAAGAAGGCAGCTGACTAAGAATCCCCCTCCCGCTTGCGGGAGGGGTTAGGGGAGGGCGTGTCCTCCCGCGCGCGTCATTGATTGACAGGCCCTCCCCCGACCCCTCCCGCAAGCGGGAGGGGGGAAGTTAGAACCGCATCTCGTCGTAAACTTTGCTGACATCCTCGCCCCAGGCGCCATGATAGCGCTCCAGCAACAACTCAGCCGGCACCTTGCCCGACCGTACGATCTCGCGGAGCGGATCGAGGAAGCCGGTCTCGTTGCTGCCGGAAGCGTCGACCCGGCCCCGCGCCGTAAGCCCGGCATTGGCGATATCCAGCACCTGGCCCGCGATATCGCGCAGCTTGCCCCCACCGGGGAGCGGCGCGTCCAGCGCCAGTTTCGGCACCGCATCGCGCAGCGCCTGGCGCTCCTCGATCGTCCAGTGCTTCACCACATCCCATGCCGCATCGAGCGCGGTACCGTCATAGAGCAGCCCGACCCACAAGGCCGGCAGCGCGCAGATGCGGCCCCAGGGCCCGCCATCGGCGCCGCGCATTTCGAGGAAGGTCTTTAGCCGCACCTCTGGGAAAGCGGTCGAGAGATGGTCGTTCCAGTCGTCGAGCGTCGGCTTCTCGCCCGGCAGCACCGAGAGCCGGCCGTCGAGGAAGTCGCGGAAGCTGAGGCCCGCCGCATCGATATAGCGTCCCTCGCGGTAGACGAAGTACATCGGCACATCGAGCGCGTACTCGGTGTAGCGATCATAGCCGAAGCCATCCTCGAACACGAAGGGCAGCATGCCGGTGCGCGCCGGATCGGTATCCGACCAGATGTGGCTGCGATAGGAGAGCATGCCGTTGGGCTTGCCTTCAGTGAAAGGCGAGTTGGCGAACAGCGCGGTCGCCAGCGGCTGGAGCGCGAGCCCGACCCGAAACTTCTTCACCATATCCGCTTCAGTCTCGTAATCGAGATTGACCTGGATGGTGCAGGTGCGGAGCATCATGTCGAGGCCCATGGAGCCAACGCGCGGCATGTGCCGCAGCATGATCGCATAGCGGCCCTTGGGCATGATCGGCAGCTCGGCGCGGGTCTTGTCAGGCCACATGCCGAGGCCGAGAAAGCCAATCCCGAACCGGTCGCCGATCGCTTTCACCTGTTCGAGATGCCGGCCGGTTTCGGCGCAGGTCTCATGGAGATTGTCGAGCGGTGCGCCGGAAAGCTCGAACTGGCCGGCCGGCTCGAGGCTGATCGCCCCGTCGGCGCCGGAAAGCGCAATGACCCTACCGCCTTCAGAAAGGGGGCCGCCTTCCTCGATCGGCTGCCAGCCGAACGCCTTCAGCGCCAGCAGCAGATCGCGGATGCCGCCGGGCTCGTCATAGCTCGGCGCATGATGGTCCGAGAGCGAATAGACGAACTTTTCGTGCTCGGTGCCGATCCGCCAGCGATCGGCGGGTTTCTCACCCCGGGCGAAGCTCTGGACGAGCTGATCGCGGTGCTCGATGACCGCCTTCTTTTCTGTGGAAACGGTCTTCGTGCTCATGGCGCGCATGTAGCGATGGGGAAGGTGGGGCGCTAGAGGGTCAGCTAACTCCTTCTCCCTGCAGGGGAGAGGGAAGGAGGAGCGAAGCGACGGGAGGGTGAGGGGCCTGTGTCTCGAGACACAGGCCCCTCACCCAACTTCGACTAATTCGCTTCGCTCATAAGTCTCCGTATCCTTCTCCCCAAGGGGAGAAGGATTCTGTCGCGAGCGCGGAGAGATCGCCTCACCAATCTCCTGCGGCCGCCATCCACAGGCTGACCGCCGCCGCTGCGGCGGTGTCCGCGCGCAGGATACGCGGGCCGAGGCTGATTCCGACCGCACCCGGCACCGCACGGATCGCCTCGCGCTCCTCGGCGTCGAACCCGCCCTCGGGCCCGATCAGGATCGCCGCCGCGCCGCGATGTAAGCGCATTGCTTTCAGCGCGGGCTCGCCACCGGTTTCGTCGGCGAAGAACAAAGTCCGCCCCGCCGGCCAGTCGCGCAGCAGGGCGGGGAGCTTCACTGTCTCGACCAGCTCGGGCACCGCAGTCCGCCCGCATTGCTCGGCTGCTTCAATCATGTGTGCACGAAGCCGATCCAGATTGAGCTTATCGACCACCGCGCGCCGGGTGAGCACCGGCACAAGCCGTGCAACCCCCAATTCGCAGGCCTTTTCCGCCATCCAGTCGATCCGCCCCTTCTTCAGCGGCGCGGCGCAGAGCCACAGATCGGGCACCGCCTCGCGCTCGCGCAAGCATTCCGTCACGTCGAGCATCAGGTCGCGCTTGTTGACGGCGATGGCGACGCCGAGCCATTCGCCGCTCTCGCCGTCGAACAGCTTCACCGGATCGCCCGGCTTCATCCGCATCACCGCGATCAGATAATGCGCCTGCG
>JBDTXU010000627.1:0-14466 GCA_040006055.1 Sphingomonas bacterium | reverse complement strand
CTTCGGTCGTGTGGCTGAAGCGGGAGCGATAGCCTGAGCCCGGTTTGGCGGGGTCACCCGGTTCGAGCGGTACATCATCGCCGACCACGGGCGTGACGAGGATATCGCCGAGATCGCTGTGCCCCGCGCCCGAGAAATGGGTGTGCGAGAAACCGAGGATGGTCGAGTCCTCGTAGCGATAGCCGGCCGCCCATTTATAGCTCTGTTTGAACGGCTTGATGTCGGTATCGGGGCTGAGCTGGATCATCCCGAACGGCGCGGTTGCGCCGGCGAAAGTGTGCCCCTCGCCGCCTGTACCGATAAAGGGATCGGCCTGATCGCTCGGCGATGGCGCCGGGACATCGCCCGAGGCCGGCATGGCGACAAAGGCGAAGCAGAGCAGCAATGCTTTCGCGGCGATCGGGATGCGGCTCATGCTGGCCTTAAACCACAGGTGGCAGCGGCGGTGAAGCGAAGATGGGCAATGCGATGGCCCAGGCCCGCGCGTGCTTGAATCACCCGCCGCGGCATCGGCGTGTCGTGCGCCTTGGAGTCATTGCGGGAATCCTCTACGCCCAGGCCTAGCGTGCCCGCGGAGAGGTCACCGCAATCCGTGAGGACGCAATGCTGCATTTGACGAGCATCGTTGATACGTTTCCGACGGTCGTCATTCCGCATGCGGCGGATGGGCTACCGGTCGAAGTGTCGCTGATCGCGCAGTTGGGTCATGGTGCGGGGAGCCATTTGTTCCACAGCATCGCCGCCCGGCAAAAGGCGCATCCCGAATTTCGCGATGCGCTCGAGGAGCCGTCGGCGAAAATCGGGGGGACGAACTTCAAGCTGGGGGACACCACTGCCCTTTATTCCTTCATCGTCGGGCCGCAGGGCCATCCCTTTCACCGCCATGCCGGGCACCGGATTTTCACCGCTGTCTCTGGCAGCGGCGGCGCCCAGCTTCGCTTTTCAATGGCGAACAGCGAGGAGATGGAGATCGACCCTCGCAGGTTCATCGAGGCACTGCATTTCATCAATATCCCGCCGGATTGCATGTTTTGCGTGCGCTTTGGCGGCGAGACCTGGCACCAGTTCTGGCCGCTATCGAAGAATTCACTGCACCCGGTTTTCTTCGCGCTGTCGTGCCACACGGATGAACTGGGCGGGAATCTGTCGGATGACCTCAAGGCCAGTATCAAGGCCGACACGGCCGACATCCCGACGCTGACCGAAGTTCTGCCGGAAGATGTCGCGCGGCTGATCCATTCGAAGGATTTCCTGCAGGAAGTCATTCCCACGACCACGCTGTCGCTCGATGCGCCGGCGGGAACGATGCACCGCAAGGTGTGCGACACATTCCGGGGGAGCCTCGGAATCGTCCGTGGCTTCTGGAGCAGCCGGCATGGGCCGGGCGGCTATGTCTCCAAGGCGGAGGTCGCCAATGCGGTGATCGAACTGGAGGATGTGCCCGAACACTCGCTCCTGCGGCGGCATCTGGACCCGCGCGAGGCCCATCACCAGGATACGTTCATGATCTCCCTGGAGGACGTGAAGTTTCGGGATCTGAACGCCAGCCAGATTCTGGAGCTGGTGCTGGAAGGCTTTCTGAACAACGCGCCGCGCGGGGTCTCGCGGCTGATGATGATCAGGAATCTGCTCGTCAGGCCGATCGGATTGCGAACCTCTCCGCTTGGCTGCCCGGTATCGTCCCTGCTGTCGGGTGATCGGACCAACCTGTTCGCCGGCCAGTACCCGGTTCTCGATCAACTGATTGAGGCGGACGGCTCGGGTGCACAGGTCATGCTGGGCGCCAAGGACAAGCATCTGGTCTTCCGGTCATGCATCGGCGTTGCGAAGACAGGACCCGCAAGCATCAAGATCACGCTCGGCACCTGTGTGGTGTGTAAAAATGCCTTCGGGCGGTTCTACATGGCGGCGATATCGCTGGTTCACCGCAAATATATTTCACCGACGATGCTGCGCCGGGCAGCGGATTATCTGGTGTCGAAGATCAGCTAGGGATCGTTCGCTTCGAAGTGAGCGCCAACGCGCGACTGCGAGCTGGCCAGAATTTTGAAATTGCGGAACAGGTCGCTGGCAAGCTTCTCCGCTTGTTCTTTTGTGTCGGTGCCTATCTCGGAAATTTCGGCGTCGTTGAAGCTGGCAATAACGGCCCAGGGCTTGAGGCCGTGAGACGTAGCGACCACTTCAATGCAGATCTTCGTCATACCGCCTCCACGCTCTGCTCCAAGCATAGAGGAAGCAGGCGCCGGATGCGACAGCCGATCCGTCAAAATTCAGACGGAGACACTGTCCAGATCCGGTTCCACCCGCTTCGTCGCTGCGATAGGAGTTTCGCCGCGCTCTGATGCGCGGAAAAGATCCGACTGCCGGGGGCGAGGACGAAAGACGAATGTCGAACGCGGACACCACCAGGATCATTCCCCGAAGGACGCCTGAATCGGCGGCCATGGTGGCTAGCGTCAAGCGGGCGATGGCGATCACTCCCCTGCTCAACCGGCTGAGCTATGATGACGCCGATCAGATCCGGGCGGTGTTCAGCGAGTTGATCGGCAGCGCGGTGGATGAGGGCTTTTCGCTCATCCCGCCCTTCTACACCACCGGCGGCGAGAATATCCGCCTTGGGCGCAACGTGTTCATCAACCAGAATTGCACCATGTACGATCTTGGCGGGATCGACATCGGCGACGACGTGATGATCGGACCGAATGTGAGCCTCATCACCTCCAGCCATCCGCTCGAGCCATCGCAGCGGCGGGCCCGCGTGATCGCCGAGCCGATCGTGATCGAGCGGAACGTGTGGATCGCGGCCGGGGCGACGGTCATCGGCGGGGTGACGATCGGCGAGAATTCGGTGGTTGCCGCGGGTTCGGTCGTCACGCATGACGTTCCGCGGAACACCCTTGCCGGTGGAAATCCGGCTCGGGTCATTCGTGGGATTGGCGGCGACTGACGGAAAGCGAGAAGCAAACAAGACCTGTATGAGCTCTGCACATCGACGGGGTAGATACGCCGGGATGCTCAGGTCATTTCAGTCGCAATCCATCTGGATGATCGTGAACCTGATCTGAATCATCGTCTTTCTCATCCTGGCGTCAACGTCATGGATAGAGCCTGAACTGGCCAATGTTCCGGGCGCAAATGGCGGAGATACCTTTGTCTGGTTTGCGACGGCTGTGCCTGTTCTGGCGCTCTTTCTCATCGGAAATCTGGACTGGCTTGCCGTCTCGCTAAACGACGCGACTTCAAGCAATCCCAAGCTCCTCGGCGTCGTGCGATTCTAGACCTTTCCAAACTGACGAGACGGAACCAGCCGGCCCAGGCGCTGACGAACTTCTCGTCCAGCGCTTCGAACAACCCTGTAGAGAACGCTCCTTCCAAAGGGCTCTCCCTAATTCTACTGTCCTCATCAGGAGGGTGCACTCCCACACCCGGTCGGAGAGGTTCGAAAACGTGCGATTCCCATCTCTTCGGCGCGCTGCCAGGCTCTTTTCCATGTCGGGCGAGGTTGGATCAGGCGGCTCGGGCGCCGACGAATTGCTCGCCCAGCGCTTTGGCGATCGCACCGTTCGGGAGAATCTCCAGGCGGCGATCAATACGGGCAAGCTGATCGAAGGCGAGGATGGGAGGCTGAGCCTGCCACGGGCGCGCGGCCCCAGGTCGCGCTGGGTCTTCGTCGCCAACCGCGGCTATCTCCCTTGCGGGTTCCTTTCCAAAGTCGTCTTTGACGCCGCCTATGCGCAAACTGCGGTGCCGATGGGGTGCAGCGCCTGCTACAAGATCAAGGTCAAGGCAGGCACGCTGCGCGAGTTGGTAGCCGCCTGGCAACTCGCGAAAGCGATCGACTGCACGTCGAAATGGGGCGTGGATATCGACAATCCCCACTCCCAGGATGTTTATGCCGGCTATTATTATGCGGGCGACCTGGATGCAGCGCGCGCGCTGTACAAGGTGGTGCGCGAGGCAATCGATGCGGATCCCAAGCTTGGGCCGGGCACCAAGATGACGATCAAGCGGGGGTGTTCGCGATTCGAGGCAGCGGTCGGCCCGTCGGACAGCTACACATTCACGCCTGAAATGGCGGAGATCGAAGCGCATCTGCGATCGCGCTTCAAAGCAGCGCCGATCGCGGAAGCGACGAATCCGCAAGAGCAATTGAGCCAGTGGATCGACCTCGCCTTTCGCATGGGCGACGACACCTATCTGGATTTTACCGATGGCAAGCGGCTGCGGCCCGCAACCATGACCTATGAGCCCTGACCGGGGCGGCAGCCGCCGGTGAAATAAACGGCCGCTTGCCCTTGGCGATGAGCGCCGCCACTATCGACACGGATTCGGGGGAAGTACGTGCAATTGTCATCGGCGCTGGTGCCTCTTTTCGACTATCCGATTGCCGCGTTGCTGAAGGACCTGCCGGGGCAGGATTCGCCCGAATGGGACAAGCATCAGCACAGGCAACAGGCATTCGCCCAGCAGCGCGCAACCCGGTCTATCGTGCTGCGCTGGCTCTCGAACGACTGGCGGCCCGGGCAGGTGCCGATCGTCCTGCAATCGGCGAATCCGGGACCGCTTGCGCTTGCCGCCGAGGTGTTTGCGGAGCGGCTAAAGTCCCATTTCGGCGGTACGATCGCCAAGCTTTTCCTTGCCGAACTTCCCGTCGGCGCCGAGATCCCGCCGCACCGCGACCTTGCCGAGGCGCTGACCCGGTCTCACCGCTGCCACCTGCCGATCCTGACCAATCGGGATACGCAGATGACGATCGGCGATGAGGCTTTCCATCTCCAGCCCGGCATTGCCTATGAGTTCGACAATACGCGCAGGCACGGCGTCCGCAATGCGGGCGAAACGCGCCGGGTGCATCTCATCTGCGACATTCTGCCTGACGGCGCATGGGCGCTGACTGACACGCGAAACAGCAGCGCCGGCCCTACCAAATCGGCCCCATGAAGGGCCAACGTTGTCAGTTTCGCCAAAACCGATCTTGTTTCGACGCCGGTCCGGAGCCAGAGGCTACCAAAGCCGCAAATCTCATGCTAGCTGAGCGCCATGGAACTGGGCCGGCGCGCGACGATTATCGATGTGGCTCGCGAGGCCGATGTCTCGATTAAGACAGTCTCGCGCGTCTTCAACGATGCCCCCAACGTCACCGCCAAGACCCGCGAGCGGGTGATGAAGGTGGCCACTGCGCTGCATTATCACCCCAATGTGGTCGCGCAGGGGCTGGTCGGGCGTCGCTCCTATCTGCTCGGTCTGTTCTACGAAAATCCGAGCCCCAATTATGTCGTCGAGCTTCAGCAGGGTGCGCTCGATCGGCTGCACGGCGAGAAATATCGGCTGGTCGTGCTCCCGGTCGAACAGGTTTCGGCCATCGCCGAGAATATCCTGTCGCTGGTGCGGTCGGCCGCGCTCGACGGGATCGTGCTGACGCCGCCGGCATCCGACCATCCGGTCATCATCGAGCGGCTGAGTGCGGCGCATTTCCCCTTCGTGCGGGTCGCGCCGACTCGCGCGCCCGAGCTTGGCCCGCATACCATCACTGACGATGTCGGCGCTGCGCGGGCGATGACCGAGTATCTAATCTCGCTCGGCCACCGCCGCATCGGGATGATCAAAGGCGATCCGAGCCATCCGTCAAGCGAGGCTCGGCTGCTCGGCTTCTCCACTGCGCTGGCCAAGGCCGGGCTGAAGATGCGGCTCGATGATATCGAGCAGGGCATGTACACGTTCGAATCCGGTTTCGAAGCCGGGCGCCGTATCCTGTCGCGCGCCGAGCGGCCAACCGCGATCTTCGCGCAGAACGACGATATGGCGGCGGGCGCTATCATGGCGGCGCATGATCTGGGTCTGACGGTACCCGGTGATCTGTCGATCGCGGGCTTTGACGACAGCGCGATCGCCAAGATCGTCTGGCCGCGCCTCACCACGATCCACCAGCCCGTGTTCGACATGGCGCGCGGCGCGACCGACATGCTCGTCGCGATGCTCGAGAAGAAGCCGCATGCGCAGGTGATCGAACATCCCTTCACGCTGGTGACGCGGCAATCGACCGGGCCGGCGCCCAAAACCTAGCGCCGTTACGATTAAAATTGATAACGTAGGTCATTTTGTGATCTATGCCTGTCGAGAGCCGAACCAATCGGACTCGCGGGGAGAGACAATGCCTGTATCCGGACGCAGCTTGAGGGCGATGCTGCTTGCAGCGGGCGCGATGATCGCCATCACGAGCGGCGTCGCCGTCGCGCAAACCGCGGCGCCTGCCCCCGCGGCACCCTGGCCACATGTCGGATCGCCGCTCGCGCCCAACCCGGCGATGGAAGCGCGGATCACCAAGCTGCTCGCAGCGATGTCGGACGAGGACAAGGTGGCGCAGATCGTCCAGCCCGACCTCGCCAGCGTGTCGGTTGCCGAGATGCACCAATATCATTTCGGCTCGATCCTGAACGGCGGCAATTCCGGCCCGAACGGGAACGACAAGGCGCCGGCGCCTGAATGGCTGGCCTTTGCCGATTCGGCCTGGGAAGCGATCATGAAGCGCGACGATGGCCGGCCCGCCATCCCGCCGATCTGGGGCATCGATGCGGTGCACGGCCATGCCAACATCATCGGCGCGACGATCTTTCCGCAGAATGTGGGCCTGGGCGCGATGCGGAACCCCGATCTGATCCGCCAGATCGGGGCGGTGACGGCGAAGGAGATGGCCGTCACCGGCATCGACTGGGATTTCTCGCCGACACTCGCGGTGGTGCGCGATACGCGCTGGGGGCGGAGCTATGAGGGCTTTTCCGAAGACCCTTCGGTGGTGCGCAGCTATGCCGGCGCGATGATCGAGGGCCTGCAAGGCAAGCCGGGCACCAAGGAATTCCTGCGCGACGGCAAGGTGATTGCGACCGGCAAACATTTCGTCGGCGATGGCGGCACCGCGAACGGTGTCGACCAGGGCGACAATCCTTCGAGCCCCGAGCAGATCCGCGACATTCACGGCGCCGGCTATCCACCCGCGATCGGCGCCGGCGTGCAGGCGGTGATGGCGAGTTTTTCTAGCGTGCGCGGCCAGAAGCTCAGCGCTGACCGCGATCTGCTGACCGGGGCGTTGCGCGAGCAGATGGGGTTCGACGGCCTCGTGGTCGGCGACTGGAACGCCCATGGCCAGGTGCCGGGCTGCTCCAACACCAGCTGCGCGGCGGCGATCAATGCCGGCATGGACATGGTGATGGCGCCGGACAGCTGGAAGGGCTTCTACGAGAATACGCTGGCGCAGGTGCGATCGGGCGAGATTTCGCACGCCCGGCTCGACGAGGCGGTGCGGCGCATCCTGCGGGTGAAGCTGCGCGCCGGGATGTTCGACAAGCCCAAGCCTTCGAGCCGGCCCTATGCCGGGCGTTTCGAGTTGCTCGGCGCGCCCGAGCATCGGGCGGTGGCGCGACAGGCAGTGCGCGAATCGCTCGTGCTGCTCAAGAACCAGGGCCATGTGCTGCCGCTCTCGCCCAAGCTCAATCTGCTGGTGGCGGGCGACGGGGCGGACAATATTCCGAAACAGGCGGGCGGCTGGACGATCAGCTGGCAGGGCACCGGCACGACCAATGCCGACTTTCCGCACGCCCAGTCGATCTATGCCGGCATCGCCGAGGCGGCCAAGGCGGCGGGCGGCTCCGCAACGCTGAGCACGGATGGTAGCTTCACGGCGAAGCCCGATGCGGCGATCGTGGTGTTCGGCGAGGACCCTTATGCCGAGTTCGCCGGCGACCGGCCGACGCTCGAGTATCGGCCCGGCGAGACGCGCGACCTCGACCTTCTCAAGAAGCTCAAGGCGCAGGGGATTCCGGTGATCTCGGTATTCCTGTCGGGACGGCCCTTGTGGGTGAATCCGGAGATCAACGCCTCCGACGCGTTTGTTGCAGCATTCCTGCCGGGCGGCGAAGGCGGCGGCATCGCCGATGTGCTGCTCGCCGATAAAGCCGGCAAGCCGCGGCATGATTTCCGCGGCAAGCTTTCCTATTCCTGGCCGAAGCGGATCGACCAGAGCGCGATGCACCGTGAGGATGCGGGTTATGATCCGCTGTTCGCGTTCGGATTCGGCCTGACCTATGCCGACACCCACGCCGGCGGGGGCGATCTGGCGCAGCTCTCCGAGGCGCATCCGGCCAATGCCACGCGTGAGGACGGGATGATCTTCGGTCGCGGCAAGCTCCCCGCTAACTGGAGCTTCGACCTGGCTGAGCCGCAGGGCGTGGCGGTGCCGGTGAAGGGCAATTCGGGCACGACCGGCGGCGGCCTGGTGCGGATTTCGGGCGTCGACCGGAGCGCGCAGGAGGATGCGCGGGCGGTGGTCTGGGGTGCTGCGGGTGGTACGGTCCGCGTGGTCGCCGACAAGCCGATCGACATGTCGCGCGAGAGCAATGCGCAGTACAGCCTGGTCATCGATTACCGGGTCGATACGGCGCCGGTGGGTGCGGTGCGGCTCGGCATGCAGTGCGGCGACAAATGCGCCGCCGCCGTGCCGCTGACCGCGACGCTCCGCGCGGCACCGGTCGGGAAATGGACGACGCTGACGCTGCCGCTCAACTGCTTCGTGCAGAGCGGACTCGATCCGAAGCGGGTGACCGCCCCCTTCACGCTGGCAAGCGACGGCGCATTGGCGCTGTCGATCTCCGGCATCCATTACACCAGCGCGGGCGCGGGCGGCGCCTGCCCGCAATGACCCCCTCCCTCGCGCAGAAAGATATGGGCATATGAACGGCAAGACAGCTGGCAGCTCGGTCGCGGCCTTTGTGGTGGTGACCTGCCTGTTTTTCGCCTGGGGCTTCATCACCTCAAACACCGACCCGCTGATCGCGGCGATGCGCGGCATCTACACGCTCAACGTGGCTGAGGGGATGCTGACTCAGTTCGCCTTCTTCGTCGCCTATTTCGTGATGTCGATGCCCGCCGCCGCGCTGCTGGGACGGCTTGGGCACAGCCGGACGATCATCGGCGCGCTGATGGTGATGGTGGGGGCCTGCCTGTTGATGCTCGTCGCTTCGCACATCCAGGCCTATGCGATGGTGCTGGTGGCCCTGTTCGTGATGGCGAGCGGGATCACCGCGCTTCAGGTCGCGGCGAACCCGCTCGCGGCGTCGCTGGGCAAGCCCGAATATAGCCATTTCCGGCTGACCCTCGCCCAGGCGTTCAACTCGCTCGGCGTGGTACTCGGGGTCCAGATCGGCTCGAAGCTGATGCTGCGTCAGGACGTGTTCGGCCAAGGCGGGCATATCCTCCCCAATGTGGAGCGCGGCACCGCGCTTGGCGCGATCGACCACGCATTCGTGCTGATCGCGGTCGCGGTTCTCGCGCTGTCGGCGCTGATCTTCGCCTTCCGTCGCAACATCGACACCTCGGCTTCGCACGGCGAAATCGCGAACGCGTCGCCGTTGGAGGCGTTGCGTTCGGGCTGGGCACAGTTCGGCGCGCTCGCGATCTTCCTGTATGTCGGGGCCGAGGTGACGATCGGCAGCATCATGATCAACTTCCTCAACCGCCCCGATGTGCTCGGCCTGCCGCTTCAGACCGCCGGCTTGTATCTGGCGTGGATTTACTGGTTCGGCGCGATGGTCGGGCGTTTCATCGGCAGCGCGCTGCTGCCCTTCGTACGCGCCAGCTACCTGCTCGCCGGGGCGGCCGTGGCCGCAGCTTGCCTGACCGCGACGGCCTTCCTGCTGCATGGGCCGATGGCGGCCTATGCCGCGCTTGGCGTCGGCTTCTTCAACTCGATCATGTTCCCGACGATCTTCAGCATCACGATGGAGCGTTCCAAGGCATCCACGGCTTCGGTGTCCGGCCTGATGTGCATGGCGATCGTCGGCGGCGCGCTGCTCCCGTGGTTCTCCGGCAAGGTCGCCGATGCAACGGGCATCATCGGCACAACGTTCATCCTGCCGGCAATCGCCTATGTGATCATCATACTCTATGCTGTGCTGGGCCCGCGGTCGCGCCTGTCGGGCGAGGGAGAGCCCACGCCTTTGATGGCGCATTGATGCGGCAAGAAACGCGGCGGCGATGAGGTGGGTCTCACCATAAGTATCAGATGGCAGACCCACCGGTGATGTGACATGAGGCGCGGCATGCAGATGCCCGCCGACCGCTACGACATCCTCATCGTGGGGGCCGGCCATGCCGGCGCCCAGGCCGCGATCGCGCTGCGCCAGCGCAAGTTCGAAGGGACGATCGCGCTGCTCGGCGACGAGCCCGAGCTTCCTTATGAGCGGCCGCCGCTCTCCAAGGAGTATCTGGCGGGCGACAAGCCGTTCGAGCGCATCATGATCCGCCCCGCCGCCTTCTGGGAGGAGCGCGATATCGCGACCTTGCTGGGCCGGAAGGTGACTGCGGTCGATGCGACGGCGCACCGGGTCACGACCGAGGATGGCGGCACGATCGGCTATGGGTCGCTGATCTGGGCGACCGGGGGCAGTCCGCGCAAGCTGAGCTGTGCAGGCAACTCGGTGCGCGGCGTTCACAGCGTGCGCAACCGCGCCGATGTCGACCGCATGATCACCGAGCTTCCGCAAGTGAACCGGGTGGTGGTGATCGGCGGCGGCTATATCGGGCTCGAAGCGGCGGCGGTGCTGACCAAGCTCGGCAAGCATGTGACGGTGCTCGAGGCGCTTGACCGGGTGCTGGCACGCGTGGCGGGCGAGCCGTTGTCGCGCTTCTTCGAGGCCGAGCACCGGGCGCATGGCGTCGACCTGCGGACCGGTGTGGCGGTGGAGTGCATCGAAGAGAGCGACGGCGCTGCGACGGGCGTGCGGCTGGCCGATGGGACGATCCTCGCTTGCGAGATGGTGATCGTCGGCATCGGCATCGTGCCGGCGGTCGAGCCGTTGCTCGCGGCCGGCGCGGAGGGCGGCAATGGCGTGGCGGTCGATGCGTACTGCCGCACCAGCCTGCCCGATATCCTGGCGATCGGCGACTGCGCGGCGCACGCTAACCGCTTCGCCGATGGCGCGGTGATCCGGCTCGAGTCTGTGCAGAATGCGACTGACCAGGCGAACATCGCGGCGAAGCTGCTGTGCGGAGAGATCGAGGCGTATGAGGCGGTGCCGTGGTTCTGGTCGAACCAATATGACATCCGGCTCCAGACGATGGGGCTCTCGATGGGGTACGACCAGACTGTCGTGCGGGGCGATCCGGCGACGCGGAGCTTTTCGGTCATCTATCTCAAGGCCGGGCGCGTGCTTGCGCTCGACTGCGTCAACATGACGCGCGATTATGCGCAAGGTCGTGCCCTTGTGCTTGCCGGCGCGGCGCCTGACCCTGCCCTGCTGGCTGATCCCGAGACCCCGCTGAAGAGCCTCTTGTGAGCGACGGCTATGCCGCCATGGACGAGGCGGCACGGCGGGCGATCACCTATCGGCGCAGCGTTGCGACGGCTGAAACGACACCTGTTGCCACCTATGCCGAGATGCTGGCTGCCTTTGCCGGGCCGACGCCGGAACAGGGCGGCGACCCGGCTGCGATCATCGAGGAGCTGGCGACGCTTGCTGAGCCCGGCATCCGCGCTTCGACCGGACCGCGCTTCTTCGGCTGGGTGATCGGCAATTCGCATCCGACCGGCGTCGCCGCCGACTGGCTGACCGCGGCCTGGGGGCAGAATGCAGCGAACCTCCAGGCGGCGCCCGCCGCCTCGGCGATCGAGGCGGTCGCGGCGACATGGCTGCTCGACCTGCTTGGACTGCCGGCTGAGGCTTCGGTTGGTTTCGTGACGGGCGCGACCGTGGCCAATTTCGTGTGCCTCGCCGCCGCGCGGAGTGAAGTGCTGCGGCGCGTCGGCTGGGATGTCGAGGCCGATGGCCTGTTCGGCGCACCGCCGATCACAGTGCTGATCGGCGCGGATGCGCATGCGACGGTCTATTCGGGGATCAAATATCTCGGGCTCGGCGCGGGCCGGGTGCGAGTGGTCGCCTGCGATTCCAGCGGGCGGATGCTGACCAGCGACCTCGAGCGCGCCATCGCCGAAAACACCGATGCGACCATCGTGATCGGCCAGGCTGGGCAGATCAATACCGGCGCCTGCGATCCCTTTGCCGAGATCGCACCGATCGCCAATGGCATGGGCGCGTGGCTCCATGTCGATGGCGCGTTCGGGCTGTGGGCACAGGCGAGCCCGGCGCAGAAGCATCTGACTGCCGGCGTCGAGCTGGCGGACAGCTGGGCGACCGATGGGCATAAATGGCTGCAGACGCCTTATGACAGCGGCTTCGCGATCGTCCGCGACGCCGAGGCGCACCGGCGCGCGATGGCGATTACCGCGAGCTATCTGCCGTCGCCCGAGGGCGCCGAGCGCGACCCTTCCGCTTATGTGCCCGAGCTCTCGCGGCGGGCGCGGGGCTTTGCTGCCTGGGCGATGATCCGCCAGTTCGGCCGCGAGGGGATCGCGGCGATGGTCGAGGGGCATTGCGCCATCGCGAGCCATATGGCGGAGCGGCTGGCGGCTGTGCCGGGGGTGGAACTGGTCTGCCCGGTCGAGCTGAACCAGTTCATGGTGCGGTTTGGTGGCGCCGATGCGCCGACGCTCGCGACCGTCCGCCAGGTGCAGGAGGACGCGGTCGCGTTCATCGGCGCGGCGCAATGGCGCGGGCACTGGGTGATGCGGGTCTCGGTATCCTCGGCTGCGACGACGATGGCGGAGGCGGACGTGACCGTGGACGCGGTGATCAACGCATGGGAGCGCGTTGCCGCAGGGTGACGCGCGCTTTCCCGGCAAAGGGCGGTCTATTCGAGCAGCCATAAAGCGGTGTAGCGATGCGGCCGCCGGGTTTGAATCGGGGCGAGGCTGTTGGGGAAGTCAGACGGACTGACATTTTCTGTGACGCCGCGAGGGACGGACTTATGCCCATTTGTCATGCCCAGTCGAGGCCGTGGCAGTCAGGCTATCGGCAATCAACGCCTGTTGGGAATGTCATGAGGGGTCACTGACATTTCCTATCTGTACGGAACATTGTACATACCGGCTCACATTCCTGACTTCGCCCCAGGACATCATAATCTAAAAGGGGGTTATTGCACGTGTCACCGAGATCGATCGTGACGGCCAGCTTGTTGGTGATGGCGGCCGCATGCGATCGCGCATTGCCTAGCGCCGGGTCCAGCGCGAGCCCGGCACCCAGTCTCGTTATAACGACACAGGTCCGCGCCGCACCTGGCCGGTGCGGCGCGGCGCCTGAAGCAATGTCATTCCATGATGCTATGGCCGTCGGATGGTGGCCCGAAGGCAACACTTGGTGTCGCGCCGCCGCTGCAAATGCCCCGCCGCAGGCCTGGGAGGTGGCGATTGGGGGCCATGCCACCCACCGGCTCGTGGTTTACGGACAGCAGGCGTCCCTCATCGACATCGACGTGCGACTCGTAACCACCACCGACGCGCCGATTGCGCCGACACCGTTCGTCCCTTGCGAAACCGACCGCCGCGGCCAAGCTTTCATAAGCCAGAACTGGCTCGAAAAACCGGGTGACCTGGCCTGTTCCCATTTCCGCGGTCCTGATTTCACTTTGATCACCGCGGGTTTCGCCGCTGCCCACGGCACGATGCCGGTACTGCTCGCAACCCCGAAAGGTCGGTCGGCGGGCACGGTCGTGTACTTGCGTGGCGGGCCATACCAAAACCTGTTCCACGGCCTGGGCGCGCGGGCGACCGTCAACCATCTCTTGGCCAGGTGGGCAGGCCGAGCGACGATTGCCATACCCTCCTATCTGGGCATTGATCGCGTGCGGATCGGCGATGGCGACGTCGCCCGTGCCCGGGCGGAGACCGCGGCACTGGTCGATGCGCTCGGCCAGCACGGTCCGGTTTGCGTGATCGCGTTCAGCATGGGCGCGGCGGTGGCGGCGCCTCTGGTGGCCAGCCATCCGGCCGCCCAATTTCTGTTGGCTGCGCCCCTGGCGGCGTCGCCCCACACCGCTATCACCCGCGGTCGAGCGCGGGGCGCGGTCGCAATACCATTTGCGCTGGAACCCACCACGCCCGGGGCACGCGCTGTGACACTACCATCGGATCAAGCCACGTTGAGCTATTTCGCGGGCGAGCAAGATCGCGATCTGGCCTCGCGGCTCGGTGTCGGACCGCATCCGAATCTGCGCATCGCCTATGCTGCCGGCGACATTCCCGTGACCCGGCACGATCTGGCGGCGGTGACTGCTATGGTGTCGGCAGGCGCGATCGTCGAGCTGCCGAAGGCGGTGGGACATTCGATCGAAGCACCGTTTGCCGCGTCCGCCTACCGCCCGCTGATCGATGGATTTATCTCTCGGTGTCTGCGTGCTGACAGGTAATTTCCGCGACCGGGGAGCATGGCAGGATGTCGTGCTCGCACGGCTAACCAAACCACGCTTGTCATCGTCGGCAGCATGGTTTCAAGGCTGCAGTACATGCACGCTGGTCCGCCCGAGGGCGGTGTCAATTTTGAAGTGCAACACTGCCGGCTTGGGTAGCACTGGCGGCGA
>JBDTXU010000626.1:0-3791 GCA_040006055.1 Sphingomonas bacterium | reverse complement strand
AAGCGCAGCATGCCGCCGAAATCGAGGACATCGAGCTTGCTCCGGACATCGGCCAATGCGCTCCAGACCTCGACGAGATTATCGGCCTGCGCCTCGCCCACCTCACTGACGGCGAACGCCCGAAGCGCCACGATCCGTTCTGTGGCCGAGCGCATCGGCACGTCGTGCGTCGCCTTCAGCAGACGATAGGTAAAGTCGACACTCTGCGCGTCGCCGAGATTGACCGACACGCGGTCCGGCGATGGCGGGGCCAGGCCGGCGAAGGACGGCGAAACGATCCCAACGACCGGATAGAAGGGGCGCGGCCCGCCGCCGCCCCGGCCGCCGGTTGCGAACGGGCGCCCGTCAGGCCCTTCCAGTCCCTGGACCCCAAGACCGCGCGGCAGCTTGCGGACGATGTTTTCCAAAACATCGGGCGCGAAGGTGGGGATCATCCATTGCCGTGGCTCGATCTGGTTGATGTTGATCCGGATCTCATGGCCGACATCTTTGGCAGCCTGTTGCGCATTGATCATGAACCCGGTGACCCGATCGGCGATGGGACGATCCCGGAAATTGCTGTTGCCGTTCGGCCCCGAATACAGCGACGGCGTCCAGTCGAATCCCGAGCCGGCGTCCGTCGTGACCCAGCTGAAGGTCTCGACCTGCGGGCAGGTTCTGAGCAGCGCCTGTACGGACTCGCGGTACATCCGCAATATCTCGGGCCGGTCGACATTGGGCGCGAAATGGACTTTCCGCGAGCGCGCAGGGTGATCGATGCGGGGGCCGCGATATTCCGGATGCGCGGTGAAGAATGGCTCGGGCAGCACCGCCGGCTCGTTCGCGCTCCAGACGCCCTTAAGGCCGTACTTCTGAAGGATGGCGCAGCGTTTCGCGGCGATCGCCTGGACCCGCAGAGCATAGGGCATGTTGACATAGGGCTGCACCTCGGCCGGCGGGAATATCTTGAACAGCGTCGCGTGGCGCACGAACCACGCCGGATAAGGATCGTCCTTGTCGAGCTCCCACATGGCGAGCGGCAGGTCGTCGGTTACGACCATCTCGGTCGCACCGAGATCCCTGGATAGCGCGGCCTTATGCTCGAACTGCGCCAGATCGGCCGTGTCCCCGGCGAGATCGGCGTTCGGGCGGGCGACCGTATCATGCCCACGCGCCGCCGCTGGCTGAGCCTGGGGAAGCATCGCCAGCAGCGGCAGCGTCATCAACCCGAGCGAGCGGGACAGTCTCTTGCTTACCACTGCCTTCTCTCCTGAAACCGCGACATCATCGGCTCGTGACCAGGATCGCGGGGTCGCGCGTCGGATGCGCTGCCTCCCCGACAAAGCCGGCATTGACCAGCGCGGTGACGTCCTCGACCTGCAGCGCATGGGTGAAATAGTCGGGCCTGTTATCGCCCCATTCCACTTGGCAATGATCGAGCGTGATGTGATCGGCGTGGCGGATGAGCATTCCCGGCGTGCCATGCTTTTCGATCGCGTCGATCGCCGATGTGGGACGGTTGTCGAACACACCGCCGGGATATTTCGTCCAGCGGTCGAGCATCACCTTGACCCTGTCGAGCGTGACGTTGCGGATTCGGCTCGCGCCATGCCCCTGGATCCGGACGCTGTTTTCCGCGCGGCCGGTGACGTTCTGCACCAGCACGTCATGGATCGTTCCAAGCGTGGTTGTCGGCGTGCGCGGGATCGCAGTGAAGGAAATCGCCTCGCCCCGCCCCCACCAGGGCGCGGAGAAATAGCGCGAGACGAAGGTGATGTCGCGATACACAATGTCATAGATGCTGCCCTGATCGCGCAACTGGATGCAGAGCCCGCGACAGCCGGTCACGATCCGGCAGCGCTCGAACAGGATCTGGTGGATATCCTGGGTCGTCTCGGTGCCGATCTTCAGCCCCGAATCCTGGGTTTCCAGGACGCAATCGCGGACGGTGATATTGTGCGACGGGCCATATTGGGGATGGCCGGCCGTCGTCTTGATCACGATCGCATCGTCGCCGCACACGATATGGCAATTGCGGATTTCGACATGCTGGCAATGATCGGGATCGATCCCATCGCAGTTCGGCACGTCTGGCTGGTTGTGGATCGAGACATGATCGATCAGCACATGGCGGCAGCCGAGCAGATGCACCGTCCAGCTCGGCGCCTGGCTGAAGGTCACGTCGCGGATGACGAGGTTCTCGCAATTCTCCAGCACCAGCAGGCGCGGGCGGAACGGCTTGGGGGTCCACCATTCATTCTCGGCGTCGAAACCGCTCATGAATTCGGGCGAGCGGCCGTTGATCACGCCGGTGCCGCTGATCGTCAGCCCAATCGCGGTGACAGCATGGAGCACGCCCTCGAGCGACAGCACGCCCTCCTGTGGAGTACCGTAGTGCGCCGGGTCGGCGCTCACCATGATCTCGGCGTCCCCCGCCAGATGGAAGTCGATGCCGCTGGCCAGCCGCACCGGGCCGATCAGATATTTCCGGCCGGCGCGCAGCAGCACCCGGGCGCCTTTTCCCCAGGCGGCGGCAGCGTCGACCGTGCGCTGGATCGCAGCGGTATCGAGCGCCACGCCGTCTCCCACGGCACCGTGATCATGCACGTCGAAGACCCGGGGCGACCGCCCGGCTCCAGCCGAGCGCCGCGCAAAGGCGCCGATCGCGGTTACCGCGGCCATCCATCCCAGCGTGTTGCGGCGGTTGATCATGCGACGGATCATTTCGGTGGATCTCCGGTGAACGAGACGTCCCAGACTTTCGACAGCTTCGATGCGCCGGCCGGCCCTGTCACCTCGAGCGTGACGACGAACTTGCCGGGCTGCGCATAGCTGTGGATCGGATGTTGCTCGGCCGAGCTCTGACCGTCGCCGAAATCCCATTTCCAGCCGACCGTCTTGCCTATCGGCTCATCACGGAACGCGACGACGCGGCGATCGACATCGAGAATCCGGAAAGACCAGTCGGCCTGGATCGGCTTCCGCAAAGCGGCCTCCAGCGGCATCAGCCGGAAAGGGCATAGCTCGGAGGCCTGACCGTACATCGAGTGTTTGGGCGACAGGTTCCAGAAGCCTCTGTGGGGTGCCTTCGGACCATCCTGGTCGATCACCGCCCAGGCCATGGCGATGATCTTGTCCTCAGTCAGCTCGGTCTCCACCGACCGCGCCGCGCCATCCGGGGCGGCATAGTCGAACGGGGTGATCCAGAACTCCATGGTCAGCTTGCCCGCCTCGCCGGGCTTGAAATGGTAGCGAGAGGCAATGTTCGACCAGGGCAGGCGCTTGATCCACGCAGCCTGTGGCCCCCAGGCCATCGCCCAGTCCTTGTCTCCGGCGGGCGTGAAGATGTGATAGTTCTGGGCATGGATATTCTGGAAGCCGAACCAGGCGTCGCGGTCCGACAGATAGGTCTTGCCGGGCACGACCGGCTGCCCGGGACGCGGCGCGATGTCAGGGTGGAAACGCGCGATCAGCGGTCCGCCTGAGCGGTCGCCATCGACCACCAGCTCGAAGATGTCGTTCTTGAGACCGAGTTCGCCGAAATCCCAATAATCGTCGGTCGCCTCGTAGAGGAAATAGAGGCGGTTGAGCCCCTTGACCCAACCTACCTTGACGCTGACGTCGATGCTCGCCGGATCGGGGCGCCGGCCCGAGCCGTCGTCCGCCGCGAGCCTGTCATTGCCGATCGCATAGTCGCTGCCGACCATTGCCCAGTCCGAAGTATCGCCGTCGACGCGCGGGATCGCGTCGGCGGGGAACTGGAAGATTTTCAGCGGCTTCTCGCAGTCGAGCGCGACGGCTGGCGTCGCCCA
>JBDTXU010000625.1:0-10736 GCA_040006055.1 Sphingomonas bacterium | reverse complement strand
CGCGCGGCCTGCGCGGCGCCCGAGGCGGTATCGTTGATGCGCTTGCCGATCGGGCCGAGCAGCTTGCCCTCCTGTTCGGTGCGCGGGACCAGCGTGCCGGCCAGCACGCCGATCGCCACGCCACCGACCAGCACCGCGAGCGGATTGGCCTCGATTCCCTCAGCGGTGCGCCGCGCTGCGTGGCGTGCGGTGTCCCTGGTGGTGTCCAGCGCCTTTTCGGCGACACTCTTCGCCGTCGGCTTGCGGGCAGGTAGCGGGGCGTTTTCGATCGTTACTGGAGCATTCATTCGGACGGTCCTTTCCGTCGGGCGCGTGCCCGTTTGGGGGTCAAACTCGCGGGAGGCTCGGGGGTTTCATCCATATAGGCATCAATGACGTGCCGCAGCGGCCCGCGTGCGAAGAAGACGCCGAGCGCAGCTGTTGCGGCCACCAGGGTGATGGGATGGCGCTTCAGGGTGTCGAGCCCGTCGCGCGCCAGTTCCTGCGCCGCCTCCTTCACCTCGTGCGCCGCCTCGCGCATGAGTGCCTTCGGGTTGAGCCGGGCCTGGATGTCGACAAGCGTGCCGGTGAGCCGGGCGCGAGCTGCCGCGGCGCTGCGCTTGGCGGTGGCGAGATCATTGTCGTCACCGGTCACGGGGTGCCTCCCGCTCGGGCTCGGGCTCGGGCTCGGGCTCGGGCTTGTCCTTGATCTCCGTGATCTTCTGCACCTTGGCGATGGCGATGCGGACCAGCAAGGCGGCGATGCCGAGCGAGACGATGACGACGACGATCGTCGCCCCGACCTCGCCGAGCGGGTGCCTGAGGATCAGCAGCAGCCCGAGCACCATCGCGATGATCGCCGATTGCGCCAGCAGGAGCGCGACGACGCCCAGCACGATCGCGATCCGGGCTTCGCCGACGCGGCTCAGAAACTCGGCGCGATAGAGCCTGATCTCCGCCCGCACGAAGCGTTCGGCATCGTCGATCAATCGCGCGAACAAACGCGCGATGCTGTTGCTGTCGTCGTCCGGCAGTCGCTCGGCCATGTTCCCCCCGGACTGTACGGTCAGCCTCGATTGTTGCGATCAGGCTTCGTCGCGGTCGGCTGCATCGAGGCCGGCCTTGATCAGCCGTACCAGCACGAATCCGAGCGCTGCGGCGGTGCCGATCGCGATCGCGGGGCTCTTCTTCACGAAGCCGCGTGCATCCTCGATCAGATCGTCGAGCTTCTTCGCCTTGAGCGAATCCGAAAAACCTGAGACCGAATCGGCGGCGCCGCGGGCATATTGGCCATATTGCTCGCCGAGCTTCTCATCGACGGTACCGGCAGCCTCGGTCATCAACCGCGCCAGTTCGTCGAGTGCTCCGCCGGCACGGGCCTTGCCGTCCTCGGCATAGGTACGTGCCTTGTCGCCGGCGTCCTTGGCGAGCCTGGCGGCGCTGTCCTTGAGCAGTTGTGATGGGTTGGGCTTGGTGTCGGCGTTGTTCGGTGTGGCAGTGGTGGTGTTCACGGTCGGGCCTTTCTTGGGCTTTACCGGTTTGGGGGTCTGGGCCGGCTTGGGAATCTTGGCGGCAGGCGAGGGTGTGGCGGCCTTGGGTGCGGCGGCCCTGGGCTTTGGCGTCGTTTTCGCCGGCTTGGGTGCCTTGGGTGTGTCGGTCGCCATGCTTTCGCCCTTTTCTCGCTTGTCCACAATGAACCGGTCAGTGCATGCCCCGGTTCCATCTACCGGGACGAATTGCCGATGCCGGCGATAGCCGATACAGGCCGCGCCGACATTCGTAGATACCACAGATCGCTAAAAGGATCATGAAGTGACCGCAATCATCGACATTCACGCACGCCAGATTCTCGACAGCCGCGGCAACCCGACGGTTGAGGTGGATGTGTTGCTCGATGACGGCAGCTTCGGCCGCGCCGCCGTGCCCTCCGGCGCGTCCACCGGCGCACACGAAGCGGTCGAACTGCGGGATGGCGACAAGGGGGTCTATCTCGGCAAGGGCGTGACCAAGGCTATCGAGGCGGTGAACACCGAGATCGCCGATACCGTGCTGGGGCTCGAGGCAGAGGACCAGGCCGATGTCGACCGCTCGATGATCGCGCTCGACGGCACCGAGAACAAGAGCCGCCTGGGCGCGAACGCCATCCTCGGCGTCAGCCTCGCGGTCGCCAAGGCGGCGGCAGACGCGCGGGGCCTGCCGCTCTATCGCTATGTCGGCGGCGTCTCGGCGCATGTGCTGCCGGTGCCGATGATGAACATCATCAATGGCGGCGAGCATGCCGACAACCCGATCGACTTCCAGGAATTCATGATCGTGCCGGTCGGCGCGGCCACGATCGCGGAAGCGGTGCGGTGCGGCTCCGAAATCTTCCACACGCTGAAAAAGGGCCTGCACGACAAGGGGCTGGCGACGTCGGTCGGCGACGAGGGCGGCTTCGCGCCGAACATCGCCTCGACCGCCGCCGCGCTCGATTTCATCATGAGCTCGATCGAAAAGGCCGGATACAAGCCAGGCGACGATGTGATGCTCGCGCTCGATTGCGCTGCGACCGAATTCTTCAAGGACGGCAAATATAATATTTCGGGTGAGGGCAAGATCCTCTCCAGCCACGAAATGGCGGAATATCTCGCTGACCTGACTCGCCGCTATCCGATCTTCTCGATCGAGGACGGCATGGCCGAGGATGATTTCACCGGCTGGAAGGCGCTGACCGATCTGATCGGCGACAAGGTCCAGATCGTCGGCGACGATCTGTTCGTGACCAACCCGAAGCGGCTGAAGATGGGGATCGAGGGCGGCCTCGCCAATTCGCTGCTGGTGAAGGTCAACCAGATCGGCACGCTGACCGAGACGCTCGAGGCGGTATCGATGGCGCACCGCGCCGGCTTCACCGCCGTCATGTCGCACCGCTCGGGCGAGACCGAGGATGCGACCATCGCCGACCTCGCGGTCGCGACCAATTGCGGGCAGATCAAGACCGGCAGCCTTGCCCGGTCGGACCGGTTGGCGAAGTACAACCAGCTGATCCGGATCGAGGAAGAGCTCGACGAGTCGGCGGTTTATGCCGGACGGAGCATAATTCGCGCTTGATCAGGTAAAATACCCGCTTGATCCACGAGTCGCATGATGCGAGAATCGCGGAATGGCCAAGCGTTCCACCTTCCGCACCATGCTCCGCCGCGCGATGGCGCCGGCGGCGCTGCTGATCGTGGGCGCCTTTTTCGGCGGCTATGCGATCATGGGGCCGAACGGTGCGCTGGCTTATGGCGACATCAAGCGCCAGCTCGTCAAGCGCCAGGCTGAATTCGCCATGCTCGACAAGCAGCGCGCCGAGCTCAAGAACCGCGTCGACCTGCTCGATCCGCGCCATGCCGATCCGGACATGGTCGATGAGCTGGTGCGCAAGAAGCTCAACGTGGTGAATCCCGACGAAGTGGTCGTGCAGGACGGGAAATAATCGCGGCTGGTCCGAAGCCGTCAGCTTCGGGAGACGCGATCATTTGGCGGCGTCGGCCGGGTCGACGAAATAGATGCGCCGGACCCCCTTGTCGTTGAGCCTGAAAGCGATCTTCGCGAGGCATTTATAGTCGGTATTTGCCGGAGCGATCACGCGTACCGGCTTGCCTCCCGCCCATTCCTTCGCATGCGCATTGAATTCGGGATCAGACAGAATGCGATCGGCGATCCGCACCTGGCATTTTTGCCGCACCGCCTGGACTATGATGTCATCGGGGGCATTGTCAGCCTGAGGCACGCTCGCCTGAGCGGTCGCGACGATGAGTGCCAATAGAATCGCAGCGGGCAACTGTCTTCCTTTACAATGGATTTCGACCCTCAATCGCAACTGGCGCAGGCGGTGACAAGCTGCCAGCATCCGCAGCCTGAGCGAATCGAGAGGAGTTGTGATGCGCAAGATCTTGCTGGCGGGGATCGCGTTTCTGGCGCTTGCAGGGTGCGGGCAACCCGCCACCGCGCCAGCCGACAAGTCGGCGGATGGGGGCGCCCTCACGCTGCCCACGGATAGCTGGAAGAATTTCCGCGACGGCTTCATCGAGGAATGGTTCAAGCTCGATCCGGCCAATGCGGTTTATCAGGGCCGGCATGATTTCGATGGGCAGCTTCCCGACTGGAGCGCCGCCGGGCTGAAGCGTCAGGCGGATTTCTTCAACGACGCGATCACCAAGGCGAAAGCTTTCGACACGGGCAAGCTCAGCCAACAGGAAGCGTTCGAGCGCGACTATCTGGTGACGGTCGCTGCGGGCAAATTATTCTGGCTTACCGACGCTGACCAGCCGCACACCAACCCGGCTTATTATGTCGGTGGCGGCCTCGATCCCAACACCTATATCGCCCGCAACTATGCGGATGCGCCAACTCGGATGAAGGCGGTCATCAAGTTCTTCAGGAACGTCCCCGGGGCGGCGGCCAACATCAAGGCCAATCTGAAGACGCCCATGCCGCTCAGCTTCGTCAATTATGGTGTCGCGGGCTTCAAGGGCTTTGCCGATTATTACACCGGTGACGCCAAAAAGGCGTTTGCCGGCGTGAAGGATCCGGCACTTCAGAAGGAATTCGACGAGGCGGCGGCCCCCGCTGCCAAAGCGATGGCGGATCTCGCGACCTGGCTCGATGGCCAGAAGTCTACGGCAACCCAGGACTTCGCGCTCGGTGCCGATAAATTCTCCCGGATGGTGAAGCTCACCGAAGACGTCGATGTGCCGCTCGACACGCTCGAAGCGGCCGGCAAGGCCGATCTGGCGCGCAATCAGGCGGCGCTGAAAGAGGCGTGCGCGAAATATGATCCTGGTGCGACCATCGTCGCCTGCACGGTGAAGGTGGGCGCCCACAAGGCGGATGGCGGTCCGGTCGCGGCGGCGCGGAAGATGATCCCCGATCTGCGCGCGTTCGTCATCGCGCATGATCTTGTCTCGATCCCCGGCACCGAACAGGCGCTGGTCGAGGAAAGCCCGCCTTATAACCGGCAGAATGGTGCCTATATCGATCCCCCGGGGCCGTTCGATAAGGGCGTGCCTTCAATCTATTACATCTCGCCGCCCGACCCAAGCTGGCCCAAGGCCGAACAGGATGCGTTCGTGCCGGGCTATGGCAATCTGCTCTTCACCTCGGTGCATGAGGTGATGCCGGGGCATTTCGTTCAGTTCCTTCACGCCAACCGGTCACCCTCGCTCTTCGGGCGGCTGTTCGTCGGCTATGCCTTTGCCGAAGGATGGGCGCATTATAGCGAGGAGATGATGTGGGACGCGGGGCTTGGGAATGGCGATGCGGAGACGCATGTCGGTCAGCTTTCCGAGGCTTTGCTGCGTAATTGTCGGTTCCTCTCGGCGATCGGCTTGCACGCGCATGGCATGACGCAGGACCAGTCCCGCGAAATGTTCGTGAAGGAATGCTATCAGGATGAGGGCACCGCGAAACAGCAGGCCGCGCGCGGCACCTATGATCCGGCCTATCTCAACTACACCATGGGCAAGTTGATGATCCGCAAGCTGCGCGACGACTGGACCGCGGCGCATGGCGGACGCAAGGCGTGGAAGGCGTTCCACGACCGGTTCCTGAGCTATGGGGGCCCGCCGATCCCGCTCGTCCGCAAGGCAATGATGGGCGGCGACGGCAAGGCGGTGTTTTGACTAGCCTGGGCCTGCCTGCCGCACGGCGGGTGGGCTTGGTCGCATTTGACGGCGTCAATGGCGTCGATCTGACGGGGCCACTCGAGGTGTTCTCCACCGCGACCGTGCTGGATCCGGCACGGCCCGGTTACGCGGTTGAGGTGGTCGCGGCGACGCTTGATCCGCTCAGGACGGAGGCGGGCTTGCGAATCCTGCCCGATCGCCTGTTTGCCGAAGCGCCCGATTATGACACGATTATCGTGCCGGGGGGCGCGACGCTGCGGGAAACGGACGCCACCATCGCGGTGGTGGACTGGTTGAAGACCCGGCTCGCGTCGACGCGACGGCTCGCTTCTGTCTGTACCGGCTTTTACGGGCTGGCGGCGACCGGCGTGCTCGACGGCCGTGAGGCGACCACGCACTGGCGATTCCTGGCCGACGCCCAGCGCCGCTTCCCGGCTGTCCGGATGCAAGCGGATTGCATCTATATCGAGGATGGGCCCTGCTTCACCTCGGGCGGCGTCTGCGCGGGGATCGATCTGGCGCTCGCGCTGGTCCGCGACGATCTGGGGCCGGGGGCCGCGCTGGCGGTCGGGCGCGAGATGGTTGTGCACAGTATGCGCGCCGGACCGCAGCCGCAATATTCCGAAGCATCCCGGGTACAGGCGCGCGCGCCACGGCGGCTTGCCGATCTGGTCGCCTGGATCGCCGCCAATCTCGATGCCGATCTGTCGCTTCCGGTGCTGGCGGCGCGCGCCGCGATCGGTGAGCGCCAGCTTTCGCGCATGTTCCGCGAGGGGCTCGGCGAAAGCCCGGGCGCGCTGGTTGCAAGGCTGCGGCTGGAGGCGGCGCATGATCTGCTCAACACCGGGCCGGTTCCGGTCGGCGAGGTCGCGCGGCTGGCGGGGTATCGCAGCGTCGACGCGTTCGGCCGCGCTTACGCCCGCGTCCATGGTGAACCGCCGCGTGCGACACGGGCGCGGCGTGGCCGGCCGGCAATGTCCGAAACGGCAGGATAGTCGGCAACGCCGGGGCGTCACTAATCGGCTAGGCTTGTCGCTTCCAGATCGGGAGAGTGGCGATGCGGGGCTTCGGAAAGTGGTTGGCGGTCGGCAGCGCTGCCGCGTTGATTGCCTCGGTCGCCATGGCCGGCGGCAAGCCGGACGCGATCGGTGCCGCGCATTTCACCGACAAGGGCGAATTGCTCTTCCCGACCGATTATCGGCGGTGGACCTTTCTCACCTCCGGGCATGGCATGAGCTACAACGCCCAGGCGAATGCCGCGGCTGACCAGCCATTCGACAATGTCTTCGTGGATCCGGAGAGTCACGCCGCGTTTCTGAAGACCGGCCATTGGCCCGAGGGCACCACCCTCGTGCTAGAAATCCGGCGCAGCACCTCAAAGGGGTCGATCAACCAGCACGGGGCCTTCCAGTCGGGCGATCCGGTCGCGCTTGAGGTGCATGTCCATGACAGTAAGCGCTTCAAGGACGGCTGGGGCTTTTTCAGCTTCGACGGCGCGAAGCCGGCGACGATGATTAGCTATGATGCGAGCTGCTATGCCTGCCACCAGGCGCATGCTGCGGTGGATACGACCTTCGTGCAATTCTACCCAACCCTGATTCCGGTCGCGAAGGAGCAGGCGAGTTTCAGCGCCGCCTATCTCGCTGACGAGAAGGCGGCTGCGAAACCCTGAGTCAGCGCACCTGTCCGGCAGGCTCGACGTTCCGGTTTCCTCGCCCCGAGGGTTGCCGATCAAGGGGTGGGCCGCTTTCCCGCCTGCGCTGTCAGCCAAGCGAGACTTCGGCGACCTTGTCCTTGTAATCCTCCTTGGGATCGCGGCCGAGCAGCACCTTCACTCCGGCCAACAGGCTCGACTCATTGAGCCAGATCTGCGCGCGGTCGGGTTCGAAGCGGAGCAGCCGGAGCTTGGGATCGTCCTTGCCGCCTTCGAACCATGCCGCCACGAAGCGGTTCCAGAGCCGGTCTATCGTCGCGCGATCATTATCGATGATCAGCTTGCCGTGCATGGTCGCGAACAGATCGTGGCCCTTCGAGACGAAATGGGCGACTCCGTTGCTGCTCTCACGCAATTCGCGCGCGAAGTCGGTCTCGCTCGAGGTGAAGAACCAGATCGGGCCGCCGTCCTGATCATTCTCGAACTGCGCGGTCATCGGCTGCGCGTGACTGTCGGCAACGCCGTCGAGCCCGAGCATCAGGGTCATGTCGGAGCGCAGCGCTTTCCAGAATTTCGCTTCGATTTCGTGGGGTTCTGCCATCACGTTCATCCTCGCATCAGTGTGTCGAGCCGAACGGACGGGGCGTGCTGGCGGTTCCGATCCTCTTTTTTGCCAGGGAAGCGCGAGCTTCATCGATCATACTTGCTGCGATGCAGCATTTTGGTGTAAGAGAAGGCCCATGAAACTTCCCGCCGACAGCGATAAGGGCGCTCCCAGCGGCCCCGTTCCAACAATCTTCGAGGCGATCGTGCGCAGGCAATGCGTCATTGCGACCTATAATCGCGTGACGATGACGCTTGCGCCGCACGTGATCTACACGAAGCATGGCGACCTGTTCATCGACGCGGTGGCGATCGACCGCGACGGCAAACCGCCCAAGGAAGTGAAGCTCGGCACCTTCAAGCTTGCCGGCCTCAACGATCTCACCCTGACCGCGCGCAGCTTTCCGGCGAACCCATTGTTCCATGCGAACGATACGAAATATGCCGAAGCTTTGATGGCGGTCGAGGCCGCCTGACGCGGAGGAGCCGCCGCCGTTTCAGGTAGGCTCCCAATCCTCCGGTGCCAGCTCGAAGCCAGCGAACTCGAAGGCCGGCGTCACGACGCAGCTGACCAGCACCCAGCCGTACCGCGCCTCCGCTGACTGCCACGCGCCGGTTGGCACAACCGCCTGCGGCACCTGACCCGCCAGCACATCACCGCCGAGGAGATGCTCCCGGCGCTCGCCATCATCGACAAGCAGCGCCAGCGGGCTCCCCGCATGCCATAGCCACAACTCCGCCGCGTCGACGCGGTGCCAGTGCGAGCGCTGCCCTGCTTCTAGCAGGAACAGGATCGCGGTCGCCAGCCCGCGGCCGGTGTCGGGCGCGGGCTGGCGGAAGGTCTCGCGATACCAGCCGCCCTCCGGATGGGGTGTGAGCTCCAGCCTGGCGATGAGGGCGGTCGCATCACTCACGACTTGATGAAGGCCAGCAGGTCGGCATTCAGCACATCGGCATTCACCGTGAGCATGCCATGCGAATAGCCGGGATAGATTTTGAGCGTTGGGTTCTGAACCAGCTTGGCCGAAAGCTCGGCTGAGTCAGTATAGGGCACGATCTGATCGTCGTCGCCGTGGAGGATCAGGCAGGGGACATCGATCTTCTTCAGATCCTCAGTGAAGTCAGTCTCCGAAAAAACCTTGATGCATTCATAATGCGCCTGGGCCGAACCCATCATGCCCTGCAGCCACCAGTGATCCATGGCGCCTTGTGAGATTGTCGCGCCTTCGCGGTTGAAGCCGTAAAAGGGGACGGGGACCTCCTTGTAGAATTGCGCGCGGTTTGCCGCGAGCTGGCGGCGGAGATCGTCGAACGCTGCGATGGGCGTGCCACCGGGATTGGCTTCGGTCTTGACCATGATCGGCGGCACTGCGCTGACCAGCACTGCCTTGGCGACGCGCGCGGTGCCGTGGCGACCGAGATAGCGTGCGACTTCGCCGCCGCCGGTCGAATGGCCGATCATCACCGCGTCCTTCAGGTCGAGATGCTCGAACAGCTCAGCGAGATCGTCGGCATAGGTGTCCATGTCATGGCCGGTCCAGGTCTGGCTCGATCGGCCGTGGCCGCGCCGGTCGTGGGCGATCACGCGGAAGCCTTGCTGGAGGAAAAACAACATCTGAGCGTCCCAGTCGTCAGCGCTCAGCGGCCAGCCATGGCTGAACACGATCGGCTGGCCGGTGCCCCAGTCCTTATAGTAGATTTCAGTGCCATCCTTGGTGGTGATAAAGCTCATGATGAGGCCTCCCTTGGGGGTGAAGGGTCGATTGCCGAGCGGCTGTCAGTCCCGAATCCGGGGCCGGCACGACATTACCAAGGTGGAACGATGCCCGCCACGTTCAAGGGGCGGGCCGAGCCTTTCAGGCGGCGGGCTCGCATGCGGCCAGCCGGAACCGCACCTCCGCGACGATGCCGAGTGCCGCTATCGCCACCAGGGCACCGGCGATCATGTCGGTGAGATAGTGTGTGCCCTCGACCGGGATCGACAGCAGCATCGCCACATTGATCACCAGCAGCGGCCAGCGCAGTCTGCGGAAAGGCCATGCGGTCGCCACGTAGAGGATCGCGCTCGCGGTGTGGAAGCTCGGCGCCGACACCAGCCCGCGCAACGCGCCGAGATCGACATGGCTGATGTCGTGCCGCCGCAGCTCGGGGATCAGCGACATCTGATAGAGCGCGCTTTCGGGCATATAGGGGATCGGCCCGCGCCACAGAAAGGCGAGCGGACCCTCGGCCGGCAGGAATGGGAAGAGCGCCAGCGACATTACCGCCGCCAGCCAGAAGGCGGCGATGAAGCCGCGCGCCGATGCGCGGTGCCCTGTCCAGGCGAAATAGCCGAGCAGGATTGCGGGGGAGACGAAGATGCTCTGATAGGCCGCGGTGCCGAGCAATTGCAGCGAGCGGTGTGCCGCGACGACATCGTACCAGGCGATCCAGTTGAAACGGAGCAGGGCGTCGACCTGCTGGAGCGCCGGATCGACAAAGCCGTGGCTGCCGGCCGAGAGCGGATAGGTCGCGGTTGCGCCGATCAGCGCGATCAGCGTGAACAGGCCGAAATATTCACTGATGTCGCGCGCGATGCGCTGCATGCGATTTGCCGGGCGACGGTATACATAGGCGGTGGTGACCAGCAAGGCCGCGATGCCGGCGAACGACATGGGCGCGACGGCTAGCGGATCGATCCTGAGATGCTCCCACGCCATCATCGCGATCAGCACGATCAGGCTGGAGACGGCAGCGCTCACCAGCCACCGGCCCGGCACGAGTCCGGATTCGTCCGCGTGGAAATGCTGGGAGGAATGGGAAATCAGAAACGATGATCGGGTCGGAAGATACACGTATGCGCCTGGCTGGTG